>CAZHKN010000155.1:0-11949 GCA_964532725.1 uncultured Occallatibacter sp.
CGACATCCTGCTTGTAAGGCAGGCGCTCTAACCAACTGAGCTAACCGCCCACACGGCGGCTGAAGCCTAGCAACTTCTCTTATCATAACAGCGCTGAAGCCGATTGCTTTTATCGAAAGCAATTCGGCCAGGAGGCATAAGCGCCTCCTGACCGAATCGTGATCTGAATCCCATACGACGCCAGCATCTTGGCTTCGGATTTTTCCTTCAAGATCAGGCAAGGTCGAAGCGGTCGAGGTTCATCACCTTTGTCCAGGTGGCAACAAAGTGGTGAACGAAGGATTGCTGCGCGTCGGCGGATGCATAGACTTCCGCAAGGGCGCGGAGCTGTGAGTTCGAGCCGAAGACGAGGTCGACGATAGTGCCCGCATGCTTGAATTCACCGGTTGCCCGATCTCGCCCTTCCAAGACTCCTTCGGCAGTCGTTGACTTCTCCCACTTCGTATTCATGTCGAGGAGATCGACGAAGAAGTCATTGGTCAGCGTCTCGGATCGCGTGGTGAAAACCCCGTGCTTGGAGTGCCCGTAGTTTGCACCGAGCGCGCGCAGGCCACCGATCAGCACCGTCAATTCGGGAGCGGTGAGCGTGAGCAGATTTGCCTTGTCGATGAGCAACTCGGCCGCTGCTGCCTCGTGTCCTTTGCGGATGTAGTTGCGGAAGCCATCTGCGACTGGCTCCAATACGGCGAAAGAGTCCACATCAGTCTGCTCTGGCGTTGCATCCGTGCGCCCTGGCGAGAAGGGCACCTTTACAGTGTGGCCAGCCTTCTTTGCTGCTTCTTCGACGGCTGCCGAGCCGCCCAGAACAATCAGGTCGGCAAGCGAAACCTTCTTTCCGCCGGACTGCGCCGAGTTGAATTCCTTCTGGATCGCTTCCAGTTTCACGAGTACCTTGGCCAGTTCCGCCGGCTGGTTCACTTCCCAGTCCTTCTGCGGCGCTAGGCGGATGCGCGCCCCGTTGGCCCCACCGCGCTTGTCGCTACCGCGGAAGGTTGAAGCCGATGCCCAAGCGGTGGTCACCAGTTGGGAGATGGAAAGTCCGGATGCCAGAATTTTGGCCTTCAGAGCAGCGATCTCCGGCTCACCGATCAGCTCATGATCCACTGCGGGAATCGGATCCTGCCAGAGCAGCGGCTCCTTGGGAACCAGCGGGCCAAGATAGCGCGAGACGGGTCCCATGTCGCGGTGCGTCAGCTTGAACCAAGCCTTGGAGAAGGCTTCCGCGAACTCGTGCGGATGAGCGAGGAAGCGACGGGAAATCTTCTCGTAGATCGGGTCCAATCGCAGCGATAAGTCGGTCGTGAACATAATAGGAGCGTGCTTCTTCTTGGGGTCGTGCGCATCCGGCACGGTACCGGCCCCTCCCCCGTCCTTGGGCGTCCACTGTTGAGCGCCTGCGGGACTCTTGGTCAGCTCCCACTCATACTTGAAGAGATTTTCCAGGTAGTCGTTGTCCCACTTCACGGGGTTGTCGGTCCATGCGCCTTCGAGGCCGCTTGAGATCGCATCAACGCCGCTGCCCGTGCCAAAACTGCTCGCCCAGCCCAGGCCCTGCTCTTCGATTGGCGCGCCCTCTGGTTCGCGGCCCACGTACTTGTTCGGATCGGCTGCGCCATGCGCCTTGCCGAAGGTGTGACCACCGGCGATCAGGGCTACGGTCTCCTCATCATTCATCGCCATGCGCGCAAAGGTCTCGCGAATATCCCGGGCTGCGGCAATCGGGTCCGGGTTGCCGTTCGGCCCTTCCGGATTCACATAGATCAGGCCCATCTGGACGGCGCCGAGAGGATTGTCCAACTGACGGTCGCCCTTGTAGCGTTCGTCGCCCAGCCACTTGGTCTCAGGACCCCAGTAGACGTCCTCTTCCGGCTCCCAGATGTCCACACGCCCGCCACCGAAACCGTGGGTCTTCAATCCCATCGAATCCAGCGCCACATTGCCTGCGAGAATCATCAGATCGGCCCAGGAGAGCTTGCGGCCATACTTCTGCTTGATCGGCCAGAGCAGCCGCCGCGCCTTGTCCAGGCTCACATTGTCCGGCCAGCTATTGAGCGGAGCGAACCGCTGCGCTCCCCGGCCTCCGCCTCCGCGGCCATCGGCAATGCGATAGGTGCCCGCGCTATGCCATGCCATGCGGATGAAGAACGGCCCATAGTGGCCGTAGTCCGCTGGCCACCACGCCTGCGAGTCGGTCATGAGGGCATGGAGATCCTTGATCACGGCATCCAGGTCCAGGCTCTTGAACTCTTTGGCATAATCGAAGCTCTCGCCGAGGGGATTGGAGAGCTGCGAGTGCTGGTGCAATATCTTCAGGTTCAGCTGATCGGGCCACCAGTTGGCGTTGGTTGGGGTTCCAGCTACTGTGTGCTTGCGAGCGCCGCTCGAAAACGGGCATTTTGCTTCGTCTGACATCGTTCTCTCCTTTGGAGCGTCGCCAGTTGGAATCATGCACTCTGGCATGGGCGCAGCTCCGTCGTTTCCCTGTGCTTGGTTTTCTGTTGATGATCGATGTAAATCTTCTGTCTCAACGTAGGTCTTCGGTACTCTGATGCGCGAGGCGTCGTTAAGTTGCCCGGAGCAATCATACGCCCACTCTGTGAAGTTAGCCCTCGCATGGCGATAAGTAAAATCGATTGTTTCTACAATTACAATCGTTATTATCTATACTTTGATTGGGAGCGCCAAACAGATGAATTTGCAGGAATTGCGCTATCTGGTCGCTGTCGCCGAATACCGGCACTTTGGGCACGCGGCGGAGTCGTGCAACGTCAGCCAGCCGACGCTGAGCGGCCAGATCCGCAAACTGGAGGAGGAACTGGGCGTCACGCTTCTGGAACGCACCAACAAGCGCGTCTCCCTCACCCCGGTCGGCAGCCAGATTCTCCTCCACGCCCAGCGGGCCTTGTCTGAAACCGCGCAGATGGAAGCCGTAGCCCGCGCGGCGCGCGATCCCCTGGTCGGCCCGTTGCGGCTGGGCGTGATTCCGACGCTTGCGCCCTACCTGATGCCGCTGATTCTGAAACCGTTGCGGCTCTCTCACCCCGGCCTGACCATCGAGCTGTGGGAAGACCAGACCCGCGCGTTGCTCGACGGCCTGCGCCATCACCGGCTCGATGCGGCGCTGATCGCCAGCGCCGAAGAAGCCCCGGAGATCACCGAGATTGCCCTGTTTGCCGAGCCGCTCCTTGTTGCCCTGCCGCCCGACCATCGCCTCGCCAGTTGCACCGCCGTAGCCGAGGATGAGCTGGCCGATGAACTGCTGGTTTTGGCCGACGGCCACTGCCTGGCCAATCAGGCGCTGGCTGCCTGCAACGCAAAGGCCACGCCGGGCGGCAATGGCCTGCAGCGCAATCTGCGGGCAGCGAATCTGGAGACGCTGGTCAATCTGGTGGCCGCCGGCTACGGAGCGACACTGATCCCGGCGCTCGCCGTCAGCTCTCTCGGGCAGCGCGGAATCGCCGTCCGCCCACTCTCCGGCGCATCCTCACGCACTGTTCGGCTGGCCAGCCGCCCCGGCTTCCCCCGTCCGCAGGCGCTGCGCGCGCTCGAAAAGGCAATCCGCAAAGCCGTGGGCAAGGCGCTGGGCCCGCAATCGTAGCTATTTCGCCTGCCCGCATTCGGCGCAATTCTGCTACTCTTCAAAGCATTCCCGCGGAGTGAGGAGCAAGGGCCGGCTGTATGGAAAAGATCGAGAAGACGGTTTTCATCAGCTATCGCCGCACCAACGTCCCCTGGGCGCTGGCCATCTTCCAGAATCTTACTCAGTACGGTTTCGATGTCTTCTTCGATTACAACGGCATCGCCAGCGGCGATTTCGCGGGCGTGATCCTCGGCAACATCACGGCGCGGGCGCATTTCCTCGTCCTTCTCACCCCTTCCGCGCTGGAGGGTTGTGGCAAAACGGGCGATTGGCTGCGCCGCGAGATCGAGACTGCCCTCGACAGCAAGCGCAACATTGTGCCGCTGATGCTGGAGGGCTTCGACTTCGGTTCGCCGACAATCGCCAGTCAACTCACAGGCAAGTTGGAAACTCTCAAGCGATACAGCGGCATGACCATTCCGCCGGAGTACTTTTTGGAGGCCATGAGCCGCTTGCGCGACAGGTTCCTGAATGTGGCGCTGACAGCAGTGCTGCATCCGCCATCGCCTGCCGCTGTGGAAGCCGCCACCGAGCAGAAGGCCGCCGCCGTCGCGGCACCGGCTGTCCAGGAAAAGGAATTGACGGCACAGCAGTGGTTTGAGCGCGGGTTTGACGCCGCCGACCCTGACGAAAAGATTCGTTCTTATACAGAGGCAATCCGGCTTAAACCGGACTATGTTGAGGCCATCATCAACCGGGGCGTTACGCGGTACTCCAAGGGTGATCCAGATGGTGCACTTGAAGACTACAATCTGGCGTATCAACTCAATCCCATCACCCAGAAAACCTCCACTTTTCAGGACGGTACACGGCGCGGCGGCACCGGCGTAGAGGATGCGATCAAGAATCACGACGAGACAATTCGGCTAATACCGAAATCCGCAGGGGACTTCAAAAACAGGGCTACTGCGCGCCTTGCCAATGGTGACGTCGAGGGCGCGCTCCAGGATTCCAACGAAGCAATCCGCCTCAAACCGGATTATGCCGGTGCCTTCAACAGCCGGGGCAATGCTCGCTGGGCCAAAGGCGACCTTGAGGGCGCGATCAAGGATTACGACGAGGCAATCCGGCTCAAGCCGGACGAGGCAGATGCCTTCTACAACCGGGGCACTACTCGCGGGGCCAAAGGCGACCTTGAAGACGCGATCAAGGATTACAACGAGGCAATACGGCTCAAGCCGGACTATGCAAAAGCCTTCATCAACCGTGGCATTGCTCGCTTTGATAAAGGCGACTTTGAGGGCGCGATCAAGGATTACAACGAGGCAATCCGGCTCAAACCGGATTATGCCGGTGCCTTCAACAGCCGGGGCAATGCTCGCTGGGCCAAAGGCGACCTTGAGGGCGCGATCAAGGATTACGACGAGGCAATCCGGCTCAAGCCGGACGAGGCAGATGCCTTCTACAACCGGGGCACTACTCGCGGGGCCAAAGGCGACCTTGAAGACGCGATCAAGGATTACAACGAGGCAATACGGCTCAAGCCGGACTATGCAAAAGCCTTCATCAACCGTGGCATTGCTCGCTTTGATAAAGGCGACTTTGAGGGCGCGATCAAGGATTACAACGAGGCAATCCGGCTCAAACCGGACGGTGCAGATGCCTTTGTCGGTCGGGGCAATGCTCGCTGGGCCAAAGGCGACCTTGAGGGCGCGATCAAGGATTACAACGAGGCGATCCGGCTCAAGCCGGACTGTGCAGATGCCTTCTACAACCGTGGCCTTACTCGCTTTGATAAAGGCGACCTTGAGGGCGCGCTCAAGGATTACAACGAGGCAATACGGCTCAAGCCGGACTTTGCACTGGCCTTTTACAACCGGGGCGCTGCGCGCTACGGCGAAGGCGACCTTGAGGGCGCACTCAAGGATTGCAACGAGGCAATACGGCTCAAGCCGGACTATGCCGACGCCTTCCACAATCGGGGCGTTGCGCGCCGCGCCAAAGGCGATCATGTGGGCGCACTCAAGGATTACAATGAGGCAATACGGCTCAAGCCGGACTTTGCACTGGCCTTTTACAACCGGGGCATCACGCGCGGCGACATGGGAGACAAGGATGGCGCGCGCGAAGATCGCGAGAAGGCAATCCGGCTTGGCTACAAGCGCCGAACTTGAGCACAAGCCCAACCGTCGGGCAGATTTTCCTGCAAGCTTGATATCGTGCCGGAACCTCGCCATTTCACTGTGGAAAAAACCGCATCAATTCCTTAGAAAATCCCAATTCTGCAACACCGGATGAGTATTTTCTCAGATAGGGAATTCCGGACTCCCTTATCCACAAAAACCCCGTTTCCCGCCGTTGACCCTGCCCCTCCAACTCCGTAGAGTCTGTAATCGGACGGCAATATTTCTCGGCCCGCGGAAAGACTTGGGCCGCGTCCAAACCGGTTAGGAGTGCGCGGAGGAAGCGGTTTCCGTGCGGGTTCCTCCCAGCCCCACTAGATTCGGAGAAAAGATGCTCAAACTAAAGAAGATCCATATCCTCGGCTTCAAGAGCTTTTGCGACCGCACCGAGTTGACGGTGCGCGGCACCGGAATCGCCGTGGTGGTGGGGCCGAATGGATGCGGCAAGTCCAACATTCTGGACGGCGTAAGCTGGGTGCTCGGCGAGCAGAGCGCCAAAACCCTGCGCGGCACGCACATGCAGGACGTGATCTTCGCCGGCACCCGCGAGCGCAAGGCGCTGGGCATGGCCGAGGTAACGCTGACCATGGTCGATCCCGAGGCTTACGAAGGCCCTGTGCCGGTCGAGCCGGAGGTCGAGGTCGAGCACGAGGCGCCAACCGACTGGGATGAGGCCCAGGTGCGCCGCGAACGCGCCGCCGAGGCTGAAGAGATTATCGCCTCCGAGCAGCCGGGACAGGTACTTGAAGAGGATGGAGCGGAACCTTCACAGGCGGCAGCAGCACAAGAAGTTGGTTCTGGCAATCTACAGGCAGGCACTGCTGGCCCGCAGGCCGTCGTCCTCAAGATTCGCCGCCGCAAATTTCATCGCACTCCGCAAAAAGGCGAGATCGTCATTACCCGCCGCTTGTTCCGCACCGGCGAAAGCGAGTACCTGCTCAACGGCAAGCTCTGCCGCCTGCGCGACATTCAGGACATCTTCATGGGCACGGGACTCGGCCCGGAGAGCTACGCGATCATCGGCCAGGAGCGCATCGGGCAACTGCTCAGTTCCAAGCCCCACGACCGCCGGGCCATCATTGAGGAAGCAGCGGGGATTACGCGCTTCAAGACGAAAAAGCGCCTCGCTGAGCTGCGCCTGGAAAGCGCCAAGCAGAACCTGGCCCGCGTCGACGACATCTTTGAAGAAGTCACCCGTCAGATGAACTCGCTCAAGCGCCAGGCGGCCAAGGCCGAGCGTTATGCCGCTGTCCGCGACGAGCTGCGCGCCAAACTGCGAGTTGTGCTGGCCAGCCGCATGGCGCAGATGGATGCAAGCCAGGCGCAGCTTGAGCAAGAGATCAATGCGCTGAGTGAGCGGATCAACACCTCCGCTGCCGAGATTGAACAGCAGGAGGCCAGCCAGCACACGCTCACCGAGCGCGGCTACGAGCTGGACCGCGAAGGCCAGGAGGCGCAGAACCGCGCCAACACCACCGCAGTCGAGCTGGAGCGCGCGGCAGCGCGCGAGCGCGGCAACACCGAGCGCATCGGCGACCTGGAAGCCCGCCTTGCAGCAGCGGCAACCGAGTTGGAGCAAACCCGCGTTCAGTTGGCCGGCATCATTGAGGAGCGCAGCCAGCAGCATACATTCTTAGAGTCCGCAGCGGATGAGGCCAAAGCCTTCCGCCAGCAGGTCGAGGCCCGCCAGTTGGAGGCGCGCACCGCTGCCGAGGAGGTCTTTGTCGCCGAGCGGCAACTCGAAGCCAGCCGCCGTCACGCGATGCATCTGCTCACCCTGGCCGGCAACGCCCGCAACAACACCGCGCAGGGCGAGGAGAGCCTTGCAGCATTGGAGCGCGAGGCAGACCGGCTTGAAGCCGAGATGGGCCAGGCGCGAAATGAGCTGGAAAACATCGGCGTCGAGAGCGGGCAGGCGCGTCAGCGTTTTGAATCCGCCACCGAATCCTTGAAGCGCCTTGAAGCGGAGATCGCCGCGCTGCGTGAGTCCCTGCAAGCCCGCCGCGCCGAGGAAAATGCTCTGCGCGCCCGCGCCAATCAACTCCGCAGCGAGCACGCCTCGGTCAAGGGGCGGCATAACTCGCTCGAAGCCCTGATTCGCAATCACAGCTACTCCACCGACACGGTGCGGCGTTTGCTCAAGCCTGGTGCGCTGGGCGAGGGTCACTCGCCTGTCGGCACGCTGGCTGATTTTCTTGAAGTCAGCGGCGCGCATGAAGGCGTTGTCGATGAGTTTCTCCGCGAGGAGCTGAATTACATCGTCGTCGAAAGCTGGGTCACCGCCGAGCAAGGCGTCAAGCTGCTCAAATCCGGCGTCGATGGCCGCGCTACATTCCTCATTCACCCTGAGGCGGCAGCAGCCGATGCAGCTGGCACTCTCGATGCAATCACTGCCTCTGGCGTTACGCCGCTGCGCGATTCAATCAAGGTTCTCAACGGTTTTGGCCGCTCGCTGGAAGGGATTCTTCCCAAGCTGGGCAACGGTTATCTGGTCGAAGATCCCGGCGAGGCCCTGCGCCTTGCCGCCCGTCACACCAGCGCCTACTTCCTTACCCCTGAGGGTGAGTGCTTCCACAATGCGACCGTGACCGGCGGCAAGCCGGCCAGCGAGGGTCCGCTGGCCCTCAAGCGCGAACTGCGCGAGACCGAAGCCAAGCTGGCCAAACTGGATGCGGAGTTGGCCCGGACCGAGGCCGAAGCCTCAACCCTCGCCCGCCTGATCGAAGAGATGGCCGGACAACTCGAAGCCCGCAGTGAAGAGCGGCGCATCGCCGAACGCGACACCGCCGACCAGGGCGCGGCATTGAAGCAGATGGAGGCCGAGGCCCAGCGCGTCGAGCGGCGTTTGCAGGATTGGGCGATGCAAGCCGCGCGCAACAAAGAGGCCCGCGAAGCCAAGAAGCTGGTCATTGATCAAAAGCGCGAAGAAACGCTCAAGCTCGAAGCCGAGCACCACGCCGCCGAAGCCAGCCTGGACGAGATGCAGGCGCAACTCGCTCTGCTCCGTCAGCAGCGCGAGAGCCTGCAACAGGAAGCGGCGCGAGTCACGGCGGAACTCGCAGGACTCGAAGAGCGCCGCCGCGGAGCCGAAGCCGCATTCCAGCGCATTGATCGCCTCCATGCCGATCTCGAACGTCGCGTGCAGACTATCGAGCAGCAGCAGACCGCCGCAACAGCCGAGCGTGAGCAGCGCACCCGAGAGAGCGCTGAGCTTGTCCTGCGCCAGCAGGAGCTGACCGCTGCCCGTGCCGAAGCCATTGCTTTGGCGCAAACGCTGGCAGGCCAGGCTGTCGGGCTGCGCCAGCAGTTGGCGGCCATTGAGGCGCAGTTGAAAACCGGCCGCGTTGCTGTCGATCAGCTGCGCGAGGAGCGCTCCGGACGATCAAGTCAAGTCGCGAAATTGCGCTCGGACTTAGAGCATCTGGAAGCAGGTTGCCTTGCCGAAGTCAACGTCGAAGCCGCCGAACTGCGCGCCGATGCGACGATTGTCCATATCGCCGATGAGGCTCTCGCCGCCGAGGAAGAGACCACGCGCACTCTTCGCCAGAAGATCGAGCAGATGGGTCCGGTAAACATGATGGCGCTCGATGAATACAAGGAAACCGCTGAGCGGCATGGCTTCCTTGAAATCCAGCGCAAAGATCTCACCGAGTCCATCGAGAACACTCAAGAGACGATCAAGGAGATCGATCAAATCTCCCGCACCAAGTTTGACGAGGCCTTTGCCCGCATCAATGAAAACTTTGCAGTGGTCTTTACGCGGCTCTTCCACGGCGGGCAAGCATTCCTCCGCTTGACTGACGCGGAGAATCAGGCCGAGAGCGGGTTGGAGATTGTTGCTTCGCCGCCGGGCAAGAAGCTGCAAAATGTGCTGCTGCTCTCCGGCGGAGAAAAAGCGCTCACTGCACTGGCGCTGCTCGTTGGCATCTTCCAGTACCAGCCCAGCCCCTTCTGCGTGCTCGACGAAGTGGACGCCGCGCTCGACGAAACCAACGTTGGCCGCCTCGCCGACCTGCTCCACTCGCTGAGCCAGGAGACGCAGTTCCTGCTCGTCACCCACTCCAAGCGCATGATGAGCTCGGCGGATATGATCTACGGCGTCACGATGCAGGAGCCGGGCGTCTCGAAGGTGGTGAGCGTACGCCTCGGCCAGGAACAGCAACGAGCCACGGCGTAATTGCCACAGTTTCACAAACCCAGTTAATTACCTGCAAGGTTTTGAAAATATAGATAGGGGGGAGGGGGTATGCTTCCCTTCTCTCTCAGTCCGCTGACGGCGCGGACTCGCCCTTTGTTCAGTTGCTATTGTGCGCTGACGGCTGGCAATTGTGTGCAATGGTACGCATGACGGGGCGGTTCGGTATGTGGCGAGTAATCCGCAACGGGTCGGATTGACGGCGGGAAGTGGGCTTGGAATTTGCTTGCAATGAACGGCAGGAAAGACGCAGAATAATGATAGTTGTATGCAGGCGTGAGCCTGCTAAACCCCAGCCTGGGGCACAATAGGGCTAGAGCGGGCCGCCTTGTGCGGCCTCTTCGTTTTTGGGCAAGTAGAGCCGGTCTCCAGACCGGCTGTCGTGTGGGCGTCTCGCCCGCACCCGTCCCTTCGCTAGGAAAAATCGGAGGATGGGACACCCGTCCAGCCGCCCGCTCATCACGATAAAACTGTGATGAACAGGGCACAGCTTCTCATCGCTCATGGTAATTCTTCAGGGCCGATGACCGGGCCACCTGCCTAAAACTTCTTCGTCCTAACGGAGCATGTGAACAACATTGTGTCAACGTGGTTGAGGTTACTTCTTCCCGTGATCCTCGCCATAGTTGTGTCAGTATTCTTAATCGCCAAGACCCCGTTTGATCTACTTAATGAGTAGAATTCTCGATTTGTGCCAGGAAGGCCATTGTTCCATTCGATCTGAGCATCTGTAAACACTGCTGGCTGCATTGGCTTCGGCTTGCCGACGGTCTGAAAAGTCGCAGTTCGAGAGCCCTCATCGAAGACAACCTCTGTTAAGCTATTGTCAACCATATCTTGGTTTGGTACGCAGTCGAGAGCTACTTGAGAGGAAGCTGAGGAAGTTGCAGCGGGAGGCTTAAGAGCCTCTACTGTCCCCACTTTGAGTATTTGATTGATCTGTGCCACTAATTCGGGAGTCGACTTTGCGCTATAGTCAGCCCCAAGCATTAGTTTGACATCCCCTACGTCACTTCCTCCCGAGAGGGGAGTGAGAAGAAGTTCAATATCTTGCTTTTCCAATTTGATAGCGGTGACTTTGAATTTAGTCCCGATATCCCAGAACCTTGGATACTCCGCGCCAAGGTGTAGGAAGCCTTTCAGGATGCTATCCTCGATGAAGAATTTCTCGCGACCATCCGGATATATGTAGGTTTTTACCGGAGTTGCGCCAGTTTGATTGTTCTCATATTTCCGGTTTGTGGTGTCACCGGCAAAGCTGATTTGTACTCCCGGTACAATTATTACCCCATTAAGCGCGGCTGAGACATCGGTCGCGATTTGCTGTCCCGATACTGTCCTCGGCACCATCAAGAGAGTCAAGCCTGCAATCGCAAACACATACGAAGAAATACGCATCATGAGAACTCCGAAGGTCATGAACAAAGATGAACTGGATTTTCCTAAGAGCCAGAATTTTCTCTTCATTTCTGACCCGGAAATAATAATGATGGTAGCGAGCTTTGTAAAGCGAAAGTTGGCTTTCCGTCTAACCTAGCTTAAATAGGTTTCTGCCGGGAGCCGCCGCCTTGGCCCGCGTGGGATGTAAATCGCGGGTGGCGCACCCTAAGCTTTTGAAATCTTAAACCGCCGACAACTGTGGGTGCCCACATCCTTCGCTTTTTCTATAGAAGAAGCGAAGGATGGGGCGCCCGGCAATTCCAGAGGTTTTGCTATCCTTCTACTCATGCGTCCCCACGTGCTCACCGCCTCCGCTTTATTCCTGGTCACGATGCTCACTTTCGCCTCTGCCCAGACGCCTGCCTCCGTAGCCTCGCGCCTAGCCGCCCAGAACGCTCTCTTTGACGAGTACTGGCAGGCCAGCCTCAAGATGAGTCCGACCCTGGCGACTGCCGTCGGTGACTACCGCTACAACGACCTGCTCGACGACTACTCCCTCGCCGCCTCCGCGGCCCGCCACCAGCGCGAACTCGCTGACCTCGCCAGCATCA
>CAZHKN010000156.1:0-11943 GCA_964532725.1 uncultured Occallatibacter sp.
CAAATACCGGCGGCTGGGAAACCTGGAAGACCGTAACAGCTACTGTTACACTGCCAGCCGGCAAGCAAACCCTCACCCTCAACCAGGACAATGCCGAGTGGAACTTCTACTCGGCTACGTTTACGGCTGCCTCGACTTCCGCGCCCGCTGCGCCAACCAATCTGACTGCTACAGCGGTCTCGTCCAGCCAGATCAATCTGAGCTGGACGGCCAGCACCACTGCCGGAGTGCAATACAAAGTCTTCCAAAACGGGACGCTGATCGCTACCGTCAGCACAACGACCTATTCCAGCACTGGGCTAGCAGCTTCCACCGCGTATAGCTACACGGTGGAAGCGACCATCTCGGGAGAGACTTCGGCCGCATCCAACACCGCTACTGCCACCACGCAAGCTGCCGCATCTAACGTCGGCTACGTATCAATCAACGCCGGGGGTCCGGCGGTAAGCAGCTCCGCCGGCGGTGACAATTCCTTTGTCGCCGACGAATACTTCAGCGCCGGCGAGACTACCGCCTCGACCACCAACACAATTACCATTCCCGCCAGCATCGCGGCGACTGCTGCGCCGGCGGCAGTCTACCAGACGGCTGGGCAAGGAGTCGTGACGTATACGATTCCAAATCTGGTTGCTGGAACCAATTACATCGTTCGCCTGCACTTTGCGGAGGTGTATTTCACAACAGCCGGCAGCCGTAAATTCAATGTGTCCATCAACGGCACACAGGTGCTGACCAATTTCGACATTGTTGCCACGGCCGGCGCGGGCGATACGGCAGTGGTTGAGCAGTTCACCGAGCCGGCCAATAGCAGCGGCAATATGGTGATCGCATTCACCGACGGCTCCACGAATCAACCGATGTTCAACGGCATTGAGATCCTCGACGCCACTCCCTGCACCACGCTGCCCGCTGCTCCCACCGGTCTGACTGCGACGGCGGCTTATCCCAGTGTCATCAACCTGAGTTGGTCCGCGGTTACCCCTCCGGCTAACTGCAGCATCAAATCCTACAATGTCTACGGCGGAACGACCGCGAATCCGACCACGCTGATTGCGAGCGGGTTGACTGGCACGACCTTTAGCAACACCGGTCTCACCGCCACGACAGCCTACTACTACGTCGTGAAAGCGGTCGACGCGGAAGGCCCATCGGCAGCCTCGGCGCAGGCCACCGCAACCACGCCCGCTCCTGTCACAATCGCCCCTGCGACCAACCTGGTGGCGGTCGGTTCTGCTCCCCAGCAGCTCGATCTGCGCTGGGTTGCAAGCACTGCCCCTGCTCCCAATACCGCTCCGGTGACCTACTCGATCTACCGCAGTACGACGTCCAACTTTACTCCGTCGGCGTCGAACCTCATGGGCACCACGCTCGGGCTGACTAACTACCTCGATAACAACTATCCTGCCACACTGACGCCTCCTCAAGGTCCTGGCGTTCAGCCCGGCACAACGTATTACTACAAGGTCATCGCCTCAACCCTTTCGGGTGTTTCTGTAGCTGCCACGGCTTCGGCCACATCGCTGCCGGCAACGCAGTCCACCGCCAAGCCCGAGGTGTTGACCGGGTTGGCCGCGTTGGCAGAGGACGCCAACGAAGTTGACCTGATGTGGAACTCGACCAACTCGGGGTGGGGGACGACAGTGACCACCTATAACGTCTATCGGAGCACGACAGCTAACTTCACGCCGTCCGGAAGCAATTTGATTGGAAACGTGAAGACCAACTGGTACCAGGACGAGCTTGTCTCTGCCTCTACCACCTACTACTACCAGGTCATCGCCAACAACGGCCTGGGTAGTTCGCCGTCCAGCGTGACTGTAACCGCAACAACGCCAGCCCTCAATCCCAACCTGTGGGGAGGCGCGCCCTTCTTTGATGCAAGCGGCCTTCCGGCAAAAAAGAACGTGGTCATGCTGAAGTTCTTGAACCGGACAAACGGCAAGTACACAGACGATCAGATAAGCTGGACGGCGAATATCAATGGGGTTGCATCGCAGTTCACTCTCGCGCAGCAGCCGTATTACGATATGCCGGCTAACCCTGCGGGGCGCTTGTACATTTACTTGAACGATCCGTCAGCGACGCTGGACAACACTGACTATTGGGATTTCCTCGAATTTACTGTCGGGGACGCCCCCAATTCAATCAATGTCGACACAACCCGCGTGGATGCATTCGGTATCAAGGAAGCGATGCAATTGACCTGCAGCGACGGACCCAACAATACGATTGGAACCAACATTGCGGTTGGTGAGGATCTAGAGGTTTTCAAGGAAGATCGCTCTGTGACCTTCCAACGCTATGCCAACGCAGCTCCTTCGAATCCCGGCGGCGATTTCCAGTCCGACCTGATCTATGCTCCTTACCGGATCATCGAGCCAGGCGGGGCGGGCTTCAACGCAGTGGTGAACGGCCAACCCGGAGCCGACATGAACTACTACGCCAACTACATCAGTGCTGTTTGGGCATTTAACGGACTCACCGTTCCGTTGGCCGGTCCGAACGCTAGTGGAATAGATGAGTCGGACCTCTCGGCCGCAATCTATCGCCATACCGCGCCGGTTTCAGGCACGGTGGTGTTTAGTCCAGACGGGAATCTCAACAACAGCGTCCCTCAGGCGGCGGGAATGCAGAGCAATCCGGCTGTCTTCTATCAACAGGATCCTTACGACCACTATGCGCAATGGATCGATGCGCAGGCTATCAACGATTTGGCGTATGGATTTCCGTACAACGACAACGGCGGCTTCTCAAGCGACGTAAGCTGCAATTACCCAGACACCCTGATCGTTGCCATCGGCTGGTAGGGGTGTTAATTACAACCAAGCAAGCCCTCCGTCATTATGACGGAGGGCTTGCTTGGTTCACAGCCTGCGCGCGATCAGACGATTAACTCGAAATACCTTATTTCTCTTGGCTAAAACGGTATCCAATATCTGTGGATCGTTGAACTTTTGGGACTTGACTACTCGCTCCGCAACTGGCCAAGATATACGCACACTTAATCGGGAAGATGCTCATGAGGCTTATAGTTCAGAGAGCAGACACATCGGCTACAAATAGGGTTCTGACTTATATCCAGCGCCGCACGAAACTCTAGCGCCTCTTCGCTGTTGATTGCCTGCTCCAAAGTCTGCGCCTGAATGCTTCCGATAGACCTGTGAAAGAAACATGGGCGTACAGAACCATCTACCTCAATGACCGCCGACACCCACGGCGCCTTGCACGGCGGAGCGAGCGGCGCCAGTTCTCCTAACTGCTCCCTGAAGCGGCGGACGATGCGTTTTAACTTTTCCTGCGATTCGAGAATGTAACGCGAACCGATATCATGGTAATTCTCTCGAATCAACGCTTCAACTTCGTGATCCAGCGACTCAATTTCCTGCCTAGTAAGTATGATCTGGTTCTGTCTTTCTCCTGGCCATATTAGTTCGCGGTTGAATGCCTGAGAGGTCACATCCGCGGCCAAAAACGAGATCGAATTCATTGAGAGAGCCTTAGCGGCGTTCACCGTTTGACGGAGCAGATGATGATTCACCTTCTGGACTGTGCTGCGGCCGTGAACAAGCATTCCAGGCTTCCTCAGCCTCACAGCCCGTATGCCCTCGGCGATGAGCCGATAGGCTCCCTTCACTCTTCTCACCTGATCATGCACTTCTTCCGGCCCGTCGAGAGAAACGATGATTTCGTCTATGCCCTCCGCAACAATAGCGGCTCGCTGCGAGAGCAGCAATCCTGTAGTCAGCAGTGTTATGTGAATGCCGCATTCTCTGAGAAAGTTACACAGATTTCCAAGATCGCGGTGCAGCAAAGGCTCCCCGCCGGTAAGGACTACCTGCTGTACGCCAAGCCGCAAGAGTGAATCGCGATGGCGCGCAAAATCTGCAAGGTCGAGTTCCTTACCGTCTTTCCGTTGCCAGATGTCGCACATCAGGCAGCGGCAGTTGCAGTGCTCGTGGACGTTCAGCAGCAGGATCGGAAGCCTGGTAAGCCTTTCTTTCAGCAGCCTGTTGTCTTCTAGCTGCTGGATAAACACTGGAGCTTCCGATGTCAACTCAGCAGACATGATGAGCCTCCATGCGCGCTGGAATACGAATCGGCTTACCGCCTAGCCGCACATTGCCCGCACCCAACACCTCTTCAGCTCTCCGTAAAAGCTCACTTACAGGAGCCCGCAGCCATCGGACAGTTCCATCAATCCACAATGGCTCCAGTCCCTGTTTTGCCAACAATGGCAGGCGCTCAAGAACCGCCTCGGAAGCTAGCCGGACACGTCCTCCAATCATCACGAACTCTACGTCTGACGCAGAGAGCGTCTGCAACCTGTCTGCCGCATTGCAGGTTGTATCCCGAATGGCGATCAGGTCTCCCCTCCCGGCGACTCTTATCGAGCCCTCTGCATTTTGCAGGCGGAGCATCGCGGCAGGAGCTTCTGTCACCATGCCATACGTGACCTGGGGCGGAACGTCACAAAAGCGCGCTGCAAACTGAAGTTCGTCCAGCAGGTCGCCCACTGCCGTCAATGGTGAGTCGCTTCCCAGAGCCAGCCGATCAATTCCGCCGAGAAGATGCATATCCGGCACCCTACCAAACAGAAATTTGTTGGAAGACGGGCAGACTACAAGCGATGCCCCACGCTCACGCATGAGCGCAACGCCTTCTCGATCCATAGCCAATCCGTGAACTAGGACTGTATTTGCATCCAGGACTCCGAGCCGGTCAAGCTCCCAAATCTCCTCTTGTGCATCGTTGTCAATTCCTTCACATGCATGCACAATAAACGCTCTCGCTTGAGGAGTAGCCGAGTACGCTTGGTGAAGATCTCCGCCAAACGTCAAGGAATGACCCCATCCGAACTCCTGAACAACTCTTACCGGAAAGTCGGGTCGCTGCAACTCCAGTTGAGGAGGATTGTGATGGCATACCGTTGTTGCTCCGCAGAGGAGGTTCCGCAAGCCGCCCCACCATAGACGCACATCTCTGGGAACAGATCGGTGCAAAGCGATCTCATCTGCAAAGCTGTTCTGTATATCTCTCGCCCAGGCTGAAGCGTTTGGGTAACCTGAGCTTGCCAGCCTCGGGAATAGAGCATACTCCAGATGGTCATGCGCGTTGATCAGACCAGGCAGTAGCAAGTAGCCGTTCAGGTCAATCTCTAGGTTGCAGGGCGCAGCAACAGACTCTGGAAACCGATCACTCAGCAGGTGAGTTACCCGACCTCCGCTCATTCGCACGGAGGCGCGTACTTTCTCGTGCGGCCCAAAGGCGCAAAAAGCGCTGCGTATTATTGTCTGATTTTGCTGCTCAGCTCCATGATGATCTTCTTGGCATTTCTGCAGATGCAATAGATAGATAGCCGGGTGGTCATGCGCTTCATGGAAGCGGTGTAGCCGACCGGTGCTGGCAAAGATCTCGCGTTCAGGAGTTCCGAATTCCGGCTCGATTGCCGAGCACAATTCCCATCCCAGAGAATCGAAGATCGCAGCGATCTTTCGAAGGCCGTGCGTCACGGTCTTGAGTTCAATCTCGTTCTGATCCTTTCGAAAGGTGCGCCTCCAGCCCAAACACTCCTGCGTTTCCGGATGCATATCCGACAGGAACAGGTGGCATCCATTTCGTGCGATTCGGTCTGTCTCTGCGGCCAATCCGTATATGTCCTCTATATAACTCAATACAAACGAAGATAAGATTAGGTCGAAGCAGTGGTCTCCAAACGGGGTCGCATTGCACGGACCTTGGCAAAGTTCTGCGCCTGGAATCTCCTTCTGCGCTGCAACCTCCAGCATTGTCGCGGAGATATCGATTCCTCGCAGGGTATGCGGCTTTCTGCCGGCGAGATAACTCAGCCATCGCCCAGATCCACATCCAGAATCCAGAACATCCTGGCCAGATAGGTCGGGAAGCATCTTTTCCAGGTAGCGTTTTTCAAGTGTTAGTAGAGGATTCGGCTGTTCGTCGTAGGACTGCGCCCATGCGTCGAATTGATCATCGCAGCGCAGCTCTTTCGCCGAGTTACCGCCTATGCCGCGAGTCAGTCGGCTCATAGGCTCTCCCGCTTGGGCTTTCTAAGCTGGATGAACCTGTTCGCAAGTTCCAACTCAACCGGATAGCTGTAGATTTGCATGGTATACCGCCATGCGCTGAGCATCTGCAGCAGTGCCCTGCTCCAGCGCGGAGCGCGAATATCCTGCACGGTTGGCCAGCGGGATGCCACCACAAGCTCAAAATTATCGATGAGCTTTCTGGTCTTTTTCTTCAGCCACGGAGCGCTTGTATCGATGCGCAGCGTAAAATCCATCCATTGTTTGGTCGCCCATTGTGTCGGCGTGTCGGGGAACGCAATCTTTCCGTCCACATCTCCGTACATTGATCCTGGCTGCGGTGTCGGCGTGTAGTGCTGCACAATGATCTCCGAGTCTGGATTGATACGCTTGATTTTCCTGATAAACTGCAGGGTCTCGCGCGTATCCCGCTCCGGATCCTTGGGATTGCCCACCACAAACGAGAATTCTGGAATGATGCCGAACTCCCGTGTACGGCGCGCCATAATCAGCGTCTCTTCGGTGGTGATCCCTTTCTGCATTTCTTTGAGCGCCCAGTCGGAGCCCGATTCTGCGCCAAAGAAGATCATCGTGCAGCCCGCGCGCCGAATCAGGGCCATCGTAGTGTCAGAATAGCGCGACATAATATCAACTCGCGCCTCACACCACCACCGCAGCTTCAAGGGGACGAGCAATTCGAGTAATTCAACAGCATGATCCTCGCGAAGGAAGAAGTTCATGTCATAGAACTGCACGGAGTCGGCACCGTATTCGTCGACCAGATGTTTGAGGATCGCGTAGGTCCGCTGTGGCGATTCCATCTTTTCATCGCGTCCATAGGCAGCATGGACCCCGCAGAAACTGCAATTAAATGGGCAACCGATGCTGGCATGATGGACTGCCGTTCGCTTTCCGAAATACGACGGGCGCAGATATTGCTTTACCGGCACACGATGAAACGGAGACCATGGGAAACTGTCCGGTCCTTTCATTGGCCTCTCGCGATTGCTGCGATGCAAGCCGAACGAGTCCTTATAGGAAAGGCCGAGGATCGAGTCGAACGGTCTATTTCCCCGCAATGCATCGAGTAACTCCAGCAGTGTATCTTCGCCCTGGCCGCGTACCACGAAATCTACATATTTCGCATTCAGCGCCGAATCCGGATAGATGGATGGGAAATAACCGCCCCATACAATCTTTACTTGAGGACGCAGTCGGCGTATCTCCCGCGACGCCTCCATGGCCGCAACCATCTGAGGTCCCGGCATCGTAGACACTCCGAGCAGCTCTACCTCGCGCGTGTCGATCAGCTTCAACATGACCTCGACGGGTTTGTCCTCTATGTTTCCGTCTACGATCTCATACTCTTCACGGCCTTCAAGCGCGGCGGCCAGGGCCAGTACCGCAAGCGGAAGACGGGAGTTTTTCGGTCGAGTAGCTCGAGGATGAAAGAGAAGTATCATGCCTTTTTCCAGGTAACATAAATGCGGAACCGTGAAGGCTCGCGTCTGCGGCGTAGCTTGGCGATGAGAGGACGCATCGCCCATCGGAAGCCATATTGAGGGGTATGAAAATTCCATCGAATCGACAGTTTCTCTTCGAGGTTTTGCAGCCTGGCGTCCGTGAGGTACTCGAGGCTTTCGATGGAATCCGAAGCCGTTCCATAACTCCCACGAAATGCGTCGCGGCGCTCACTGACCATTTGCCTTCCACTTTCCTCTCTGGAGTACCAGGGGGTGTCACTGATGATGATCATGCCGCCGCTTTTGACACAGCGAAGCGCTTCGCGCAGAGTGGCTTCACAGTCCTCGGTGTAATGGAAGGAGGCATTGAAGACAACGGCATCGAACTGCGCATCCTGGAACGGCAGATGCCCCATTTCCGCTTGAAAGCGCTGGAAGAGCTGCGGCAACCTGATCCGATAATGTGTAGCAGCGTTGAGACCATCACGCTCGTTCATAAGCAAATCCACAGCAACGGGTTGGAACCCTGTCAACGCCAGGCGAAAGCTCATCCAACAATTGCCGGCGCCGAGGTCGAGAACCCGTTTACCGCCATGCAGGCTGCCTTTGTTCAGTAAATGACGCACCAAATAGTCATAACTGCGCGCCCGAATTTGCCATTGCCTGGAATTCTGTCCAGTAGAGTCCCTATAAGGAAGACCAAGATAGAAATCCGCGCGATTGCTCCCTCGCCTCTCTGATGTTCTTATAAGCTCGTAGTCGCGCACGAACTGCTCGTAATGCGCGGCTCTCTCCGGAGGTAAGGCATGGATAATGCCATTGCTCATCTCCATTCGGAATTCGCAGCGTGGGCAATCCAGACCAATAGTGTCGCTCCCGCAGCGAGGACATCTCAGCATAACTCCGAGATCAGTGGCAGCATCGCCATCGGCGCAACTTTGGATCGCGGCCAAACTCATACTCGCTCCAGATGCAGCAACATGTGGTCTCCCAGCATTCTGATGCCCGGCAATCTACAGAGAAGGAGGTCAATGGTCTCGCATATCCGAAATAAACGTGGATTCCTGTGTGCCCACTCTTCCAAATAGGAAGGAGGAACTGCAATGCCAATGCCGGTAACAGAGCACAGACGAAACATCGGCCCAAATGACCTCTGAATAGAATGCAGTGTTGGATAATAGACAACTAACGATTGCTGCCCCAGCTTCGTCTCCGTGACCCCGCCACAACGCCGGAAAGCCTTTCGCAATTCGGCGCAGAAGAGGTAGTGCAGTATCTCCCACATGCAGAAGCGCGTGGACAGGCAGAGTAACAGTTGCGCTCCCTTGTCGACGCGATCGGCGAGCAGGCGCGAGGTTTGCGATAGATCCTCAACACAATTCAGGCCAGAGAAATTAGAGAACACTCCATCGAAGCGCAATCCTGCAGGCAACTTATCCAGATGCTCTGTGCAAAGCGCGTGGAACTCGACCGAAGCCAAGGGAGCTTCATCCGCTTTGCGGACCCGAGCTTGCTCAATCATTCTGACCGAGGCGTCACAGGCAATCACGGAGATACCTTTGCCTGCAAGAAAGAGTGCATCTTCGCCTGTTCCACAATTCAATTCAAGAACGCGGTCTCCCGCACGAAAAACGCCCTCGGTCTCTTTCCATACGGCTGTGCGCTGCGAACGGCCGATGACAGAATCCGTAAACAGAGAATCGTACGATTCTGCAATGGAATCGAAGGCTCTACCAGCAAGAGAATGGCTGTCCATTATGCCAATCATTGCTCCACCTCAGCATAGGTGGCTCGCATTCCTGCCCTGGCTTCAGAAATCTTCTGCTCGAGAGTTACTAATGCCAATTCATCCGGGGTTGTGTTTGTCTTCAGCAGGCGGGTACGCTCCACTTCGTCCCGCAAGAGCCTGTCTACATGCGCATAAAATTGCCGAGTATGTTTGCCTTTGATTTTGAGCTCCCGATCTGAGGACTTGCTCCAGGACTCCAATTGCACAAGACGGTCTGCAATCTTCTTGTAGTAAGAGGTTCCTTTAATCGGGTACGAAACGGTCGTGAAGAATATATCGGGATTCGAGTTGCTGACATGATCGATCGTGGCTTCGATATCCTCCAGTTCCTCGCCCTCATATCCCCACATGAGGAACATGCCGCTCTGTATGCCTCGCTCACGGCTCATGCGCACAGCGTCCTGGACCTGCTCCACCTTTACGCCCCGATCCATTGCATCGAGAATACGCTGCGATCCGCTCTCCGAGCCGATCCAGATGCGGAAGCAACCCAGTTCCGCCAGCAGGTCGAACATCTCTGCGTTCAACCTGTCTGCCCGCGAGATGCATTCAAAGGGAATACGAAGGCCTCTCCGCTTCATCTCGGCGGCATAGGTGCGAATCCATGCGTGGTTGATGGTAAACACATCATCGGAAACCCAGATGATGTCGGGTGAGTACTCGCCGAGTAGCCATTCCACTTCGTCGACTACCTGCACGGGATCGCGACGCCGGTGCGACTGACCATAGACCTGATGGCTGCACCAGTTGCAGCGAAACGGGCAGCCGCGGGCGGTAATGAAGTTCACGGAGCCGGTGCCATGATGGGTCCGCCAAGTCTCCACATAGCGCTGTATATCGATAGCCTCACGCGCGGGCCAGGGCTGCTGATCGAGATTCGCAATCTGGCCGCGAGGCGGTCCCTGAAACATCCTGGCGCTTTCATCCAATCCAGAGAGCCCGGCGATCTTTGTGAAGTCGGTTTCGCCGCAACGCAGAGCCTGCAACAGCTCCTCCATGGTGACTTCGCCTTCTCCAGAGACGACAAAATCGGCTCCTGCTTGAAGATACTCCAGCGTATATGCGCCCGGCTCCGGGCCACCCACCACGGTCTTCCATCCAGCCTCGTGCGCGACCCCCAGGATCTCGATCACGTTACTGCGCGTCATCAGGTTCGCATAGACTCCCAGGACAGACGGTTTCTCGGTGCGCAGGCACCGAAAAAGCTCCTCGCGACTGGCAAATGTCGTATCGAAAACGTCGACATCGAATCCCTTCTTGCGCAGGTGAGAGCAGAGATAGAGGATTCCCAGCGGCGCGTAGGGCTTCATAATTTGCCGCTCCTTGGGATCCTCGAACAGGAAATATCCGTGGGTCAGAAGAAGTTCTCGCATCTACGCCTCCCTGACCGGAGTCAACTGATGAAGCGGGACGATAACGGTGGAATGAGCGGGAGATATTCTCTCAAAGGGCGCAAGGGCGTCGGCTTGCCGGCTTACCGGCTCAAGCTCGTAGACCCTGCTCCAGAGCGCTTCGAGATTAGATCTGGTTTTGCGCGATATCTCAGCCTCGCGCCAGGAGTCAACTTCGGCGTGCAGTGCTTCGCGGACAGCGCGATAGAAGTCGGTGTTATAAGCTCCCTTGAACATGATGCAAAGATCGTCGCTGTCCGTCCAGTTCCGCTTGCGCCCAAGCTGCGCCTGCACCCGCTCGTAAAACTCCGTGCCCGGCAACGGGTACGAAAATGAGATACCGATGTCGTCCGGACGGGTCTCGCGAACGAATTCAATCGTCTCCTGCAATTCCGTCCAGGTTTCGCCGGGATAGCCAAACTGAAGGAAATAGCACGCCTGAATGCCTGCCTTTTTCAGCCTGCCGCGCGCGGTGATAACGGATGCGACCCGCAACCCCTTGTCCATGGCGTCAAGAACAGTTTGCGATCCTGATTCGACTCCCATCCACACTTCGGCGCAGCCTGCAGCCTTGAGGCTTTGGACCGTCTGTTCGCTCATCAGGTCGGCGCGTGATTGTATTTTGAATGGCACAGCTGCATCGCGTTTGCTGACTTCTTCCGCGAATTGGCCTACCCAACGCTGATTCAATGCAAAAACATCATCGCCGAACCAGATGTGCTGGACTCCAGCCTGTACCTTCAGCAATTTCATTTCTTCGGCAACGACCGCGGCGGAGCGCAGGTGGAACTTGTTTCCAGAGATAGGCTTCGCACACCAGTTACAGTGGTAGGGGCACCCGCGGCTCGAAACCATATTGGTTGAAAAATACCCGTGAGCTGCCATCCACGCGCTGCGATACGGCTCCAGATCGATCAGATCGCGGGACGGCAAAGGCAGCTCAGCCCACGAGGGATTCTTCGCGAGTCTTTGCGCGCTTCGAACCAACCGGCCATCCCTGTCCAGCCTCACCAGGCCATCCAGGTCTCTTACTTCTCTGCCGTGCAGTACGGAAAGACAGAGCTGCACCAGAGTCTCTTCGGCTTCGCCGCAAAGCACATAATCGAACCCATTCTCAAGGAAGATTTCAGGATTGTCGGTCGAGTCCGAGCCGTGAACTACAACAAAAGCACCCACTGCGCGAGCAGACTTCGCAATCTCCCACGCCACTTCTCTCATGCGCGTCAGGCACATCTTTGAGAGGAAATTGAAGTCGTCCT
>CAZHKN010000157.1:0-11928 GCA_964532725.1 uncultured Occallatibacter sp.
AGCAACGCCCTTTTAAGGCGTGGGTCCTGGGTTCGAATCCCAGCGAGCTCACCATACTAAATAAACAACATCCAGGTTCCCAATAACCTGTTATGTTCTGCCGCTTGATGTCGCTCCTGACAGAGGGTTCCCGCGGTAATTGCGCAGTGGAACTCACCGTGAACTTCAGCCCAACAGTCGTCCGCTAAGCGAAGGAATCTAATGCCTCCAATCGCATACCTGGAATGCTCCCGCTGCCACGCCCGAATTTCGGCGCAATCACCGCAAACGGTTTGCACGCAGTGCAAGGATCAGCCTGCCGGCTCGCTCTATGTCCGCTACGATCTCTCCCATCTAGAAGGAACCTCCGCCAACGAGGTGATTGGGGCAGCCATTGCGAGCGAAGGTTCTTCGACTTGGGCAGGTTCGACTTGGACTGGGATGTGGCGCTATCGAGCCGTGCTGCCCAACGTTCAACCCGTGACGCTGGGGGAAGGCTGGACGCCCATGCTGCGCAGCAAGCGGTATCCGAGCGTCTTCGTGAAAGAGGAGGGCGCCAACCCAACCGGAACGTTCAAAGCGCGCGGGCTTGCGCTTGCTGTTACGATGGCGCGGCACTACGGATTGCGAAAGCTTGCGGTCCCTTCTGCCGGGAATGCGGCCGGAGCTTTAGCGGCCTATGCCGCAGCTGCGGGTATCGAAGCCCATATCTTCATGCCTCGGGACGTGCCCTTCGCCAACTATCTCGAAGCCGTCGCTTACGGAGCGAATGTAACGCTCGTGAAAGGATTGATCTCCGACTGCGCGCGCATTGTCGCCGAGCGCAAGCAGGAGGAAGGCTGGTTCGACGTTTCCACCTTGAAGGAGCCGTTTCGCATCGAAGGCAAGAAGACAATGGGATACGAACTGGTAGAGCAGTTGGGATGGGAATATCCGGAGGCGGTCTTCTATCCAACCGGCGGCGGCGTCGGACTCATCGGCATGTGGAAGGCATTCGAGGAAATGGAGCAGCTTGGCTGGGTCAAGGCGGGAAAGCGGCCCCGCATGATTGCCGTGCAGGCATCGGGATGCGCTCCCGTGGTTCGAGCCTTCGATGCTGGGGCCAACGTCAGCCAGATGTGGCAGAACGCATCGACGTTTGCCTCGGGTCTGCGTGTTCCCAAACCTTACGGCGATGCCATCATGCTCGATATTCTTCGGGCATCGAAAGGAATCGCGCTCTCGGTAACCGATGAAGAGATTCTTACGTCGATTCTGGACTGGGCAAAGAATGAAGGAATTCTGCTCTCGCCTGAAGGCGCCTCAGTCACTGCGGCGTATGATAAGTTGCTGGCCAGCGGAGAACTCAAAGCATCCGACCGCGTCGTGCTGTTCAATACCGGTGCAGGATTGAAATATGCGGATGTGATCGCGGAAGCGATGCACCTTCAGCGGCCCATACCTGAGTTACAGAATGCATAGTAACTTCCTGACTCGGACGCTTCTGCCCGGAATTGGCGGAGCGTCTCGTGGTTCGGCGATCTCATGTTGGAGGATGCGCGCCCAATCTGCGCTGCAAACCCGCTTCTGAAACCAGCCAGCCCGGTCCTGCATATCCCCATCTGCGGCTTTTAGCTCTCCTAGGGAGGCGCATCGCGTCTATCCAGGAAGGTTTACCGTGGGGTTCTTCGCTGCGGGAGCAGCCAGCATTTACAATGGACATCATGCATCGCCGTTCTTTTCTTCGCCTTTTTGTTCCTGTGGCCGCGTTGATTCTGCTGGCCGCCTCGCTCTCCTCTTTTGCCCAGCGTGGCCGCAAATACAAAGCTCCGCCGCCGACCGGGCGCATTGAAGTCACCGTGCTGCGCGATGCCGACGGCAAGCCGATCGAGAACGCTTCGGTGATCTTTCATCTGCTGGAGAATGGCAAGGACAAGGGCAATATGGAGCTCAAGACGAGCGAAGAAGGCAAATCCGTGATTGACGTGCTGCCGGTGAATGGCACGGTGCGGATGCAGATCATCGCTCATGGCTACCAGACCTATGGCGAGGATTACCAGATCGCCAAGCCGGATATGTCAATTGAGATCCGCATGAAGCGCCCCGGCGAGCAGTACTCGATTTACGAGTTGCACGATAACAGCGTGAATGCAGCGAAGCAGAATCCATCCGCACCGGGCCAGAGCGCGCCTGGGGCCGCGCAAACGGTCCCGGCAACCGCTGCTCCTGCAAAGTAGAACAGGAAGAGCCGGTTGCAACCAGACTTTAAATTATGCACAATGAAGTGCCCCAACGCGCCTTGGCCGGCAAAACGGCCCTGATTACCGGAGGCGCAAGGCGCATCGGGCGAGAGATTGCGCTTACGCTGGCGGCAGCCGGGGCAGATATCGCTATCACCTATAACAACTCCGCGACAGAGGCAGCAGAGACGGTTCGCGAAATCGAAGCCGTAGGCATGAGCGGTCTGGCTGTGGCTTGCAATGTGCGTTCTGAAGCTGCAGTCCAAGCGGCGATTCAAGCTGTGATCAACCGCTTTGGCCGTCTGGATATTCTGGTCAACAACGCCGCTATTTTCACCGCCAGCCCGTTGGAAAACTCCTCGCTCGCGGTCTGGGATGCGGTCTTTGAGACTAATGCACGTGGGCCGTTCCTCGTTGCGCGCGCGGCTCTGCCGCATCTGCGCGCCGCTCAGGGACGGATCATCAACATGGGATCGCTGGGCGGCAGCCGCGCCTGGGCCGGCCATGCTGTATATTGCTCTTCGAAAGCCGCTCTGGAGATGCTGACGCTGGCGATGGCCAAGGCCTTCGCGCCGGAAGTTTCGGTGAACCTGGTTGCGCCGGGATATATCGAGATAGGCGAAGCGCCTGAGGAAGCCGCACGCTTTGCCGCACGGACTCCGATGCAGCGCAACGGAACGGCTGCCGATGTGGCGCAGACGGTTTTGTTCTTTGCTGCCGGCTCGAAGTTCATCACGGGGCAATCGCTGGGCGTGAATGGCGGGTTGGAGCTTTAGTTCCTGTCGCAATAGGTTATTCCTGGGCGGGTTGGACTCCACCAGAGCCGCCTCCGCTTCACCTGCTGGCGTCAAGTAGGCTTACCAAGATCCAGCCGGTAGAGCCATGCTGTCCCGTTGGAGAACGCGCCGATCTCCGGCATCCCCAACCCTGCGGGCCACGGTACGGGCGGCCCTGCCCTTGATGGCGCGAAAGGTCTGATCGAGTTCCCGCCATATCGGGTACTGGTCCAGCAGCGCGGCAATTCCTTCTGCTGTGTTGGGGAACTGGGCGAACGCGCCTT
Source organism: uncultured Occallatibacter sp. (assembly GCA_964532725.1). Classification (GTDB taxonomy): domain Bacteria; phylum Acidobacteriota; class Terriglobia; order Terriglobales; family Acidobacteriaceae; genus Telmatobacter. The sequence continues at coordinate 3,259 of CAZHKN010000157.1, forward strand.
CATGGCCGATGCGCGCGTCTAACCAATGCAATGAAATATCCACTCCACAAATGAGATTGGTCACGGTAACCAGCCTTGTATGTGCGACCGGATTCATGCGACGGCTCGGTCATGCGTAAGCCAGGCAACGCTCCTTCAGACCGCAGGATCAAAGGCCGCCGCCCGCCCACAGCTTCGACAAAGAGCTTGCCGAGGAGAGTGCAGGAATGATGGAAGTCAGCAGGAAGTACACAAGCCTGGCGTTGTTCCTGTTGCTGCTTCTGGCCGCGCCTAGAGTGCTGGCGCAGGCTGGGCCTCCGTTTCAGACGGATGATCCGACGCCGGTGGATCTGGGGCACTACGAGGCCTACATCTTTGGCTCTCTAGACGGAACCCCAGCCGAACTTGATCCGGCCGGCCCCGCCTTCGAGTTCAACTGGGGCGCAGTGCCGAATATTCAGCTTCATGCGATCCTTCCGTTCGGGGCGGCGATTCCGTCGAACAACCCTGTCTACCTTCCCGGCGGAACCGGCGCAAGCGCTTTTGGCCTGACGGATATGGAACTGGGCGTGAAATATGGCTTCATCAAGCAGACGAACCACCGTCCGCAGATCGGCCCCTTTCCCATGTTCGAGATTCCGACGGGCGATTCAACCCGGGGGCTAGGGGTTGGCCGTGTTTGGTACAAGCTGCCGATCTGGGTAGAGAGAGAGTTTGGCTCATGGAGCCTGTGTGGCGGCATGGGATACGCGGTGGTTCCGCAAACGCAGTACCGCAATTATCTCTACGGCGGCTACCTGATGAAGAAGGAGATTAGCAAAAAGCTGGAGTTGTCAGCTGAACTCTTCTCCCATGCGCGCGAGGGGTTTGCCACGGCGCAGACCCAGGCATCGACAATGATTGACGCGGGCGGGTATTACCACTTCAAATCGCCGGGGCTGCAATTGCTTTTTGCTTATGGGCACTCCGTAGCTGGGCAGACCGAGAACTACAGCTACCTCGGGCTTTATAAGACGTGGGGAAAAGACCGGGACGCGGCAAAGTAAACCTGCGCGGAGGTACGCATGGCGAGCGCTTGCCGGATCAGCGAGTGAGTAGCTTGAAAGCGTGGGTCCACTGATTGCGCGTGAAGCCGGGGATGCACCACAGCATACACAGAGGCTCAATCGCGCGCGCCGCTTCGGCTTTGCCCATATCCGCGGTTTCCCAGCCAAACTGGTCGAGGATCACGCTGACAGAGGTCTTTGCCTCGTCATTATTCCCGCAGATAAACATAGTAGGCTTGCCAGCAGCGAATTCGGGATTCACCATGGATGCCGCGCCAACCGAGTTAAAAGCTTTGACGAAGTGAGCGCCTAGAAACGCGCCTTGCAACTGCTCCATGAGGGACTGATTGTAGGTAGTGAAGAATGGGAGAACTCCGTTGACCGGTGGTTCGTCTGCAATTGGATTGGAGACGTCGATGACGGTTTTTCCTGCCAGGTTGTCAGCGCCGGCCAGGCGAAGTACCTCTGCCGCGGCATTGCCCTTGACTGCGAGAACGACCAGCTCGCCGAAGGCTGCGGCGCCGGCGAAGCTGCCCACGGAGGCTGCGGGGTTCTGCGCTGCCCAGCCGGCAAGCTTGGAAGCCGATCTTGTGCCCACCAGCACCTGATGGCCGTGCTTGATAAAGCCGCTTGCCAACGTCTGTGCTACACCGCCCGATCCCAGGACTCCGATTTTCACGCCATGTCTCCTACACTGAAAAAGATTCGCCGAGCTTCCTGATCGATTCAAGTTCATGCGCCGTGTTGGCAAGTGTGCTTTGATTGCTTTGGATACAAGAGCTGCCGGCCAGCTTCGCGATAGGCGATATGGCTCGGAGCGTTGTAATTAAGATAGCTAAAGTCCGCGCCGACTCATCGTTGCCGGATACCATGATTTGGGATCAAGCTGTTTCTTTACTGTTTCTTGAGACCGGATGTGTTATTTTTCTTACAATCCGGGGCGCGGGTCGTGCCGGCACGCTATAGGGGGCGTTGCTGGAATCCGGACCAGCCGCACACCCCACTCTACCATCCTATTGCGAACTTTTTCTCTCGTTTCTTTCGGGAGCTGACTTGCACCTTTTGTCAGAGCCGGATTCATTTTTCTAACTGTCTGTATAAGGAGCATTCATGTTCAAGCGCTGGGCATATCTCACACTCATTTTCATTCTTTCGCCACCCTTCCTGGTTTCTCTCGGTGCGGCCCAACCTCCCAGCACTGGCATCGATCCGGAGATCCAGGCCAAAGCCGATTCCGGTCTGGCCCAGGCGCAGTATCTGGTCGGGCTCGAATATTTCAACGGAGACAGGGTCGCCCGCGATTTCTCCCAGGCTGCAGCATGGTTTCGCAAGGCTGCCGATCAGGGGTTGGCGCAGGCGCAATATCAACTAGGCATCCTCTACATGAAGGGATTAGGAGTGGACCAGGATAGTGCCCAGGCAGACGCGTGGTTTGATCGCGCTGCGACACGCGGCTTGGCAGAGGCGCAATATCAATTGGGCATGAGCTACGTGCGGGGAACTGGAGTGCCGAAGAACTACTCGCGCGCCGCCAGTCTGCTGGAAGGGGCCGCCACCCTCAAGAACAGGGATGGTTTGTATAACCTGGGGTTGCTGTATGCGGAGGGCACCGGCGTTTCGAAGGACAGGAAGCGGGCCTTCGATCTCTTCTCCGAGGCAGCGGAGCTGGGCAACATCGAGGCGCAACTGCGCGTGGCACAGGATTACGCGGAGGGCCAGAGCGTCAAGAAAGACGAAAAGCTGGCCGATGACTGGTTTCGCAAGGCAGCTGAGCACGGTTCGATTGATGCCGAGTATGAGTTGGCCCAGCGCGCGGGGCAGGACCACGCCGAAGCTTACTTCTGGAGCTCGCTGGCCTACCAAAACCTGGACGGTGAGAAGCAGGTGAAGGCGACCGCTCTGCACGATTCATCGTATAAGAAGCTCAAAGGCCCCGAACGGGAGGAAGTGGATGCGCGACTGGTGCAATGGCGCGAGGCGCATCCAGAGCAGCAGTGAGGATGCAGCCCTCTCTACAACCGCGCACCCGGGATTTGGGGATGGATCAATGAGTAGAATTATTGCCCGGCGCTTGCTCCTTTACCGGTAAGGAACGAGGAAAGGTCGTAGCTGAGGCTGAGTTGCGCTCCAAATTTTGTCTTATCAAGAAGGTTTGTCTTATTCGACCATTTGAAAGACAGAGGAATCTGAGCTGAACCGATATTGAGGGAAGCCTTGGCCTGAACCACGGCCAGCAGCCCCTTTGTGCCGCTGATGAAGGCTTGCGCGCCTGAAGGCAAGGTGATTCCGCTCGGAACGCTAGATGAAGTTAGATTCAACACTGACGGATTGTCCTGGTACTGCGCATAGCCTGCAAGGCTAAATACTGGTTTCCCTTTAACGTTGGCTCCCAAGTTGCCCCAATCGATCTCGCCGGAAGCCTGTGCGTCTTTCCACCGTCCGTATTTTGCTCCAGCCGGGATGGTTGCATAGATTGATCCCGCAGCATTCGCAGTCCATGTGATCTGTCCATCCTGGCCGAAGTCTCCTGTTGCAATAAAACGGAAATCGTGTGTCTCCGGCTGGCTTTGGGGGTGGTTAAAGACATACTGCACACTGATGTCGGTTCCTAGTCCGAGTTTCTTTATTGCTTCCTGGACGCTAGTGATGTCGTTCGACAACGCTAGAGCATATGCAGTCAAATCGCCCCGTGCCTTGATTGTGCCGTCAGTGTTCTTCGCCGATTCAACCTGAAAGAGAACTGCATCGAAACAATCGTCATATGTGCTGACGAAGGTGCTAAAGGGGTTTTCCGCAGCATCCTTTGGGTTTGTCACCGGCTTGAAGGTGCTCGCTAATTGCGTTATCTTGGCTTGGTCGCAACCTTTGGCATCTTTAAAATCCTTCCGCAGCGTATCTCTTGCGTCCATAAGTGGCGTGTACGTGGAGCTGTCATTTGGAATAACCAGAAACTGCTTTTTATTCTTCTTAAGATAATTTTCGAGCCCCCTCACTGTAAGTATGCTGTTATGTTCGTAATTGGCGGTAAATGAGGTCAGTTTAGTGGGGCCATCGTTGAAGAGCGCGCTCGTTGTAGACCCAAGCGAACCGGAGTTCGCGGTGCTGGATACCGGAACTGAAACAGCACTGCTGTTATCGGCGGCGAATGTTGCTGAAACGGCAATGTCGCCGATTGTGTCGTCGAATATTTGCTTGCCAGGCTGCAAGTACCCGTTGGGTAGAGAAAACTTATTCTCGCTGAGTCTAAAAAGGTTATAGAGGTTACCCGCCACTGTAATGTTATTTCCGCTTTGGCTTTCCGTGAGCGCTCCAGATTGAACGGCGATGCCTAGAGCGGATACCGCCAATGGCTTAACCACAAGCCCGGTTCCTCCGGTTGTAGGGGGAGCATTACTCGCCTGCTTTCGCTGGTTCACGCCGGCTGCATTGGGGAGCGCATTCTCGAGTCCATTCTCAAGACTTTGAATACTCACCAAGCTATCATTTTTCGTAACATAGGCCTGAGTCAGTGCTACTATGTCTTCCGTTTTCGGGTTGGTCAATTGTCCATACGCATTGGAGATGTCCACAGTAGCCCCATACCGGTCTTTTCCAATCAGCAGATCTACAAAATATCCACAAGCGGAAGAAGCAGGCAATCCCTTTGCCACTAACTGGCACTGCTGCTCGAGCGTCGCCCATCCACCGAGATTGGGATCAGGCTTGAAGAGAGGTTGATCGGTCTGTGGCTGCACTACAGAATTGCCTGTTCCCAGGCTATTTTGGCCCGCTGCCTGCGGCGTTGGGATGCTGAGCACACAGGAAAGGACGGCGAGGGGAATCAAGGAAGTCTTCATAAAGAGCCTACTTTCCTATGATTTCGACCGCGAGGTCTTGAGGATAGACGCCGCTTGGGTCAGGTAATGCTGCTATCAAGGTTTGTGAACCGGAATCAGCATATTCCGTTAAATGCCAAGATATTCCGTGAGGCAAGATATGGTTGATGTTCGCATCCAAGGTATTTGTGCCAGCGATAATGGTAAAACTCACCTTCCCTGTTTGGTCTGGAGTCTTTGCAGTTCCTAAGGGGTATTCGATGTTATAGAGGACAGCGGGAGCATCGGCGGGGCCTATGCCGAAAGTGATTTGAGTTCCAGTTGCTCCTTGCCAATCAATGCCGTTGGGGGCGCGGGAGAGAACAAAGGCCATGGACGGCCTCCTTTCGGTTGTTCGTAACATGAGGCGCAAGAATCGAGCAGCAGCCAGGGAGAATCCATTGCTGAAGATTCGCGAGATTTGGTTGAGAACGGGATTCCCGGTGGGTTGATGATCTCAAGGAGAGTAGCCGGAAATGCTCTACAAGTCAAATAAAATCTTTTATTTACCTTATAATAAACAGTGGGAAAGGACGGTTGCAGACGCCGTCCTTTCCGAAGGGATTGGCTGAGTTTGGGTTGGCGCTCTGCGTCGGACTGATTGGCGGGTGAAGAACACATGTCGCCCTTGGACTCGCAGTACTATGCTGCGGTCACGCTTCAAATGGCCGCGTTTGAGACCCTCTTCTGATAACAAGGGCCTCACTGCGGGGTTCTACAGCGCGGCAATTCCCTTGGTCGGATGCGCGGCCACCGCCGCATTCCATGCAGCCTTGAAATCACCGTCAGGCGAACGCAGGAGGCGATGTTTGATTACTACCGGCTGAATTGCCGTGGTCGCGCGCGGGGCCCTGGCTACATTTGCAGTGGGCGTCACGGCAGGTTGCCCGAAGAGGCTGTAGATTGCAAGAATTGCCGCAACCGCGATAGGCAGGAACTGAGAGACACTCTGAGCAGCCGGACTCGGGATGGTTCCCAGGATCTGGTCTACTGCCGCAACCGCAGCAAGCACTTTGTCCTGAGTGGTAGTGCCTGCTGCGAGCGCGGTGGCCAGCGAGGAAAGATCGTTTGCGGCGGTTGTCAGGTCAGCGGAGACGGTAGGAGCCTCGGTTGCGATGGCAGAAGCAATCTGCTTGGCGACAACTGCGACATCCTGAGCACTCGCGGCGAGGTTTGCAGTTGAGCAGCCAGTCATGCTGACGGCGGCAACGCCAACGACCGTGGGGGGGAAGCAGGTTGAGAAAATGGTCAGCATCGTTACGGCAAGTGCGCGTAGGCGGTTCATGTATCTCCTTGTGCGGTGCGGCTGGGCCGCGTGGTTAGAGTGCGTTTCTGGCTTAGCCTGGTACTTCAGGCGCGGCTAAGCATTTCCTGACAGGCATGGGAGTATCCAGAATCGAGATGCACGGCGGCAATTTGTTTCAGCCAGGCGTACTATCAGACCATTCCGCAACGGTATATTCAACTGCCTAATCTCCCAAATAAGTGTTGTGGAATGTTTGGCCGTTCCAGCGGTGCGCGACGGTTCTCGATCAGGTAGATAAAGCCTGGTGTGAGCGCAACGTCAACAGTTGCGGCTCAGGAACAAAATCTGCACGGAAATGTAGGGAAGCCAACCTGCCCGGTGAATCGGGAATGTGAGGAGCTTAGCCGGGAATATTGCCCAAGTCAAACAAAATATGTGGTTTATTTATAAAGTAATTACATTACGAAAGTACTGAAAGGGAACTCGTCCATTCGTAATCCGTGGGTGATTCTGCGAAGTTCGGGAGCTGGACATTCGTTTGTCGCATCTCTTCGGCTAGCTGGGAATAACAGAGCATTATTAGTTGGGTGTTGTATTTGAAGAAGAGAGCTGTGCTGCTTGGGCCAGTGGAAGCGTAAAGTGGAAGGCCGCCCCCGAGCCGAGTTCGCTTTCGGCCCAGATGCGCCCGCCGTGAGCGTTGACGATGTGCTTGACGATAGCCAGGCCGAGTCCGGTACCGCCGGACTCGCGGGAGCGGGCTTTATCGACGCGATAGAAGCGCTCGAAGATGCGCTCCAGGTGTTCGCTGGCGATGCCGGAACCGAAATCACGCACAGTGAACTCGACTTCTGTGTCGAGCAGCCGCGCGCCGGCTTGAATCCGCTTGCTGTTTTTAGCGTATTTGAGGGCGTTTTCTATGAGGTTGCCGAAGACCTGATTCATGGCGTCGGGATCGGCGAGGACAAGGGTATCGGGCGCGCCGGTTGACTCGATGGCGACGCCCGAATCGACGACGATCCCACCGAGGGCCTCGATTGCATCGGAGACCAGCGCGCTGGCGCGGGTGGGCTGGGGCGTGAGCTTATAGTCGGGGCTTTCAACACCGGCCAGCGCTAAAAGATCTTCTGTAAGCCGGTTCATCCGGGTCGCGTTTTTGAGGATGATGCCGAGAAACTCGTGCGTGGTCTCGACGCTGGGAAGGGGGTCTTCGATGAGGGTTTCGACGTAGCCCTGAATGGAGGTGAGCGGAGTGCGCAGCTCGTGGCTAACGTTGGCGATGAATTCGCGTCGGGATTTTTCGGCAGCCTCGATGCGTGTGACGTCATGCAGCACGACCAACGCTCCGCCGGAGGGCAAGGGCGCGGCGTTGACCTCGAAGATTCGTCCCTGGGCGAGGGTGCTGGCTCGGCCCACACAGACCTCACGGCGCGCCAGTGCGCCACGGACACAAGCCAGAACTTCAGGGTCGCGGACAGAATGAACCAGCGGGCGGCCCGGATGGATGAGGCTTCCGGCCATGCGCTGCATCACAGAGTTTGACCAGAGCACGTTCCCTTGCGCGGTAACGGCGACGACGGCTTCCTGCATGGAGTCGAGCATGGCGGCCAGCTCCTGGCGGCGGCTCTCGTTTTCGGCGAAGTTCTCTTCGAGGCGCTCAGCGGTGCGGTTGAGAGCGGCCTCCATGCCGGATAGCTCGTCGACTTTTTTGCCGGTGAGGCGCGCGCCGAGGTCTCCTTCCGCCACGCGGTGGGCGAAGACGATAACCCGTTTGAGCCGGCCAGTGATTCCAAGCGCAATCCACGCGGCGACGGGCAGCGCTACACCCAGCGCAATAAGTCCAGACCAGATGGCCTCGCGGCCGAGCATAGGGAAGCTCAGCCCTGCGGCGCGCGCCGTGAAATGGCGGAAGAGCAGCTCCATCACCACGGTGTGGAAGACCAGCAGGAGGACAAAGAGTCCGAGCAGCTTGGTGAACACTTTTGGGGTCAAAGTGCGCCTATTCGCTCTTGGGAAGTTCAAAGCGATATCCGGCGCCCCGGACAGTCTTCAAATAGCGGGGATTCTCCGGATCGACTTCGATCTTCTCACGGATGCGCCGCACATAAACGTCCACCGAGCGGGGGGTGACAAACCGGGCATCGCCCCAGACGGCGTCGAGCAGGTGGTCGCGGCTGTAAACCCGGCCAGGATGGCGGGCCAGATAATCGAGCAACCGGAACTCGGTAGCAGTGGTGGTGGTTAGCTCGCCACGGACGCGCAATTGCATGGCGTTGGCGTCGATGACCACCTCTTCAAAGCTGATGATGGAGGGCGAGGTGGGACGCTCGAAACGGCGCAGCACGGCCTTGACGCGGGCGACGAGCTCACGGGTAGCGAAGGGCTTGGTGATGTAATCGTCCGCGCCCAGCTCCAAGCCGAGGACACGGTCGTTTTCACCGGCGCGCGCAGTCAAAAAGATAATGGGAACGGTGGAGAGAGCGGCATTGGAGCGCAGACGGCGGCAAACGTCCAAGCCGTCTCCGCCGGGAACCATGATGTCCAGCAG
>CAZHKN010000158.1:0-11834 GCA_964532725.1 uncultured Occallatibacter sp.
GCGGGTCCGGCGGTAGTTGATTTGCTGCGCAGGAAGTTCCCCGAGGCAGAGATTGCTACCGGCTTGGCGCCGGACGAGGAAACGTTGATCACCTCGGCACTAGAAGAGTTTTGCAACCGGGGCGCGGCGTTGGCTTTAACCGTCGGCGGTACAGGCTTTGGCCCGCGCGACTGCACCCCTGAAGCCACGCTGCGGGTGGTTGACCGCGAAGCGCCGGGATTGGCAGAGGCGATGCGGTCCAGAGGGGCGGAGCGCAATCCAATGGCCTGGCTCGCGCGTGGGATTGCCGGACTGAAGGGAAAGACCCTGATCGTGAATCTGCCGGGAAGCGAGCGCGGAGCCGTTGAGAGTCTCGAATCGATTCTGGACCTTCTAAAGCACGGCATGGAGATTGCCGCCGGCGGGCAGCGGCATCCGTAGCCGCTGTTTTCCGATCTCCACTCGCAGGCGGCGATCACACAGGAAACGATTTCCGATATGAAGGGCTAAAACCACTGCATGCGGGATTTTCAACGCGTCATAGGCTCTGGATAAATCATAGATCTTGCTCTGTTTATTGAGATTTCTTTTGCCGATCTTGCGGGAATGCGCCTGAGAAACAGCGAGAAAAGGGTAGAATTCTCTTTATCCATGAATCTGCCTCGCAAGAGCTCCCGAATTGGCCGGCCCGCTTCCGCAAGCATCCGCGATGTAGCCCAGCGGGCCGGCGTCTCTATCGCCACGGTTTCTCGCGCCGTCAACGGCCTTCCTACTGTCGACCCGGAACTCGCGAAGCGGGTCTGGCAGGCCGTTGAGGATACCGGCTACCTGCCCAATACCCAGGCCCGCGCGCTGGTCTCTGGCCGCAGCCGGATGCTGGGGCTGATCGTCAGCGAGATCACCAACCCCTTTTTCCCTGAACTGGTGCAGGAGTTTGAAAACCTTGCTGTAGCGCACGGGTACGAGGTGCTGATCGGGTCAACCAGCTATGACGCGGCGCGCACCGAGTCTCTGATCCGGCGCATGTTGCAGCGCAATGTGGATGGCGTGGCCGTAATGACCTTCGGCGTTGAGCAGGAACTGGTGGAGCGGCTGGTGGAGCGCGAGTTTCCGCTGGTCTTTGTAGATGCTGGGCCTGACCTGCCGAATATCCGCGTTCTCAAGGTGGATTACGGCGAGGGAATCCGTCAGGCGGTGCAGCATCTGGCCGCGCTTGGGCACCGCAGCATCGCCTTTATCAGCGGCCCGCTACGCCTGCACTCGGCAGTGGCGCGCCGCGATGTTTTTTTGAAGTCCATGCTGGAGCTTGGACTCACCGTTCCGCCGCAACATCTTGTCGAGGGCGACCATACGATGGAAGGCGGCATTCCGGCGATGGAGCGGCTGGCTGCGCTCAGCGAATTGCCGACGGCGGTGCTCTGCTCCAATGACATGACGGCGATTGGCGTACTTCATGCGCTTTACCGGACCACGCACTCCATTCCGCAGGACGTATCGGTAGTAGGCTTTGATGACATTCATCTGGCACAGTTCATGCTGCCGCCGCTGACCACGGTGCAGATGTCGTGCAAGGCGCTGGCCACGGCGGCCATTGAGGCGCTGCGGGCAGGCATTGAACGTGATCATCCTCAGGCGGGGAAGAAAGAGTGGGCAATTCCGACGCAGTTGGTGGTGCGGCAGTCAACTGCATTTCCGCGGGGGACGCTGCCGGCGTTGGTGGAAACGAAGCGGCGAGGGAAATGATCTGCGTTCAGAGTATTTCTGCTTATGATCTTTCTGAGGTTTCCAGATGTACGATGGAGCCATGAGCGAGAGATTTTTAAGCCTGAGGGGAAAGATCGTTTTCATTACCGGTGCTTCGGCAGGGATTGGGGCGGCGACGGCACTTGCATTTGCCGCCGAGGGGGCGCGGCTGCTGCTTTCTGCCCGTCGCAAGGACAAATTGGAGGCTGTGGCCAAGGCGGCTTTGGAGAGTGGAGCAGAGGCGGTCCACGCCATCCCTCTCGATGTGCGCAATCACTGGGCAGTACAGACGGCGATTGACGCGCTGCCCGAGGAATGGGCCAAAGTCGACATTCTGGTCAACAATGCCGGACTCAGCCGAGGACTCGACAAGCTCTACATGGGCCGGGTTGAGGACTGGGACGAAATGATTGATACCAATGTGAAGGGGCTGTTGTATGTGAGCCGCGCCGTGGTGCCGGGCATGGTGGTGCGAGGCCGGGGCCATGTCGTCAATCTGGGTTCAACAGCAGGTGAGCTTACTTATCCGGGCGGAGCGGTTTACTGCGCCAGCAAGGCAGCGGAGCGGGCAATCAACGACGGCCTGCGGCAAGACCTGCTGGGAACGCCGGTGCGTGTGACGAGCATTGATCCGGGAATGGTGGAAACAGACTTTAGCCGGGTGCGCTTTCGCGGCGATGAGGAGCGGGCTGCCAAGGTTTATGCCGGGGTGACGCCGCTAACTCCGGAAGACGTGGCCGATGCGATTGTGTGGGCGGTGAGCCGGCCGGCGCATGTGAATATTGCCCGCATCCTGCTTACGCCGGTGCAGCAAGCCAACTCGCTGCTCTTTCATCGTGAATCCTGAGCAGCGCGAGTCCTGAGTAGAGATGAAAAATCCGCCGGGGGAAGCGGATCTGTCGCGAGCGAAGTTGCTATTCGAGAGCCTGCAGGCTGGCTTCAATCTGGGCCAGCGCGGCTTCTAGCGCAGAGCGCCGCGCCGGATTGGATGTGCGCTGTGACAGGATATTTTCCCGTTGCAGCCTTAGCGCCTGCTTCTGCCGTTCGCGCTCGGTGCGCACCTGCTCCAACTGCCGGCGTTTTTCTTCACTGACGTATCCATTGCCGGTTGCCTGCTCCGGTTGCTGCAGCCCCTCTGCCATCTGCTCCTCCACGGATTTACTTTCCCAACCACGAGCCATATCTTCATTCTACGGGGCTTTGGCCGGTCGCATCCCATGCAGCCTAAAGATAGAAGGCCAAAAACCGGCGTGGAGGGGCAATGAAAGTAGGTCAAATATCCGCCTTTGGCGTTGATTCTTTGGAGGTTGTCGAGCGAGAGAACCCTCAGCCGGGACCCGGTCAGGTTTTGGTCCGTGTGCGGGCCGTCTCTCTTAATTACCGTGACCTTCTCATGGTCAAGGGACTGTACAATCCCAAACTCCGGCTGCCACGGATTCCCTGCTCGGATGGGGCGGGAGAGGTATTGGCCGTGGGCAAGGGGGTGACGGCGTGGAAGCCTGGCGATCGCGTAGCGGGAATCTTTATGCAGAACTGGCAGGAGGGGGTGTTGACCCCGGCCAAGGCCAAAGGCGCGCTGGGCGGCGATATTGACGGAATGCTCGCCGAACAGGTTGTGCTTGCAGAGACCGGGCTGGTGCGCGTGCCGGAGCATTTGAGCTATGTGGAGGCGGCCACGCTGCCCTGCGCCGCAGTGACCGCCTGGAATGCATTGGGAGCGGGCAATTTGCAGCCGGGGGCGGCGGTGCTGATCCAGGGAACGGGCGGGGTTTCTCTCTTTGCACTGCAATTTGCGAAGTGGTTGGGAATGCGCGTCTTCGGCATCAGCAGCAGCGATGAAAAGCTGCAGCGAGCACGGACGATGGGCCTGGATTCCGGAGTGAATTATCGCCTTCATCCTGATTGGGATCGTTGGGCGTTGGACGAAACCGGCGGCGAGGGTGTTGATCTGGTCGTCGAGGTAGGCGGTGCTGGAACCATCAACCGCTCGCTGCGCGCCTTGCGCATGGGCGGCACGATTGCCCAGATCGGAGTACTAACTTCCGCTCAGACAGCAGAGCCATTGGCCGTCCCTTTGCTGCTGCATAAAACAGCGCACATTCACGGTATTTATGTGGGTTCACGGCTGGATTTTGAGGGGATGAATGCTGCTATCACGAACGCGCAAATTCGCCCAGTGGTTTCGGCCGCCGATTGGAGTCAGGCGCGGGAAGCACTGATGCAAATGGAAGCTGGAGGCCACTACGGCAAAGCGGCGCTGACGATTGAGTAGCCGCAGAATTGCTTCTGCGATGTTTTCAACTGAGCAGTCAGCTGTTGGGAACTACTCATTCAGTGCCGGAACAGAGGGCAGTTCCCGCAGGGGCTATAGTCCACAGCGGTTTTACTGCGTTTGCGGCACGACTGAAGTCGTGCCCTGATACAAAGCAATCCGGTGCAACACAAAACAAACATGCGGAAATATTCTTTTCCCGTGGCTATCATCCGCCTGCAATCGCTCCAATAATCAGCAGCGCTTGCAGGCCTTCCGTGACCGCTTCGGGCAACTCCGCATCCATTGACTGGTGAGAGATGTCTTCTTCGCAGGCAAAGAAGCGCAGAAACGCGCGGCGCTTGCCGGTTCCATACTCACGGATCGTCCCGCACAGCATCGGATACCGGGCTTCTAGCGAGTCGAGAACGGCGCAGACTGTTACCGGTTCGGCGACTTCGAGCGAGAGTTCCGCGCCTACCTGCGCTATGTTCCGCAGGTGGTAGGGCAGAACCACTCTGACCTGCCGCACGACCTCATCGCTCATTGTAGTGTCTGCACTTCAACTGAGAGCACACCGGGGAGATCGCGGACGATAGGTGTCCAGGTTTCTCCGGCATCGGGCGAGGCGTAGACTTGGCCGCCTGTGGTGCCGAAGTAGATGCCGCACTCATCCAAAGAGTCAACAGCCATCGCATCGCGCAGCACGTTTACATAGCAGTTCTCCTGCGGCAGGCCTTTGGTCAGCGGCTCCCACTCGTTGCCGCCGCTACGGCTGCGGTAAACCTTCAGCGCGCCGTCGAGGGGAAAATGCTCCGAATCGCTCTTGATGGGAACGACATACAGCGTCTCGGGTTCATGCGCATGAACGTCGATGACAAAACCGAAGTCGGTGGGCAGGTTGCCGCTGACCTCGCGCCAGCTATCGCCTGCATTGTCGGAGCGCATCACATCCCAGTGCTTCTGCATAAACAATACATCGGGCCGCGAAGGATGCAGCGCGACATGGTGGACACAGTGGCCCACCTCGGCGGTTGGATCGGGCATGAAGTTCGAGACCAGACCCTGATTGATGGGCTTCCATGTATCGCCGCCATCGGTGGTACGGAATGCTCCGGCTGCGGAGATGGCGATGTACATCCGCTGCGCGTCGGAGGGGTCAAGGAGAATCGTGTGCAGGCACATGCCGCCGGCTCCGGGCTGCCATTTGGGTCCGGTCTCGTTCTCGCGCAGGCCTGAGAGCTCGGCCCAGTTTGTGCCGCCGTCGGTGGAGCGGAAGAGCGCCGCGTCTTCAATGCCGGCGTAGACGGTGTCGGGGTCGGTGAGCGATGGTTCCAGATGCCAGACGCGCTTGAACTCCCAGGGATGGGCGGTGCCATCGTACCACTGGTGAGTGCCAGGGACGCCGTCATAAGTAAATTTGTTGCCGACGGGCGTCCAGGTTGCTCCGCCGTCGTCGGAGCGCTGAATCATCTGCCCGAACCAGCCGCTGGACTGCGAGGCATAAATTCGATTCGGATCGGCGGGCGAGCCCTTCAGGTGATACAGCTCCCAACCGGCAAAAAACGGGCCGCTAACCTTCCAATCTTTGCGCTTGCCGTCGGCGGTGAGGATGAATGCGCCTTTGCGGGTACCGACGAGGACTCGTACTGAACTCATGGTTGACCTCCGTGAGATTCTCTGGCCTGCTCTTCGAGCTTCGGGAAAGTGGGGAATCACTTTCCCTGACAGCATAACTCCTTTGGGCGCCGATCAGCCGCGCGAAATACCGGGCGGCCGCCTGGATGAGTACTCGCTAGTGTGATGAGTCTGAAGTTCATTGAAGTACAAACGCAGATTCTTCGACTCACCACGCCGACCTCCACCCCAAAGAGCCGAGATCGTTCTTTGGGAGCCCCGGAACTGAAAGACGTTCGGGACCCCGTCCGCTCAGAATGACAGCCTGTTTGTGTTGCGCATTTCAGACTCACAACACTAGGGGTTCCTGTGGATGTAGAAATTCTGGAAGGCGAAAGGCGCGCCATTGTAAAGACTGCTGCCGCCTTGCTGGGCCTCGATGGAGCATTCACCTACGGAGACCAGATTGATGCTCCACACGCCACCGCTCTCGACGACGGCACAAATGCTCGGATGCTCGGAGAGGTAGCTGACCGGCAGGCCGGAGGATGCAATCGCTGCCGGTGTTATTTTTCCGCCCACATAGACCGGTTCCACGATGGCCGGAAAGGAAATGGTTTGCGCGTTGCGGTTCACGGTGAAGGTTTGCGAGATGGCCGGCGCCGGGGCCAGGCTTCCGGCGCCGGATTGAGTCGCCTGGACCGTGCAACGACCGCCTGCCTTGAGCAGCGCTGACCACGCGCCGCCCGTTTCAGAAACTGTGCAGATGGTGGGTGTAGTGGAGGCAAAGCTGACTGGCAGGCCAGAGCTTGCCGTAGCAGCAATCGCTACCGAGTTTGTGGCGTATACCGGCTCCGCAACTGTCGTGAAGGTAATGCTCTGCGACACCAAATGAACATAGAAATTCTGGAAGACAAAGGGTGCGGCGGAGTAACTTGCGTTGCCCCACTGACGAGCCTGGATGGAGCACTCTCCAGCCGCGATCAGCGACGCTGTCCATGTGCCGCCTAACGTCCCTGCTACTGTGCAGGTGGACGGCGTGAGAGAGACGAAGGCGACGGGGAGGCCGGAAGTGGCCGTTCCCGAGAGTGAAATGGTGCTGTTGATAATTTGCGTACCGGTGATCGGGGTGACGCTGATGGTCTGCGAGGTTTGTAGACCGGTTCCTTTGAGCGTAAGCGCCTGCGTTGCGCTGGTTGCATTCAGCGAGTTATCGGAGAGTGTAAGAGACTCGCTGAGGCTTCCACCATTTACGGGCATAAAATCGATTGGAAGATCGCACTCCGCACCCGCAGCCAAACTGGTCGAGCTGGTGCAGGAGCTTGAGTCGCCGGCGGCCTCGATGAAATCCGCAGGATAGCTAAGCCCTGTGAATGCAAGTGCGGCATTGCCGACGTTCTGCACCTGCACCGTGTGCGGGCTGTCGCTGCTGGTAGAACCTACCGGGACAGCAGAGAAGCTGACGGTGGGTCCGTCAATTTGGTCCTGCTTCAGAATCCGGTTATTCGCGCTATCGGCAATGTACAGATTGCCGTTGTAACTAGCTTGCGTGTTCGACGGTGTCGCCGAGTTGGGGTGCAGCGTATTCACGGTAGTGTAACCGCCAACTTCGAGAAACTCTTGCACGACATCATAGAAGGGATCCTCGACGTATACGTTGCCGCTGCCGTCCACTGATACTGCCGTGGGGTAGACCAACGGGAGGCCGCTAGGTCTGCCCTCTAGCGTGTTTACAATTGAATAGCCGAACTCGACGGGCAACTCTTTCACTGCTGCGTTGCCGGTGTCGGCGACAAAAACGTTTCCGGCTCCATCCACGGCAATGCCCTGCGGCGCGCTGAACCCACTTCCCAGCGTGCGCACCACGGTATATCCACCCGCTGCAAAAATCTCTTTCACGGCGCTGTTGCCTGTGTCAGCAACAAAGATGTTTCCAGCACCGTCCACTGCGACGCCCTTCGGGGCATTGAATCCGCTGCCCGGGATGCTCTGCGTGCCGGGAGTGAAGGCGATCTGCGGGCCTGAACCCGTGCCGGAGAGATAAACGGTTGTGATGACCTCCCCGGTGCTGCTGAGCAGTTCGACCGCGCCTGTGCGAGTGCCGGCAAACTTGGGTGTAAAGCTCACGACGACGGTGCAGTTTTGATCAACGGTATAGTTGCCGGCAACGCAACTGCCTCCCGCGCTGGTGAAGTCCTGCCCGGTTGCGCCTTCTGTCAAAACAACCGGGGCCTGGATCGTTCCCGCTTCGTCGAAGGTAAAGGTGAGCGTCGCGGTTGGCGGTGTGCTTGTCGCAATAGCAGCCGTGCCAAAGCCCACTGCGGGAGCACCTGCCGGAATCTCATCCACCGCACCGGAACCGGAGTTGGGATCGGCCACAAAGACATTGCCGCTGTTATCAACGGCAATCGCCTCCGGCTCGGCAAAGCCCTGCGCAACCGGTACAACACTTTGATAACCGCTCGACAGCGGGATCTCAAAGGCCTCGCCAAGGGCAACATCGGTGTAGTAGAGATTGCCGTCAATATCCAGTGCAATGCCAGAAGTCTCTACAATATATTGACTTCCCGAGGCAAGGTTGATCTGTGTGGTGTACCCGCTCGACGCCGGAGACTCCTGAATGCCATTGATTTCGTCCGATGTGAAGAGATTTCCGTTGCCATCCACGGCAACGCCGATCAGCTCACTAAAGCCGAGGCTCAGCGGGGTCTTCGAGGCATAATTCGAGGCGGCTGTTACTTCAATGACTTGATTCGCTTCCAAATCCGCGACGAAAAGATTGCCGAAGTTGTCGACAGCGACTCCGGTTGGAAAACTGAAGCCGCTCACGAGAGTCATCACCGTGACGTACCCACTCGCCGCGGTAATTTCCTTGATCACGCCGGTATATTCATCGGCGACAAAGAGGTTTCCGACCCGGTCGATCGCAATCGCGTTCGGCTCGTTGAAGTTGCCCTCTGCGACAGCAATTCGCACGGTGGTTGTGTAGCCGGGCGCAAGAATCTCCTTGACTGCACTGTTCCCTGTGTCGGCCACAAAGACATTGCCGCTGCTATCGACCGCAACCCCATTCGGCGCGTTGAAGCCGCCGCCGATTGCAGTCAGTGCGCCGCGCGAGCTGCCGCTCAAGTGGGCGCTCTGCGCTTCAAGCGGCCTGTCTGTCAGGAATGCCGAGAGAGAAAGCAAGACGATGGCTGGCGCGCTCCTGCGAGCAATGCGGAGAAAAGATCGCGGGGAAACGATGGCGCCGCAGCGCGGAAGGGAAAAGGGGAAAAAGAAATTCATAGGGAAGCATCCTCAAAAGTGAGAATCGGAGCAGGCGCAATTCGGCATGCAGATTCGATCTGGTTTATGTTGCAGCGCGCAATGCGCGCCCGATATTGACAGCAGAAAAGAGTTGAAGAAAGCACGTTCCGCGATGAGACCGCGCGGTCATGCCGGAGAGGGGATGAACCAGACCGCACAAATGGAGGCTATTGGACGACAGGAGGCGTGTCAAGAATAAACAGAGGAATTAGGAATCGATTGCGGGCCGCCAAGAACGCTGTGCTTGTGTATTTATGCCAGAAACCCTGCCTGCGCGCTCTGATTGGAGCGCGCAAGCAGGGTTATTGCTTGCTGTTGGATTGGGTGGTGACGGTTTACTGGTGAACGAGTACCTGGAGCGGAGCGTTGTTGGAGCCGCTGATGTCGATCATGTAGGCCTTGGTGTTCGAGACCAGATAGACGGCCGCCCGCGCCTCGCTGCTGCCCGTTGGAGTGAGCAGGAAGCGTCCGCCATCGGTCCCGGCAAGGGTAGCTGTTTGCGCGAGATCGGTTGTGATAGCACCGTTATTGTCCGAGTCAAAGGCGCCGCTTACCGCGCCGGATGTGTCCACTGCTATAGAACCCGTCTGGGTTGGGGCATTTGGCCCCTGCCATATCTCTCCCAGGCCAAAGCTGCCCGCAAAACCGGAGACGCTGAAGCTGTTGGCTGGCACTGTCTGCGCATCGAGTTCCACTAATCCGATGCTTGGATCCGCGATGACGCCAAAGCCCTGGTTCGCACCGGAGAGATAGAGAGTTGGCGCGCTGCCGCTGCTGTTGGAGGTTGTGATGGTTACGCGTCCCTGCGCGTCTACCGAGTAAGCTGCTGTGATCTGGTTGGCCGTGGTCACCGTGCCCGCGGAGTTCTCATCGCTGACGCCGTTGAGGTTGCCGTTGCCGTCGAACCGGAGGATGCCGGCTTCGATGTCGCGTCCCGGATTAAGCGCGCCCGTGCTGACGATGGCGTTCTTGATGAAGACACCGGAACCGCTCAGGGTTGCATTGCTGAAGGTCGCCGCAGTTTGCAGCAGCGCCCTTCCGGCCAGCACCGAGTTGCAGCAGTTATTCTGCACATCGGAGTCGTCGTCCTGCATCAGCCTCAATTCATTGCCCGAGATAATCTCGAAGACAAAGTGCACCGGAGAGCCGCCACCCGTGTTCAGTTGCAGTGTGCCACGGCCGTTGGAGGCAACCGTGTACGTACCGGTAAGAGCAACCTTGGATTCATACTGATTCTCGAGCTGATTTTCGCTGTTGTACTTCTGCTGGCTCATGTCCGCCTCGCCGGAACTCACGTTGCCCGCGCCGTCAAAGCTGAGCACGCCGGCGACCGCCATGCGCAGATAAGCGCCGTTGCCCGCCTGGCTGATCGAGTTCCCTTGCAGGCCAAAGACATAGTTACCCTTGAGTGTGGCTGCTGTGAAGGCGGCAGGATTCTGCAACTGGAAGGTTCCCGCAGCATTTTGGCCGCTTGCGTCGGCGCGCAAAATATAGCCGCCGGTAGCAATACCACTCGAGCTGAGAGCGTCCGCAACGAAGCAGAATGTGTTGGACTGTCCGCCGGCTGTCAGTGTCATCGTGCCGCGATTGTCGCTGCCAATCGAGTAGGTTCCGGAGAAAGTGCTGTTGGTGGGCGCAGTCCATGTAGGCGAGTTCAGATCGTCGCCGCCGGAGCTGATATTGCCATTGCCATCGGCTGTCCAGTTGCCGACAAGGTTGAAGCGGCTCTCACTCACGGAGTCATACCCGTTCATCGTCATGGCGTACTGGCCGCTAAGGATGGCGTTGCCGCTGCCGTTATTGGTGCACTCGGCAACAGCAGCGTAAAGGTTGAGCATCAGGTTGTTGTCCGCGCCATTCGAAGGTGAGCTGGAATCCTGCACCACGATGCCAAGCGCAACGGGCGAGGAGGCCGGAACCGTGGTAGGCGTGCCGCTGAGAATTCCGGTCGCCGAGAGCGAGAGACCGGCAGGCAAAGTGATGCTCTTGGCCAGCTTCCAGCTATAAGGAGCTTTGCCGCCGGTCGCCGTCAGTTGGAAGACGTATGCCGCACCCACATACGCGGGCGGCAGGGTGACGGAAGTGATGGTGACTGGATTGCTGGCTGGGTTGATCTGGATGGGGATATTCATGCTTGCCGTCAGTGCAGGATTCGAAGAGTCCTTCACGACAACAACCGCCGTGATTGCACCACTGACTGTAGGGGTTCCGCTCACCACGCCGCTGGAACTCATCGTGAGGCCGGCGATCAGGTTTGTCACTGACCATGAGTACGGCGCCGTGCCGCCCATTGCCTGGAAGGTGAAGGCGTACGGCGTGCCCACTGTACCTGCCGGTGCGTTATAGCCGCTGATGGTCAAGTTGGCGGCTGCATCGATCACCAGCGTTAAATTGACGCTGGTTACAAGCGGCGTGGTAGAGGAATCTTCCGCGTAAATGCTGAAGGTAAAGCCGTTTGCTGCGGTCGCAGCTGTGGGGGTTCCCGCGAGAAGCCCCGTGGAGCTGATCGACAAACCCGCTGGCATTGAGACGCCGTGCGCCAAAACCCACTTGTACGGCGCGACGCCGCCGGTAACTGAAAGCTGCGCCGAGTAAGGCGACCCTACAGTTCCCACGGGTAGTTTGGATGTGGAGATCGTGAGTCCCTGGGCAATCTGCAGACTCATTGCGAAGATTCCCGTCAGCGCCGCTGTGCTGCTGTCGGTTACTTTGACATTGAAGGTGTTGGGGCTGCCGTTGGGGCTGGCCGTGGTTGGCGTGCCGCTGAGAACGCCTGACGCACTGAGGGCAAGTCCGGCAGGAAGTGTGCTGCCCGAGGCTAGTGCGAAGGTATAAGGAGCGTTGCCGCCCTTGGCGACGAGTTGATCGGTGTAGGCCGCGCCCGTAACAGCGGTTTCGCCGCGGCGCCACCCTTGTGCATTTGACCAATTCGATGCAG
>CAZHKN010000159.1:0-11772 GCA_964532725.1 uncultured Occallatibacter sp.
CTAAGCGGACACTTCACTTGCTACCACCTCCGGACATATCATGTGCTACTGACATTATCGGTCCTTTCGCTGGAGGGCTTTTCACAGTCGTGGTAATCTCGTGGCCCAAGATGCTTGGCGGTACATGGTCGAACGGAATGATTCGCGCCTTTGACGGGCATGAGCCGAAAAACGATGGGACTGACGATTACAGCTTTATGACGCCTGAAGACATCAAAGCGCGGAAAGCGCTTGAAAGACTGAAGCGGATAGACGAGCGTGACGTCAACATACGTAATTCAGCGCACTATAGAGCCTATTCTGCACTTCGCTGGATTGTGCCGGCGGGCTTATTTCTCCTGATCGCAGAACCGTATAGGAGGCATCCGTTCCTGGTGCCGGCGATCTATGTTTTGCTACTGCTGGTTGTATCGGGGCTGCCGCAATCGATTCTGCTTTGGACCGAGCCGGATATGGAGCCTGCCGACGAAGGCTCAGCGGAGGTACAGGCATGATCAGAACTGGAGGCTATCTCCTCGGTTTTTCGGTCAAACGGCGCGCAACGCGGCGCAAAGCTATTGTCGTTTACTGGTGCTTCTGTGTGTGGTTCTGCAGTTTGATCATCACTCGCGGGTTTGAAACTCAGGGCACGGTATCGTTTCTGATTTGCTTGTTTCTGTGCTTCAGTATCATCGCAGGGGAGCTCGGAGGCATTCGAGCTAACGGAGCCGTCAAGCGATTTGAAGGGTTGCGCCACCGAGAGCGTAGACCCACCTTTCAAACACTACTCAAGAATGAACCTTTGGATGCTGAAGGAACGGTCAGAACCAGTGATCCAATGGATGAGCGCGAGGAGAAAATTCGCGATCATGCGCATTTTGACGCCTTCAAATTCTCGCGTCGCCTATCGCTTCTGCTGCTTGTGTGTTTTGTTTTCCTCGACATGTCTCACACACAGAATCTCCTGCATATAGCGCAGGCATTTTTGTTCGGAATTGCGTTGACAATGTGGAGTCTGCCGCAGACGCTGATTCTCTGGTCCGAGCCGGATATGGAGCCTGCCGACGAAGGCTCCGGGGAGGCGCAAGCATGATCAACAAGAAGAGCTTTCTCGGGATTCCACTGGCGCGACGGCGCACACGGCGTTGGATGGTTGTTGGCTATTGGGCGCTGGTTCTCGCCTTGCTTGGCCTCGTAGCGGTCTCAAGTACCGGACACCATCGCTTGTTCAGTAATCTGTCTTTCGTCTTTGTTTGGTTGCTGGTCCTTGTAGCGCAGCTTCTGGGAGGCACCGGCACGGGCGGCCCTGTTCGTGATTTTGAAGGGCGGCCAGCCAAGGGTCCAATGCTGATAGACAACACAATCAAGACGTTAATTGACTCGACAAATCGCGACTGGCAAAAAGAAGACCGGCGGCTGGACGAGCGGGACATTCGGGAACGGAATGCCGCTCACTACAAGGCATACAGAATTGTGGTGGTATTTATCGCGCTGACATCCATCGCCCTGGTGTACCTTGAAAACCCGGACTTGGCGTGGCTTTCGTGTTTGCGCATGCCGGTGCTCTGGCTACTATTGATCGTAGCTTTCAGCTTGCCGCAAACGTTGATTCTCTGGTCCGAGCCGGATATGGAGCCTGCCGACGAAGGCTCCGGTTCACACGAGTCACAAATCCACTAGACTATGCCCAGGAGGCCAAGCCATGATTCCGTTAGAAGAGATGACCGACGAGCAATTCCGTCTTCATACGCTCGAAATCCTCAAGCGCGAACTCGGGGACGCTGGTGTCGCGCGCTTTCTGCGCGTGAATCAGGCAGGCTCCGGCGACTACACTCGCGACCGCCGCAAATGGCTCAAAGGAATTACCGTACGCCAGATTGCAGACGAAATGGCCGGGAAGAAGCAGACTCGATAAGGCATCACCGTCTATGCCTTGACTTCGCTATGAAGTCTACCCATACTTGCTCTATGGCATACACCATCCAACAGGCGAAGACCCATCTCTCTCGACTGATGAAAGAGGCTGAGGAGGGCCGCGACGTAGTGATTGCGCGGGGCAAAAAGCCTGCCGTACGGTTGGTGGTTGTCGAGGAAAAGCCCGCCAGCGGGAAACGCGTACTGGGGCAATTTGCTGGTCAGGTCCAGTATCCTGACGATTTCTTCAAGCCACTGGAAACCGACGAGGAGTTACGCGAGTTTGGGTTTGACCTTCTTTGCGCTGACTCGGGTATCGACGAGTCTGGTTCGTGAGAGTTTTGCTCGACACGCATACTGCGCTATGGGCACTTGATGATCCGAAGCGGCTCAGTTCCAAAGGGAGGCTGCTCATTGAAGACTCATCCAATGAAATCCTGATTTCTCCCGTGGTTCCCTGGGAGATTGCGCTGAAGGCGAATAAATTTCATGAGAAGCCCCACTTGCTTGTCACTGACTTTTACTTTGTACTTCGGAAGCAAGGGTTCACCGCAATCCATGTCGATCCGTTGCACGCCATCCGCTCTGGACTCTTGCCCTTTCATCACCGCGACCCATTCGACCGCCTGCTGGCGGCTCAATCGTTGGAACTCGATGTTCCGCTGATCAGCATCGATGGGGTCTTTGATCGGTATGGCGTCAACAGTATCTGGTAACCTGGCCGATCAACTCCCCTGCTCCTTGAGATAAATCTCCGCGTAGTCGGGATAATTCTGCGCGAATTCGAGGATGAGTTTGCGGCTGTCATTGCTTGAAACCTTCCTATATCACTGACCCCTCCGGCACGAGCCGGATATGGAGCCTGCCGACGAAGGCTCCGGAGAGGCGCAAGCATGATCTGCAGGCGCAATCTGCCTGATAGCGCCGATCAAGATGTAGGATGGGTTCGAGGCAAATGCCGCTGAGAATCTACCTTGATGCCTGCGCGATCAATCGCCTGACCGACGATCCGGGTCAGTTGCGGGTTCGCCGGGAAGCGGACGCAGTGGAACTGCTCTTCAGAGATATTCAGAGAGAGAGAAACTCTTGTGGATCGCCAGTTCGATTCTGATTACCGAACTACGCCGGAATCCGAACATGCAGAGGCGGGAAGACGCGCTGGCTTTGCTTGCCTATGCAGCGGAAGTTCATCTGCCCAATGCACAGGTTGCTGCGCGGGCCAGGAGTTTGAACACACTCGGCTACGGAGAGTTCGACGCATTGCATTTGGCGCTTGCCGAAGAGTCCAAAGTTGGCCTGTTGCTGACGACGGACGACCGGTTTCTGCGCAAGGCAGAGCGCGGACTGGGAAATCCTTCAATTCGAGTCGCAAATCCGCTAGACTATGCCAAGGAGGCGAAGCCATGATTCCGTTGGAAGAGATGACCGACGAGCAGTTTGAGCAGCACACGCTGAAATTGCTGCAAAAAGAACTGGGAGCTTATGGCATGGCACGCTTTCTGCGCATCTACCGCGGCGGCTCTGGCGACTACACCCGCGACCGACACAAATGGCTGGCCGGGGTGACTGTTGACCAAATTCTGAAGGAAAGTCAAAGCTCATCCGAGCAGGTCCCCACAGTAATCAAGTAGAGATAGCTGGCCTACCAAAGATCCGTGCGGTGGATTCGCCCGTCAGCTTCCGGCTTCCTTGAGATAAATCTCCGTGTAATCAAGATAATTCTGCGCGTATTCAAGGATCAGCTTGCGGTCGGCGTCGGCGAGTTCGCGGCGCTGTTTGGCGGGGACGCCGGCCCAGAGGGTGCGGGGCGGAACGATGGTGTGCTCGGGGACGACCGCTCCGGCGGCGATGATGGAACCCTCGCCGATGCGGGAGTCGTTGAGGATGGTGACGCCCATGCCGATGAGCACTGCGTCTTCGACGATGCAGCCGTGGACGGTGGCGTTGTGGCCGATGGTGACCCAGTCGCCGACTTCGACGCGGTAGAGGTGGCGCTGGCCGTGGAGGACGGCGCAATCCTGCACGTTGGAGTTTGCGCCGACGCGGATGGAGTTGACGTCGCCGCGCAGGACGGCGTTCATCCAGACCGAGGAGCGCTCGCCGAGAATAACATCGCCGAGGATCTGGGCGGAGAGATCGACATAGCAACTGGCGGGGATGTGGGGCAGCCGCCCCTGGTAACTGCGAATCATTTTCCTGGACCTTTCGTCGTTCTGAATCCCTGAGGGCAAGTTTATTCGATTTGTGCGGAGGGGAGAACTCCGGTTGAGCCGTCAACGTGTGAGTCTAATTCTGATTACTGTTTTCCTTTATGGAACAAAATTCGCGAATTCCGCACAGAAACGAGGGCATTTTTTAATCAAATCGAGGGCGGAAATTCGCGCAGCTTCAATGAATCCAGTATCATAAATGAAGCCCTTTGGCAGGTTTGGAGGTGGGATTCTTTGGCAGAGGTTCGCGTACAAGAAGGTGAGCCGCTTGAAAATGCGCTGCGCCGCTTTAAGCGGAAGGTACAGCAGGAGGACATTATCAAGGAAGTAAAACGCCACTCCTACTACCTGAAGCCGGGCGAAAAGAAGCGCGTGAAGGCGGCTTTGGCACGCAAGCGGAATCGCAAGAAGGCACGGAAAGAGGCAGAGTAGTCTCTCTTTCACAGACTGAATCGTAACCAGAGCCACCCTGGTCTCACTCGCGCAAGCGCGGAGAGCAGACGAAGAGCCGGAAACGGACGAGGGTGGCCGGTTACGATTTTTCGATTAGCGTAATACTGCGTCGGGCGCCGGCCCGCCGCTATTTTGATGTAGCCAATGCAGTTGTTGCAGTCCCCCGATTAGCGGGGTTAAGAGTGGTTGTAACCGCAACTCACATTGCGGCCCGGGCCCTTGTTGAGAACGAAGTACGCAGACAGGGAACCGGGACCGGCAAGACTGAAGAAATGGCCGATTTCGATGGATCCCCTGCTCTTGGGGAAACCGGTCATGGAATTTACAGATCGAATACTGAAGTGCGGTGACTGCGGCACCGAGTTTGTATTTACCGCTGGCGAACAAGTCTTTTTCCACCAGAAACAATTCACGCACGACCCCAAGCGCTGCAAGCAGTGCAAGGCGAAGATGTCTCGCGGAGGCAAGCGGGTACGCTCCGAGACCAAGACCACCTGTTCGGTGTGCGGCGCGGAGACCTCTGTGCCCTTCCGGCCCACGCAGGGCAGGCCGGTGCTGTGCCGCTCTTGTTTTCAAAAGCAGATGGATCAGCCTCCATCGGCGCCTGAGGGATTCCCGGGCCCTATGCCAGAGCTTGGCTGAAGAGCAGATCGCCTTTGAAGCCTGAGGGAAACCCTGCGTCACGCACCAGCGTTGCCAACTGCGCCCAGTGGCGCTGGCTATGCAGCAGCGCATGGCCGAGCAGCTTGCGGCGAGAGAAGGCACGGTTTTCCGGTGGCAACCAGGGAGCGTCCAGCGTCAGTGTGTCTTCCCAGTTTTGCGCCGGGTCGTCGAGAAGAGTGCGGAAGATCTCAACGGCGGAGAGGTGCAGGCCGTAGAGCAGATCCAGCGGGCCGGCAGGAATGGTCTTGCGGTCGATGACTGGAAGACCTGCGACACGCTGTGCCCAAAGCAGGTCAACACCCCAGATGTGGCGAACGAGTTCCTGGACGTTGGCCGAGCCGCCAATGTCGCAGGGCAGCTCCAGCAGGTCGGGGTTGGCGTCGAGATGGGCCTTCCAGAAGCGGGAAGCCTCCTGGCTCCAGACGAGCAGCTCTTGGTGTGTGATGACCGGGGTCATGATTTTCCTTTCAGTATTTATTTTTTCAGCGCGCGATGGCCGATGTCGCGACGATAGTAGATGCCGTCGAAATGAATCTCGGCGAGAGCCTGGTAAGCGCGATCTAGCGCTTCTTCTAGGGACGAAGCTGCGGCGGTAACGCCCAGCACGCGGCCTCCGGCGGTGAGCAGTTGACTGCCTGCCTGCGACGAGCCGGAGTGAAAGACCTGCACACCTGGAACCTGCGCCGCTGCGGCGAGTCCGGTGATGGGCAGGCCGGTTTTATAGCTGCCGGGATAACCGGACGAACTGGCTATTACGCAGGCCGAAGCGCCTGGGAGCCAGCTAAGCTCAATCTCGGCAAGTCGGCCGTCGATGCAGGCATCCAGGGCATCGACCAAGTCGCTTTCCAAGCGAAGCAGAATTGCCTGCGTCTCGGGATCGCCGAAGCGGGCATTGAACTCGAGCACCTGCGGGCCGCGCGCGGTCATCATCAGGCCAACATACAGAACTCCGGTAAAGGGCGTATCTTCCTCAGCCATGCCGCGAATCGTAGGCTCGGCGATATGGTGGAGAATCCACTCCGTCATGCTGGGTTCGAGCAGGGTGTCAGTGGAGTAGACGCCCATGCCGCCGGTATTGGGTCCGGTGTCGCCCTCGCCGATGCGCTTGTGGTCCTGCGCGGGCACGAGGGGCAAAGCGGTTTTGCCGTCGGCGAGGCAGAGAAAACTGACTTCATCGCCTTCGAGAAACTCCTCGAGGATTACCTGCTCGGCCGACTCGCCGAGGAGCTTGCCGCTGAAGAGGTCGTGGCCGGCTTCAAGGGCAATCACCCGCGACTCGCAGATGAGAACGCCCTTGCCGGCGGCCAGTCCGTCGGCTTTGACGACTATGGGCGGATGGAAGCCGCCGACGGCTTTCTCCAGCTCGTCGGCGGTCGCGCAGACGACGTATTTGGCGGTGGGAATATTGTGGCGCTGGAGGAATCGCTTGGCGAATGCCTTGCTGGTTTCCAGCATCGCGGCGGCCTTGCTGGGGCCAAAGACTCGGAAGCCGCGCTGCTGCAACGCATCGACGATACCCAGCGAGAGCGGCAGCTCCGGCCCGACAATCACCAGACCCGGCTGCTCGGCCTCGGCAACGGCGACGAGGGCGTCGAGGTTTTTCAAATCGGCGGGGATGCAGCGGGCAATCTGCGCGATGCCGCCGTTGCCGGGGGCGCAGACGACCTCCGTTACCCGTTCACTGCGCTTTACCGCCCAGGCCAGCGCGTGCTCGCGGCCCCCCGAACCATAGATCAAGACTTTCATTCAATCGCTCTCCACGGACCCGAAGATTCAAGGCCCAACAGGTAATGGTCGGCAACTTGGGGTGGTGAAGTCAAACGGATACGCCTCGCGGAGCGTGAATCGACGTATAATTCTGCCATGCTGAAACGGATTTACATCGACAACTTCCGCTGCTTTGTGAACTTCGAGTACAAGCCGGAGCGGAAGCAACTGCTGCTGGGGGCGAATGGGAGCGGGAAGTCGTCGCTACTGGATGCATTGCGGATGCTGAAAGTTTTTCTTGAAGGAGGTGCGCTTCCATTCACGCAATCGTCGAGAACTCGCTGGCAGGACAAGCAGGACAAACCTTTGCAGATATTTGAGATTGATGCACTGCTTGAAGGAAAACTGTTTTCCTATAGAACGGAAATTCTGTACGCATCTAGGACTAATTCTCCATTCGTGAACATGGAAAGATTGAGCGTAGAAGGAGCACCTGTCTTTGAGTATTTCGATAGAGATATTCGAGAGATGCGCTCCTATGTGGATGGGAAAACTCTGGCGATTCCGCAACATCGTGAGAAGATCGAATCATCGTTGCACTTCTGGGCGGGCCAGAATCCTTCTGTGAGTCAGTTTGTCGAATGGATGACTACGGTCCATTGTTTCAAAGTTAACCCCGATGAAGACAATATTGAAGAAACCGCGGATTTCATTCTTCTCAGGCCTGATGATGAGTTGAAATATATCGCACCATGGTATCGCCATCTGAATGAATCTGACCCGGAAGGAATGGATGCGTTTCGCTCCTCCATGCGCGAGGTTCTGTCTGGTTTCCTGAGCCTCCGATTATCGTCAGAAGACAACGGTGTCAGGAAACTGCGCGCTGATTTTACTTCGCCAACCCAGCGAAAGTTGACTGTTTCATTGCATGAACTCTCCGACGGTCAGCGTTGCTTGATTGCGCTCTACATGATTCTTCACTTCCTCATCGCCAAAGGCCACACTGTCTTTCTGGACGAGCCGGACAATTTTATTTCTCTGCGTGAGATTCAGCCGTGGCTGATGGCGGCTGAGGACGCAGTTGAGGATAGCAAAGGTCAGCTTATCCTCATTTCGCATCATCCAGAGATCTTGAATCGGTGGTCGCTGGAGTACGGCCTGCAATTCACTCGTGAAGAAAATGGGCAGGTGCGCCCACCAGCAAGGTTTAAAACTGATTTTGACGGAGTGCTGCCACCTGCCGAGGTGGTTGCGCGAGGCTGGGAGAATGAATAAGCCGACGGATGTGGTTGTCCTATGCGAGGACGACCTAACCTTTCAATTTACAAAGAGGTATTTGAACCGTTCTGGAATCACTGGCATTCGCCCAAAGATTTCGCCAAAAGGATGCGGATACGACTTTGTTATTAACGAGTTTGCGAATGAAGTCCTCGCTTACAAAATTGCGAATGCAAGGAAGAATACTTGGCTGATTGCTGTCGTTGACGCCGATACCGGCACGGTCGCTCAGCGACTCGGGCAGATGGATAAGGCGCAAGACAATTCCAATGATCAGCGAGTGAAGGGTATGCGAATCGAGAGCGAGCGAATCGCTCGAATGATTCCCCGGCGCAATATTGAAACTTGGTTACTGGCGCTGAATAATGTGTCTGTGAACGAAGAACTGAATTACAAAAGTGAAGTAGCTGAATTTCGCCACTACGACTGGCCAGGGAGTATCAGAACTGCTTCCTTGACATTGTTTGACTTATCGAGGCCGAACGTCGAAAAGCCCAAAAAGCTCATTGAATCACTGTGCCACGCAATTGATGAGATGCGCCGCGTATTTGACTTGGCGAGATAAGCCCAACATGGTCCAAACCCGCATCAAGCCCTACAACCAGCAACTGGCCGAGCGCGAGGTGCGCGCGGAGCAGACGCGGCGTTTTCGGCGGAATCAGGTCTTCGGGTTGCTGATGATTGCGGCGGCGATTCTGGTTTGGAGGCTCTTGCACACCAATCCGACGTGGATCTTTCCGCCGGGATGGTGGAGGCCGTGATGCGCGATCAAGCTACGAATGACTTATTGAGAGACTCTGGCTTTGTTCCGGGTCTGAAGGCCGCGTCTTGTTGGGCCGTTTTCAGGGGGTTAAACAGGTTGCAGAAAAAGGTCTGTTCAGGGTAGACTCCCAAAAAACATCCCCCAGGGGCTAAAGCCCTTGCTCATTTTTTGGGCTTTTGCGGCACGACTGAAGTCGTGCCCTGATACAAAACTGCTTCGAATTAAGGTTTTCCAGCAGCCTTTACACCCTGCTTCCTCCGCAAATGCCGTTTGCAACCGTAGGATGAAGTAGATGCAAGACTCCGTTCCTGCGCCGGAAGCGAATCCGGCTGCGAAAAATACCGCCGAGCCGCTGGTTGTGCTGTTGCTCGGCCCCACAGGCAGCGGCAAGACGGCGCTCTCGCTGTCGCTCGGCGAGCGCTTTGGCGGCGAGATTGTCAGTTGCGACTCGGTGGCCGTCTATCGCGGCATGGACCTGGGTACGGCCAAACCGTCTGCCGAAGAACGGGCGCGGCTGCCGCATCACCTGATCGATGTCGCAGACCCGGACCAGCCATTTACCGCAGGCGAATACAGCCGGCAGGCGCGGGCGGCTCTTCATGAGATTGCAGCGAGAAGCCATTTGCCGATTGTCACCGGAGGAACCGGCCTCTACCTGAGAGCGCTGACCCTAGGGCTGTTTGCCGGTCCCGAGCGGCAGGAGGAACTGCGCGAGCGGCTGCTGCAGAGCAGTCAAAAACGCGGATCCACCTGGTTGCACCGGCTGCTCACCCGGCTCGACCAGAACTCTGCCGCAATCATCCATGCGAACGACACGCCCAAGCTGATTCGGGCAATCGAGATTTGCCTCGCGACACGGAAACCGCTTTCGCAACTGCTCGGCAACCAGATGGAAGCGCGCAACCCGCTCACCGGCTTCCGGCTACTGAGGATCGGGTTGAACCCGCCGCGACAGGCGCTCTATCAGCGGTTGAATCAGAGAGCAGCGGCGATGTTTGCTGCCGGGCTGGTCGATGAAACCCGCGGCCTGTTCGAACGCTACGGCCCTGTCAAAGCCCTCGACTCCCTCGGCTACCGCCAGGTACTGGCCGTCCAGGCTGGGATCTTGAATGTCGAAGAAGCGATCAGAGAGGCCCAGCAAGGCCATCGCAACTACGCCAAGCGCCAGTTGACCTGGTTCCGGCGCGAGCCGGAGGTGCACTGGATTACGGCTTTCGGCGATGAGCCGGAGACGCTGCTTACGGCTGCCGAACTGGTTGCTACGAAACTATATTCCGCGCCGCGCATTTAAACTAAGCATGAAGAGTCGGCGCTGAATTGCACGACGCGCCCCGGAACGGAGTTGACAGTGGCAGAGAAGACGGCAGAAACCATTTATGACGTGGCGATTATCGGCGGCGGACCTGCAGGCTACACGGCGGCCATCCGCGCAGCGGAGTTCGGGCTGAAGGTTGCGCTGATCGAAAAGACCGACAAGTTGGGCGGGACATGTCTCCATGTGGGTTGCGTCCCTACCAAGGCGCTGCTCTTCAACGCCGAACTCTGGGACCACATGAAGCACGCGGCTGATTTCGGCATCGTGCTGGGCGCGGGCCAGCCTGTCGCGCCGGCGCTGAATTGGGCCGCGGTGCAAACGCGCAAGAACGGCATTGTCGTGAAGCACACCAAGGGGCTCGAGTTCCTGATGAAGAAGAACAAAATCACGACGATCAGCGGCTACGGACGGTTGACCGGACCGGCGCAGGGCGGCATCCACACGGTCGAGATCACCAGCGGCGAGGCAACTTCCAATGTGCAGGCAAAGAATGTGATCCTTGCTACCGGTTCCGACGCCAAAATCATCTTTGGTCTCGCACCCGATGATCGCATTCTTACCAATATCGAGATCCTTGCCATCGACCAACTTCCCAAATCGCTGATCGTCATTGGCGCGGGCGCGGTGGGCATGGAGTTCAGCTCGATCTTCCGCAGCTTCGGCACGGAGATTACCATTCTTGAGTTTTTGCCGCGCGTAGTTCCGGTCGAGGATGAGGAGGTCTCCAAGGAGATCACGCGGCTCTTCAAGAAGCGCGGCATCGATATCAACACCGGCTCAAAGGTGGAGAAGATTGAGAAGACCGAAATCGGCGTCAGGGTGACTTACACCGACGCCAACGGCAAGACGCAGGCGAAGGAAGCTGAGAAGGTGCTGGTGGCCGTGGGCCGAGCGCCTCTCACCACGAATGTGGGCGTTGAGAAGACGCGCATTGAGCTGGAGCGCGGTTTTATCAAGGTCAACGAAGCGCAGGAGACCGCCGAGCCGGGCGTCTTTGCCATCGGCGACATTGTTTTAGGCCTGCCGCAACTGGCCCACGTTGGCGGGATGGCCGGACTGATTGCCGCGGCAAAAATTGCAGGTAAGCCCTTTCGTCCGATTCGCCATGACCGCATCCCCGGCTGCACCTATACCGAGCCGCAGATCGGGTCCGTTGGATTGACCGAGGCCCAGGCTCGCGAAAAAGGTTATGACGTCAAAATCGGAAAATTCCCCTTCGCGGGCAACTCGAAGGCAACGATTCTCGGTAGCCATGACGGCTTCGTGAAGATTGTCTCCGACGCCAAATTCGGCGAAATTTTGGGCGTCCACATCCTTGGCCCAGGGGCGACGGAGTTGATCGCCGAAGCCGTCGCCGTGCTGGAACTGGAAGGCACCGTCGAGGAGTTGATGTACACAATCCACGCGCATCCAACGTTGGCTGAGTCACTGCTCGATGCCTATGGAGCCGTCGAGGGAATGGCGATCAACGCGTAAGCAGGGCCATATAT
>CAZHKN010000160.1:0-11598 GCA_964532725.1 uncultured Occallatibacter sp.
CGTCGGCAGGCTCCATATCCGGCTCGGTCCAGAGCAGGACGGCTTGTGGCATCGTCATCGAGAAAACCCATCCGATTTGCAAAAGGCAAAAGACGATATGGTGCAGGTCACTACTAGACCAGCCCCAGCGTTCAATACCACCAAGCAGACCGTAATAGTTGAGGTATTCGATGCCGAACCCAATGAAGATCACGTTGCTGAGATAACCATGAGAAACGCGATGAGCGTAGTTGCTGCGGCCCAATGCGCGTTCATCGGTACGCAACTCTGGATCGTTGTCTTCAACCGGTTTTAGCAGGCTGGAAGGACGCAAGACGCTCGCAGAGGCAGGATATTTCAGTTGCCGACGGCCATCGAACGGCTCTACTATCCCGCGCACTCCAAACAGGGCACTTCGCCCAAAGTACCCGCCCAGGATCGGCCCGAACAGAAGTGTGAACTCGAGGGCGATCCATCCTCCGCCTGAATGCGGCACTTTCAGCCAACTAACAATCAGGAGCGCAGCGAGCACGACGTAGAAAAGCACCACCAGTCTGCGGCGATTTCGGCGCGGAGCTACATTAAGGCGCAATCCAAACAACTTAAGCTCAGTTTTCACTCGGAAACCTCCGCGTCAGGTCTTGGCATTGACTTCTGTTTTCCTGTTCCGTAAACCTGCTCACTCAGCGGCGGCAACGGCTTGCGCGAGAAAATCGCCTCCACCGGCAGGCCGAAATACTCGGCCAGCGCCAGCGCCAGCTTGAGGCTGGGGGAGTAGTCGCCGCGCTCCAGAAAGCCGATCGTCTGGTAGTTCACGTCCATTGCCTCGGCCAGTTGCTGGCGGCTGATGCCCCGCTCGGCGCGCAGAACCGCGATGCGGTTATACAAGCCGCTCTCGCCCGGTTGCCTCTGGCCTGCCTCGTTCTGGTCTGGGTTATTCATTCAATGCAATTTATTGTTATGTAATTCAAACAAATTTGTCAATCTATAAAAGATCATCTATGGTGTCCGGCGGAATCGCCGCCAATCAAACCAGCGCATGAAAATATTTCGAAATATGAGCACGAATGGCGCAGATTTTCTGAATCTACTGCGCTATACTGTCATCACATTGTTTGAGTGGCTTGGACTCAGGTCCGGCCCGCAGATTTCTGAATATCAGGAGGAGACTCTCATGGCAATCACTCGTTGGGACCCGTTCCGGGAAGTCGTAGCATTGCAGAACCGCGTCAACTCGCTCTTTCGCGAAATCAATGACGGAGAAGATCCGGTAGCCGCCGCCAGCTTTGTGCCGGCAGTCGATATCTATGAGGACACGCAAAAAGTCGTACTCAAGCTCGAAGTCCCCGGCATCGACCAAAAGGACCTCGACGTTCGCGTAGAGAACCACACTTTGACCGTCAAAGGCGAGCGCAAATTCGAGGCCGAAGAGAAGGAGCAGAACTTCCACCGCATCGAGCGGCGCTACGGCAGCTTCTTCCGCGCGTTTACGCTGCCCTCGACGGTAGATACGGAGAACGTGGCGGCAAGCTACAATGCAGGCGTACTCAAACTGGAGCTGGCGAAGAAGCCCGAAGCCCAGCCCAAGCAGATCAAGATCAATGTGCAGCAAGCGGCGTAAAAGGCAGGGACTAGGGAATAGGGACTAGTTTGGCCGTTGGCGCCAGAGGCTTTGCGGCATTGAGCACAAGGTGCTGCCGGCATAGGTTATGGACGGTCTCGACGGCACGCATTTTCCTAGTCCCAAGTCCCTCAGTCCCTAAGGAGAACAATGGCTATTCGCTGGGAAAAATTCACTGTCAAGTCGCAGGAAGCGATGCAGCAGGCGCAGGCGCGGGCCGCGGAGCTGGGCAACCCTGAGATTCAGCCCGTGCACCTGCTGCTCTCGCTCATTGAAGATCGCGAGGGCGTGATTCCTGCTGTGCTGGAGAAGATCGGCGTCCCAACCGAGCGGCTGGAGCACGAGCTGCACCAGATTGAAGAGAAGCTGCCGCGCGTCTCCGGCTCGGCAAACCAGCCGTCGGCCAGCCAGGCGCTGACCAAGGTGCTGGAGCAGGCCCAGCGCGAGGCGACCAACTTCAAAGATGAGTACGTTTCTACCGAGCATTTATTGCTGGGCACGGCACATGGCAAGAATGACCCGGCCGGCGAGGCGCTGGTAACGCTGGGCGCAAACCATGCGGCAATTCTGAAGGCGCTGACCGCGGTGCGCGGGTCGCAGCGCGTGACCGATCAAAACCCCGAGGGTAAATTCCAGGCTCTGGAGAAATACGCCAAGGATCTGACGGAGCTGGCGCGGCGCGGCAAGCTGGACCCGGTGATTGGCCGCGACGAGGAGATTCGCCGCGTGATTCAGGTGCTGAGCCGGCGCACCAAAAACAATCCCGTACTGATTGGCGAACCCGGCGTAGGCAAAACCGCTATCGTCGAAGGTCTTGCC
Source organism: uncultured Occallatibacter sp. (assembly GCA_964532725.1). Classification (GTDB taxonomy): domain Bacteria; phylum Acidobacteriota; class Terriglobia; order Terriglobales; family Acidobacteriaceae; genus Telmatobacter. The sequence continues at coordinate 2,420 of CAZHKN010000160.1, forward strand.
CGGCGCATTATCTCGGGCGATGTGCCGGAGAGCCTGCGCGACAAGCGGGTGATCTCGCTTGACCTGGGATCGATGCTGGCCGGCGCCAAGTATCGCGGCGAGTTCGAGGATCGGCTCAAGGCCGTGCTGAAGGAGATCGAAGAGTCAAACGGCGAGATTGTGCTGTTCATCGACGAGCTGCACACGCTGGTGGGCGCGGGTGCGGCCGAGGGAGCCATTGACGCAAGCAATATGCTCAAGCCGGCCTTGGCGCGCGGCGAACTGCGGGCCATCGGCGCAACCACGCTGAACGAGTACCGCAAATACATCGAAAAAGACGCGGCGCTGGAGCGGCGCTTTCAGATTGTCTACGTCGGTGAGCCGAATGTCGAGGACACGATTGCGATTTTGCGCGGATTGAAAGACCGCTACGAGGCGCATCATAATGTGCGCATCAAGGATGCGGCGATTGTTGCCGCGGCAACCTTGTCGCATCGCTATATCAGCGACCGCTTTCTGCCGGACAAAGCCATCGATTTGGTCGACGAGGCCGCCGCGTCATTGGCGATTCAGATCGGCTCGGTCCCCACAGAGATCGATCAATTGGAGCGCGCGGCGACTTCGATGGAGATCGAGCTGGCTGCGTTGAAGCGCGAGACGGACTCAAACAGCATTGCCCGCCGCGATGAAGTCCAGCGCGAGGTAGCGCAGTTGCGCGAGCAGATTACCGCGCTGCGCGCCCGCTGGACCAAGGAACGGGACGCGATCAGCCACGTCAGCGAGATCAAAAAGCGGATTGAAGCCTTGCGCTTCGAGGCCGAGGAGCAGACCCGCAAAGGTATGTTGGACCGGGCTGCACAGATTCAGTATGGTGAGCTGCCCAAGCTGGAAGCCGAGCTGAAAACCCTGAACGCACAGCAGGACGGGGCCGGAAAGGAGGGCGGCGGCGTTGCGCGCATGTTGAAAGAAGAAGTCGATGAAGAAGACATTGCGCAGATTGTCAGCAAGTGGACCGGCATCCCCGTCTCGCGCATGTTGGAAGGCGAGGTAAAGAAGCTGGTTCAGATGGAGGAGCGGCTGCGCGAGCGGGTCATCGGCCAGGATGCGGCGCTGACGGTTGTCGCCAATGCGATTCGCCGCAGCCGCGCGGGCTTGAGTGACCCGCGCCGGCCAATTGGCTCGTTTATTTTTCTCGGACCGACAGGCGTGGGCAAGACAGAAACCGCGCGCGCGCTGGCCGAGTTCTTGTTCGACGACGAGCAGGCGATGGTGCGCATCGACATGAGCGAGTACATGGAGAAGCACGCCGTGGCGCGGTTGATTGGCGCGCCGCCGGGATATGTGGGCTACGACGAGGGCGGGCAGTTAACCGAAGCAATTCGACGAAGGCCCTACGCGGTGATTCTGTTCGACGAGATCGAAAAGGCGCACCCCGATGTCTTCAATATTCTCTTGCAGGTGATGGACGACGGACGGTTGACAGACGCCAAAGGGCGCACCGTGGACTTCAAGAACACCGTGCTAATCATGACTTCAAACCTGGGCGCAGCGCTGTTGACTGGCGATGTGGTCAAGAGCGACGGAGATTTCGACAACGTGCAGGAGTCGGTAATGCGTGTACTGCGCGAGCACTTTCGTCCGGAGTTTCTCAACCGCGTGGATGACACGGTGATCTTCCGGCCGCTAGGCACGGCGCAGATGAGCCAGATTCTTGAACTCAGGCTGGACGAGTTGCGCAAGCTGCTCGATGACCGGCAGATTTCGCTCGAACTGACCGAGCCGGCGCGGCAACTGATCCTGGTGACAGGGTCGGATGCGGCCTATGGAGCACGCCCGCTCAAGCGCGCCCTGCAGCGCATGGTGCAGGACCCGCTGGCGATCAAGATACTCAATGGCGAGGTGTTGCATGGCGCGCATGTGCGCATTGATGTAGATCGCAACTCGAACCAGTTGCGTTTTGAGCCGATGACCAAGGAGGCGATGGCCTGAGTTTGCCGCCGGAAGAACGGCGGCGATCCTGGCAGAGTTGAGACTGGAGCTGGATGCAGTTATGCCCGTGAACGGAACTCGGACTAGCCTGCCGCAGCTTTGGAACCATTCCGCCCGGAAGCACGCTCTTCTGCATGGCGCGCCTTCTCCGCCTGACGCAAGCCGAGGGCCAGCATCAAGCCTGCGTAATCTCTTTCGCGACACGCCCGGCAGCGGATGGGGTACTGGAAGAGAAGAAGACGTACTACATCCCCCACGCGCAATCGCGAGACTCGTAGCTTCGTCGATCCGCAATACTGACACTTCATGGCAATTCCAATCTCTTGGGAACAGATACGGAACCTGTCACAGTTTTTGGGAAAAATATGGGCAACGCTCCTCGGGGGTGGGAGCCTCTTGAGGAAAGCGTAGCACGAATCAGGGCATACTGTTCAACAATCAAATAGGCGCCCGGGGAAGCCGGGCGTTTCATGAGGCATCAGCGAATTCTGTGGAAATCTTGAAAATTACAAGCGGGCTGCGCGCTGCTTCTCTTCGGCGGGCCGCCGGCAAATCAAGTGAAAGCTGGAAAGAAAATCAATCAGGAAGGGAAGAGCGTACCGGTCGTGGAGCGCAGGGTGGTTACCTTGCCGAGCTTGTCGCGGCGGCGCACCGGGTTTGGATGCGGCACAGCGAGCAGGCCTGCAATCTCGCGCAACTCTGCGCGCGCGTGGCCGATAACCGCCGCAACCTGATCCTGCTTCCGTGCGGTGCTTCCGCTCTCAGCCAGCGGCGCAGCCGGTTGCGGGTTGCCGCGCCTGTGGCCCTGCTCCAGCGCCTGCCGCGCGCCTGAAAGCGTGTAGCCCTCGGTGTGAACCAGGCGCTTGATTTCAAGAGCCAGCTCCACGTCGCGGCGGCGATAGAGCCTGTGGCCGGCTCCGCTCTTGTTGGGCTTGAGCTGCGGAAACTGCGATTCCCAGAAACGCAGCACATACGGCTCAACCTCGCAGATCCGCGCCACATCCCCAATCTTGAAGTACAGACGGTCGGGAATGGCCGGTGAGGGCGCTCCGCGCTTTTGAGAAAGGTTCGTTGCCATATCGCTTTGACGAGCAGACCGCAGATTTCTCCGCAAAATTAGCACACAAAGAAGTATAGGCCAGCTTTTGCCCTATTTGTGAAGCATTTTTGAATTAAGAGATCCAAAGATCCTGGCCGTTCAAGCCTTATCGCGCTTTTGGTAACGGAGCAACTCGGAAGCATCTCGCTTTCTCGTCCCAATAGATGCGATCTTTATTCGCGTTCCAGGCCGCGAGCCACTGGTTTTGGACATACTTCCTTCCGTGTTTCTTGATGAATTCGCGCCAGCAGCTTTCAGCGTCTATACCATCGCTGCAGCCATCTGTGGATGACCACAATCCTGGCATTGTGAAGGTCTCCCAATCGGAATCCGTAAAGAGATCATCCAATATAGAGTGAGCGATGTCACCGACGGTCGTGCGATACCAGAAATCGAATATTGGTTCCTTGGTTGCCCTGTTGTCGTTGAGCTGGGAGATAAGAATAGGGATTGCGCTCTTTCCTTTGGCGACAATCTGATCCATCATTTGCGATTGGCAGTATTCCTTGTCTTGCAAACGCCCCTTAGCGCGGCATGTGTCCCTAGCCTCATCGAAGTTCTGGAGATTGAAGCTCAGCGGCTTCTGCGTCGCGCTCTGGCTGTAAACAGGCACGGGTAAGAGCATCGCGATCAAAAAGCTAATAAATGAAAACGCCAACCTGAGTTTGCTCATACCGAGACTCCACCTTCTGGACAAGGCGAGTGTATATTACACCCCGTCAGGCACGCTGACTGACGAGCGCTTAGGCGATTGGTGCGGCGCGGCGCGCAGATACTGAACCGGCCAACTCGCGGGCTCTCCCAGTGCGGCGGCGGCATGGACTGGCCAGTACGGATCGCGAAGCATCTCTCGCGCCAGCAGGACAAGATCTGCCTCTCCCTTGGCGACAATCTCATTTGCCTGATGGGGATCGGTGATCAGTCCGACAGCTGCAGTGGGAATATGCGCCTCGCGGCGGATGCGAGCAGCGAATTCGACCTGAAAACCGGGGCCGATGGGAATCTGTGCATTTGGAATCAGCCCGCCCGTCGAGACATCGACCAGATCAACCCCACGCTCCCGGAAGAGGCGGGCCAGTTGCACCGATTCCTCAATATTCCAGCCGCCCTCAGCCCAGTCGGTAGCGGAGATGCGGATAAAAAGCGGCAGATGTACCGGCCAAATAACACGGACGGCGTCTACCACCTCAAGCGCCAGGCGGGCGCGATTCTCGAAGCTGCCGCCGTAAGCGTCCGTGCGCTGATTGGTGAGCGGAGAGAGGAACTCATGCAGCAGATAGCCGTGCGCCGCGTGAATCTCAACAAAATCAAAGCCTGCTGCCAAGGCGCGACGCGCAGCTTGTGCAAAGGCTTCCACAATCGCAGCGATCTCTGACAGCTCAAGGGCGTGAGGCACGGCGTAGGCAGGAGAGAAAGCCAGCGCGCTGGGCGCCACAGGCTGCCATCCACCCTCGCCGGGCAGCAGCAGCCGTTCACCGGCAAAGGGAACCGACATACTGCCTTTGCGGCCTGCGTGGGCCAACTGGATGCCAGCCCGCGCACCCTGCGAATGGATAAACTTTACGATCCGCTCCAGTGCTGGAATATGCGCGTCCTTCCAGATGCCCAGATCGCCCGAAGAGATGCGTCCCTCGGGGGTGACAGCGGATGCTTCAAGAATCACCAGGCCCGCGCCGCCTTGCGCGCGGCTGCCCAGGTGGACGAGATGCCAATCAGTGGCAAAGCCGTCCTCTGAGGAGTACTGGCACATGGGCGAGACGCCAATGCGGTTGGAGAAATTCACAGAACGAAGTTGAAAGGTAGAAAAAAGCGGATGACTCATCAGGATGCACTCGATTCTGCCTGAAATATGAAAAGGACTTATAGCAAATAGATGCTGCCGGGTGGAAAGGGATGCAGGACCAAGGGCCTGTGTGGTCGCTTATATCCCCCCGCAATCATCCGAAATTTTGGCCTCGCTTATCCTCGCCCAGCCAGGCGATGCACGGATCAGGCTGGATCAGCATTGATGGCTCCCTGACTCCACCGCGATGTAGCGGAGATTTTGGGCGACGTCGGCGAGCTTCGAGCCTTCGCCCTTGGCTGAAGCATAAATGATTGACAGGATTGTCCACGGGCTGAAAAAGTGAGCGGATGGTTCATAAAAACGTCGCTCTAGTTCTCGGTGGTGGTGGGGCTGCCGGAAATGCATGGCTGATCGGTATCATCGCAGGCCTGGCCGAAGCTGACATCGATATGACAGAGGCGGCTGATTTGGTGATCGGCACCTCCTCCGGCGCAACCGCGGCGGCGCAGGTCCGCAGCGGCATACCACCAGCCGAATTGCTGGCTTCGATTCTGTCTGGGCCGGTTCCACCGGTCGGACAGAACCGGCAGGGGCCGCCGTCCCCGCCGATGACCGCAGTCTTCGAGCGGATGCGGGCCATCGGCGACGCAGCCACCTCGGCTGTCGATCTTTGCCGTGCGATGGGCGCATTCGGGTTAGAGTGCGACGCTACACTCGGACCCGCAGAGGCGGAACAGCGGCGCGCAATGGTCGCCGCCAGATTGCCGCGCCCGGAATGGCCGGACAGGCCGATGATCGTGGTGGCCATCGATGCGCATACCGGCGAGTTGGCTGCATTCGACCGCGATTCCGGCGTTGACCTTGTGGACGCGGTCACCGCAGGCACCGCGTTGCCCGGTATGGTCCCCACGCACAGCATCAACGGCATCCGCTACATCAACGGTGGCGTGCGTTCCACCGAAAACGCCGACCTTGCCTCGGGCTATGCGAATGTCGTGGTGCTTTCGCCGTTTGGCGGGCAGAGCGGGACGCTACCGGCAGGTCAGTTCGAAGGTATACGCAGATCACCGGAATGGGGCACGGACCTGGCGAGTCAGGTCGAGACCCTGCGCAAGCAGGGTAGCCGCGTCGAGGTGATCACACCGGATGCCGATTCCCGAGCCGCAATGGGCACGAACCAAATGGATCTGGCGACCCGCATCCCTGCTGCCCGTGCCGGTTTTGCTCAAGGCAAGCAGGAAGCGCCCCGCCTCACGTTCCTCTGACGATTGCATGCCTGCAATTTGAATTTATCTAAGTGGTACAGGTCTTTTGCATCAGCTCTCAATCCCCGTTATGTACAAAGCACTCGTGAATCGCATCCAGCGGCGCATTCGGCCACTTAGACTGGACCAGGTCGTTCTCGCTCAGCTCATGCAGCACAAAGTCGATGGAGCCATCGGCATGAACGATGCCCTGCATGAATCCATAAACGTGCGTCCTTGAACTCTTGTCGACGCCGTTAGGCAGCGCATAGCGGTGAGCGCCCGCAGTGCCGATGATCCATCCGGGAACCACAGAGCCGCCGTGCTGCTGCCAGTACGTTGTATTGAAGATATTCGGCGAGTAAAAATGCGAGTGGCTGGCGATCAGATAAACATGCTTGCCGGCGACCTGGGCATCGTGGAACCAAGTGTATGCCTGCTCACCGCTACGGATTCCCTGATCCCAATCGTCCATCGCGTGGTTCGAGGTGGTGGAGTGGGGCAGCGCCTCGTGCATTCCAGCAACAATCGTATGGACGCCGGAGTTGGGCGCAAGATCGCGGTCCAGCACTGAACGCAGCCAGTGCATCTGCGCGTCGCTGAACTCATCCTTGCTGGCATTATCCAGCGTGATAAAGTCTACACCGTTTTCGATCCAGTGATAATACGGCTGCGGTCCGTCCCCGGCCTTGCGCTGCGCCACAATCTCCGGCCGGTTCAGGAAGCTCGCAAATTTGGAAATGTAACCATCGCGGGTCATCGGCTTGACGTTCTCGTGGTTTCCGCGGCCCAGAAAGACCGGGAACGAACCGAAGGCGGTCATCTGATGCTCCAGGAAATCATCCCAGGCGCGCTGTTGATATTCCTCGTGCGAGAAAGATTTGCCCGCCGGCTGGAGGGCTTCCATATCCTGATCGGCCAGGGAGATCCAGCGGAAATCCCCGAGATGCCAGTAGAAGGCGTCTTTTTCGGCTTTTACATGGGAGGCGATGGCGGGCATGACGAAATCGCCGCAGTTGCGGCTATCACCGGAGACAGCAAAGGTCCAGGTAGTAGCGGGAGCTTGCGCCGATCCGGCAACGGCGGCGATCAGAAAAACCAGAGAGAGGGAAGCGCGCAATCTATACATGCAATCAGAATAACGCGCTCCCAGAGGGAGAAATGTAAATGAGCGGTTGCAGGGCGGCTTGGCTGCCTCTTAACCCAATTTATTGTTCACGAGGTAGGAGTGAAACGCATCATGCGAAGCATAGCGCAGTTCAAGACGCGCTCGGGGTCTGGCTTAGCAACGATGGTAGATCGGCCAGCAACAGAAATGGCCGCGTGGCAAAGCCCGCAACCAGTCCCGGCATGCGCCGGAAATCATCTGTCAGTGTCCGGCCACAGTGGCCGGTAAGGAAGGCGCCGCGGCGCATCACATAGAGGTGGAAAAGCGCCGAGAGCGCCGTAAAGACGCAGACCGCTACTGTGGCCTTGGCCGGGGCCGCAGCGCCCACGGCAAAGTGCGTAAGCCAGTCCAACGCCTGCGCCAACCCCGGCACGCCGATCGCGATGGCCATACTACCCAGCAGGCGCGGGCGAACGGTCAGGGCCTGTTGCTGCAGGCCGGCATAGATCCCGGCGGTAAGCGTAACGTAAGCAACTTCAACCAGAACAATTGAGAGCTGGCGCCGCGGGCCGCTGTGCGCCATAGCGAGCAGGTACACCACCGAGCGGGCGGTTGCGCTGAGCAGCGCACACTTCCAGTTCCAACAGGAGCAGGCCCGCGCAGTAAAAGATATACGAACAGATGAAGACATGCCCCTATCGTCCGGAAATGGCTGTAAATACATCGTCAAAGCCCGGTTACGTCTTGATTGAGATTGCTAAAGTACCGTAATCAGTTAGATTCCTGCTCACCCTGTGATTCGAGTCACTGTTGCGGCCCAGCCTTGCTGGCTAGCCTTGAAGAGATTGGCGCGCGAACCAAGAGCGCCAAAGAGCATGTAAGGAGATTCATCATGGCTTACGTCATAACCGATGCCTGCACCAAGGATTTTGTCTGCGTCGCGGAGTGCGCCACTTCCGCCATTGCCCCTGCCGAGGGCGATCCGGCTGACGGAACAGTAGCTCATCTGTGCATCAATCCAGACGAGTGCATCGATTGCGGCAACTGCGCCAGCATCTGTCCACAGGGCGCTATCTTTGCGCTGGACGAACTGCCGGAAGACAAGGCGCACTTCGCCGAAGCCAATCGGGCGTACTTCAACTAGAACTGGCCGGGACTGGCCCAATTCCCGATTTCCTGATCGTCCTGAAAACACCAGGGCCGCTGTATGTGTGTCTACGCGGCGGCCCTGGTTCTGTTGCTTGAGTTCTCCGCCAGCTATTCAGGCTTCTTCTCGTCTTTTTTGTCTTTTTCCACAGGTTTCCCATTGGCCTTGGGAGCAGCTTTGACCTCCGGCCTCGTTTCCGGCTTTGCTGGCGGCTGGGGCGCTGGCTTAGCCGGCGCCTCTGGCGCAAGCCTCGTCTCCGGCCTTGTTGCTGGCGGCGGCGTTGGCTTCACAGGCTGTTCTGGCGCGGGCCGTGCTGCGGGCCTTTCTTCTGGCATTGCAACGGGCCTTGCAGGAACTGGCGTTGGAGTAGGTGGTGTGGGTTTTGCCGATGGCTCAGAAGCGGGTCTTGCAGGTACCGGAGGAGATACCTGCTTCGAGGCTGGAGTCCCAGGAGCGATGTTGGGCTGCGGCTTGGTAGCAGTCGGTGGCGGGGCAATCACCTTGCGTCCCGCAACAGGCCTGGGAACTGGCGTTGGCCGCACCGGAGGCTCCATCGGCTGCGCGCCGGGCTTGGTTGAGACCAACTTGCCCTGCTCGTTGATCAGCGTTGGCCGCGCTGCTGTCGCCGGCACTGGCCGCGCTGGCGGACGGCCGCCTGTAAACGACGCGGCCGTCGGCCTGGCTTCCGGCCGCTCCTGCACTGTCACATGGTCCATCAGATGCACGTCAATGTTAACGCTAACCTTGGCTGCTGAATGTCCAGCGGCAAAGTCGTCGTGGCTCATCGCGCTGACGCCGATAGTACGGTTCACATAAGTCACATTGGT
>CAZHKN010000161.1:0-11562 GCA_964532725.1 uncultured Occallatibacter sp.
CACGCCGTGGGATTACTACGGCAAGCCGGACAGCGAGAATCCCTACCGCAAGTGGGCGCCGATGCTGTATGCGAAAAACTTCAAGACGCCGACGCTGGTGATTCACTCGCAGCTTGATTACCGCCTCGATGTTTCGGAGGGCTTCCAGCTTTTCACTACATTGCAACGTTTGAAGGTGCCGTCAAAGATGCTGTATTTCCCCGACGAAGGCCACTGGGTGCTGAAGCCACAGAACTCGCGGCTGTGGTACAAGACGGTGAACGATTGGGTCGATCAGTGGACGAAAAGCAGCGCACAGTGAGCAGTGGACAGTGATTAGGGACTAAGGACGAGAGTTGCTTGCATCGTCGCGCTTTGAAAGGGCACGGCTTCAGCCGTGCCGCAAATGCTTCAAAATCGACACCGGGCTTCAGCCCCTGAGGAAACTATTAAATGAACAGCGCGACGAGTCATCGTGTACTACAAAACCGAATTTTGTAGTACACTCCCCCTATGACGACGAGCGTACAGGCTAGGCTAGACGAGGAAACGCAGGCGGCGCTGGACCGGTTGCGCCGCAGTGGCATGACCACATCCGAGGTGATTCGCCAGGGAATTCAACTCGTCGAGAAACAGCACCCGGCTCGAAAGCGTCCAAGGCTCGTTGGAATCGGTTGCGTTGATTTTGGACCAGGTGATCTGGCCACGAACAAGAAACATATGGAAGACTTCGGCAGAAAGAGCATGGGCAAGGGCTGGATCCCGCCGGCGGACCCCGCAAAGTGATCCCGACGCTTGTTGACGCCAGCTTCTTTGTGGCGCTCTATAACCGGCGCGAAGCTGCTCACCGTCGCTGCGTTAAGTTTTATCAGGAGTTCGATAGTCAGCTGGTGACATGCGAGGCCTGTATTGCGGAGGCCTTGCATCTGCTGGGCCACGCCAGCGCCGCGGTAGACGCTATTTTCACATCTCTTGAGCAGGGGGCGCTTGAGATCCCCTTCCACCTCGGCAATGGTTTCAGGAGTGTAAAGAGGCTGATGGATAAATATCGCGATACGCCCTGCGACTTCGCGGACGCCTGCCTGATCCAGATGGCGGATGAGCTAGGCGCCGGCGATATTCTTACCCTCGACCGCGATTTCATCCACTATCGTTGGAAGCGGACGCGCAAATTCAATCTGCTGATTCCTCTGGACTGAACCCATGCCCTTCGGCCGCAAATCCGCGAAGCCCCGCCCGTTTCTCGACGCGGCGGGATTGTTTGACTACGGCGTCAAAGCGCTGGGGCGGCGGATGCGGACCGAGGCCGAACTGCGGCGGCTGATGAAGACGCGCGTCGAGCCGGAGGCCTCCGGCACAGAGCGAATCGAGACGGTGCTGGCGCGGCTAAAAGAGTACGGCTACCTCGACGATGTAGCCTTTGCCGAGACCTATGCGCGGCTCCGGCAGGAGAACGAGAAGCTGGGCGTACGACGCGTCAAGCAGGATCTCAAGCAAAAAGGCGTCCACGAGACCCTGATTGCCGAGACTCTCGACGCCCGCTATGGCGCGACCAACGAAGAGGCGCTGGCGCGCGAGCATCTGGAGCGCAAACGCATCCGCAAGCCGGAGAACGAAAAAGAAACCGCGCGTGTAATGCGGCGGCTGGTAACGGCGGGCTTTTCAACCGGAGTCATCTACAAAATCCTGCGCCAGTGGGATGTGCCAGAAGAAGCGCTGGCAGCGCTGGAAAATCTGGATGAGGAAGCAATCGGGGAGTAATTCAAGCCCAGAACGGCATTCTTCGATTTTTCATGCAACAAATTGCCTCACACTGCGTATATCCTTCCGAATAGCCAATTTTTCCTGCATTCAAACCGGTTGCGCGATTCAGGAGATTGCCGAGTGCCTTCCACCGAGATCAAGGAAATCCCCTCCAACGAAATCGCTTCGCCGAGCGATCTTTCACGCACCCCGCTCGCGGTGAACGCGCTCGTCAAGCGCTTCGGCGCGCTAACAGCGGTTGACGGCATCTCTTTAGAGCTGTACGCCGGTGAGTGCCTCGGCCTTCTGGGGCCGAATGGTGCGGGCAAGAGCACCCTGATCCGCGCGATTGTAGGCCGGGTGATTCCCGAAGGCGGCAGCGTTGCGATTTTCGGCTACAAGGCCGGCAGCACCGAGGCCCGCGAAGCGTTGGGATGGGTTCCGCAGGAGCTGGCGCTCTATCCGCGGTTGAGCTGCAGAGAGAATCTAGGGGCCTTTGGCCGCTATCACGGACTCGCCGGCGCAAAGCTGAGGGAGGCCGTGGCGTGGTGCCTCAAGTGGGCAGCGCTCGAAGATCGCGCCAACGATCTGGTGGGCCAGCTTTCCGGCGGCATGAAGCGCCGGCTCAATATGGCGGCGGGAATTCTACACCGGCCCAAAGTTGTTTTGATGGACGAGCCGACGGTGGGCGTCGATCCGCAGTCGCGCAACCGGATTTTCGAGATGATTGAGGCCCTGCGCGCCGAAGGGACTTCGATAATTTATACAACCCATTACATGGAAGAGGCGGAGCGGCTCTGCGACCGCGTGGCGATTGTCGATCATGGCCGGATAATCGCGCTGGGAACGAATGAAGAACTGGTGCAGCGCTCTTTCGGCTCATCAAATCAGGTGCGTGCGCGGCTGGATGGCGACTCGGCGGCGATCAGCGCGTGGGTAGAGCGGCACAAAGGGCGGCTGGTGGAAGGTACGGCGGAGTTCACGCTGGAACATCCGACACAGATTGCCGGATTGCTCGAAGACGCTGCGAACTCCGGCCTCGCGCTGGTGGATGTATCGCTACGTCGGCCAAATCTGGAGTCTGTATTTCTGCACCTGACGGGAAGGGAGTTACGCGATTGATCTTCTCCATTGCACGCACCGCGCTGATTGCCCTGCGCCGCGACCGGGCCGCGCTGGCGCTGAGTTTCGTTCTGCCCCTCTCGTTCTTTACCATCTTTGCCGTGATCTTTGGCGGGTCGGGTAACGGCATGTCGAAGATCCACGTGATTCTGGTGGATGAAGACCAGAGCCGCGCCTCGCGTGATCTGGCGGCTGGATTGGGACGCGAAGGAGCGATCTGGATCAGCACCCGGCCCGAGCCGAAAAACAAATCCGCGCCCCAGCAGCCCGATTACACGGCGGCCACAGCGGAGGCCGCGGTCAAGGCGGGCGATGCCCCGGTGGCGCTGATCATTCCCAAAGGCTTTGGCGCGCACCCGATTTCATTCGGTCCTGATAACTCGGGCAACGCCGCGCCGCAGATTCAACTACTCAATGACTCCAGCGACATGATCGCGCCGCAGATGGTGGCTGGCCTCTTGCAAAAGGCGGCGATGACCGCGATGCCGGTGGATATGGCCGAGCTGGGCATGAAGTACACCGGCCAGTTCATCGGCGGGCTCACGCCGGAGCAGCGCAAGGTGATGGACGCGAATCTGGACCGGCTACGCCAGATCGAAAAAGACGGACCCCAGAACGGACAAGCCACGCCCTCTTCTGCCACTAGCAGCGAGCCATTCGGTGGCGGGGGCGGAATCATTCCGGTCAACTCGCGCGCCGTGCTCGGAGACAGCAGCCATCACTCCATGATTTCGTACTATGCCGCGGCGATCGGCGTCATGTTCCTGATGTTTACCGCGAGCGGGGCAGCGGGGGCGCTGCTGGATGAACAAGAAAGCGGCGCGCTGGAGCGCGTGCTGGCCTCGCGGGTGACGATGACAACCCTGCTGGCGGGCAAGTTGCTCTTCAACACGCTGCTGGCGTTCCTGCAACTCGCGGTGATGTTCGTCTGGGCGCAGATGATTTTCAAGGTCGATCTGGTTGGGCATCTGGGCGGCTTTGTGGTGATGGGGCTTTCGACAGCTGTGGCGATAGCAGCCTTTGGAATTCTGCTGGCCAGCATCTGCAAGACGCGCGCACAGTTGGGCGCGCTCTCAACGCTGGTGATTCTGATGATGTCGTCCATTGGCGGCAGCATGTTTCCGCGCTACTTCATGCCCGAATCAATCCAGAAGGCGGGCCTGTTCACCATCAACGCCTGGGCGATTGACGGCTTCACCAAGGTCTTCTGGCGCGATCTGCCGATTGCCGAAATTCTGCCCCAGGTTGGCGTTCTATTGGCGGTTGCGGTGGTGCTCTTTCTCATCGCGCGCAGAGCGGCGCGGAAGTGGGAGTTCGCATAACCACCTGTGACCCCTGCGGTGGGGTAGGGCCAGCGCTGCTAGAGCGGTTCTCCAATTGCTATACCCCGGAACCACTACCGCTGAGTGGCTTTTTCCTCAAGAAAAAGTCACCTTGCACTGCGCTAGCAAGGGCACACCTATTGGAGAACCGCTCTAGCGGAGTTGGACTTGTGGTCCCCCCGAGTGTCTCTCTCGAACAGGTTCCTAATGATGAGGTGTCCTCCTGAGCGAAGCGTACTTCAGCGGAGTCGAAGGACCTGCATTTCACAGCCTTGCGACAGGAAAGACGTCTCCAAACAAATTAATCCGTGCGTGGCGTAGCGCTGGCCAGCGCGAGAATCGCTCCGCCAAAGAGCAGCGTGTCGGCAAAGTAGTTGATGCCCTCTATCTTGGTGCCGATGCTCGGGTCGGCGAGCGACCAGACCAGGATCGGCCCATAGATGAAGACGACCAGCAGCAGAATCCAGCCGCCGAGGCAGGTGGCCGCAAGGCGCGTTTTTTTGTTTAGAAGGATGAAGGCTCCTGCAACCACAAGCATTGCGCCGGTCAGGTAGCCGATCAGCGGGCGGGCTGGAATCCACTCCGGCATCAGCGCCTGCAGCGGCACTCCGGGCCGCGCGATTGGGTGCAGAAAATGCTGAACGCCGTAAAACAGGGCGACCACCCCGATCAACACGCGGCCCACTGGCACGAGGCCTCTGGAAATGAGCTTGCTGGAGTATCGCTCGGGCATTGCGGAGACGGCAATCAGCCAACCTCCGCTGGCGAAGGCCGTCTCGCGGAGAAGGAAGGTCCATCCAAATCTGTCCTTGGGTTCGGCGAGAGCTCCGGGGAAATCCAGCATAGCTACAAATAGAACAAACATGAGGCCGACGAGCAGGCCGGACCAGCGCGCCTGAATTTTTGCGGCAATGCTCAACGCCGCGGCCAACTGCGCAAAGCCGAAGAAATAGGCCCAGAACAACCGAAACGGCATATACGAAGGCACACCGCCCAGAACGAATTGCACATCCACGACATGCAGCGCGCCAAAGACCGCCAGCGGAACGGCGAAAGAGAGGTTGCCGAGCGCGATGACCTTGTCGAGACCGGGAGCCTGCGCAAGATCTGTCCGGGCTACCCATAGCGCAACCAGAAAAATCACGACGCCGGCGCCGCACATCGCAATCGGAGTGCGCGAGGCCTCAAAAAATGCGGCAAGAGTGCTTGTGCTCATCTGGACACCAGGAGGTAAGTTTGCGTGCTTGATTCGGGGCAGGTTTTTTCCAGGACCAAATTGTATCGCGACGGCTGGACAATGCGCGAAGGAATTGTTTGAAGGTTTTTCTAGTTTTTCTGTCGTGTCTTACAGCGTCTTACATTCGCTCGGATGAGAACCTGCGGTGCGGCCAGACAGAACGCTTTGGTGTCCTAGCCCCCAAACGTAAGCGCTCTGGGACGCCCAGTTTCTATAATCCCGCAGACCTGGGCTACCCGCCGACAAGGATATTTGCCATTCATGTGCACGTTTGGCTGAGTGAATGGACCGTTCTATAGTTCGTATGATTGTATTCACGTAGAGAGGTGACTGTGAGAAAGCCCACCCACAAGGGGTCGAAAGACTCCGAGCGTGATATCGGTAATTCATTAGTTGCTCGCTTGCGTTCCGACATTATTGGCCAATCGTGTGTCGTATTCGTCGGAGCTGGAAGTACCACTGAACGGTACCACCGCGACGGTGGTTTCTACGCGAAGATCAAGACGGAGTCGGCTTATCCTGAAAAGGGCCCAACTCCGTCATTTCCGAAGTTGATGCAATACTTTTGCGACCAACTTGATGGGGGACGACACAACCGTTTGATCCGGGAGGCAATCTCATACATCGAGTATTTCTGTTCACCCGGAGAGCCGAACTTTGTGGCCCGATCCGTAGGTTCTTCACTTGCGGCGATTCCGTACTTCAATCGGATTGTTACTACAAATTGGGATCCAATTTTGGAGAGGGAAATGGATGTGCTAGTCCCGATTGTGGAGGACCGAGACTTGGCTTTTTGGGATGACAAAAAGCGGCAAGTGCTCAAGGTGCATGGCTGCATTACGCGACCGTATTCAATCGTCGCGACCCAATCAGATTATGACATGTGTCTTTCGAAGAATCCGCTGATCTTCAATAAGCTAAAAGACCTGATGGCCACTAAGACGTTCATCTTCATCGGTTACAGTATGCGCGATGAGGATTTCCGAGAGATATGGGAGACCATTACAGGCGTCCTAGGGCATTTTACAAAGCTAGCGTATGCAATAGATCCGAAATTCACAAGTGAGACGGCTGAGTACTGGCACGAGCGAGGCATTGAATTGATTCGGACATATGATTCGACATTCTTGAGACTACTTCGTGAGAATTTAGAAAGCGAGGGGCTTATGCCCTCGAAAGCATTCCTCGGCTTTCTCTACGGACAGCGCAAAAAAATTGGACGCCTACACATGGGATTGGACCAAAACACAAATGGCGGGATGGCCTCAGCGATGTACCAGGATGGCTTAATGCACGAGTTGGAGCAGGTACTTTCATCAGCAGAGCTTGGGACCAAACGCAAGGAAGACTTTGAGTGTGACCTAAATCAGGCAGCTAGCAACGTAAGGAAGGCGCATGAGGCCACTGCACATGAGGCCACAGCATTTATTGAGGTCGCCTACTGGACCGGCAGACGCGTGGTGCTCGATAGGTTCTGTGATAGGAACAGCTCCGAGATCCCTCCTTTCCTTCATCCAGCGAAGATGATCCCGATTTCTCGGTTCGTCAAAGGCTGAGCGGCCGGGTGCCCTTTCTTCGCTTTTTTCTTGCGAAGGGTGGGCAAGCACGAACCCCAACTCGCCGCGACGAAGCCAATCAGCCCTACCGCCGGGCCTAAAGGCCGACGGTTATGCCATCCCAGTCAGGGGTCTGAAGCCCCCTGCTCCCTCCGTTCTCTACTTCGAGCTACCGAGTATTCAAGCCGATGAGCGAAAATGCGGGTCGTTCAACTCGCGGCTCTTTGCTTTGGTTGCTTGGGATGGAGAGAGAAACAAACGCGGGTCCTTCGCTTTGCTCAGGACGACAGCTCGGGGGGTAGCTTTCCCAGGTCTCCAGGCGCGAGGGATCTCCGCCCCTCGGACGAAGAGATGTCCGTGGAGACCCCGGCTTTGGGCATCCGGTCGAATGGGTGGGTGCGGGCGAGACGCCGACACGACAGCCGGTCTGGAGACCGGCGCTACTTGTGCGCGCCGCGATTAATGCCGGGCTGTATCGCATCCCAGCGAAAAAGCCAGCGCCGCGCAAATCTCATCTAAGCGCGCCGGACTCAGCTTGGCAACGCGCTTGCCCAGCCGCTCCTGCGAGATCGTAACCGCATTGTGCAGGTTTACCGCGCAGGGAGTCTTCATCCCGTCCTTCGCATCCAGCACAACCTCAGAAGGCACACCGCGAATCGTCGAGGTAATCGACGCAACCGTAACTGTTGCCAGGTAGCGAATGGCGCTGTCGCGCGTGAGCACCACTACCGGCCTGCTCTTGTCCGGAGGATTGAAGCTGACCAGCCGCACATCTCCCCGCGCTATCGCTGCGGCCACGCGGCCTCCATCTCCCACGCCGCTGATTCGTCGAGTGTCTGCGGCTTGGCCGCGTAGCCCTCGCGGTCGCGTTCTTCGCGCGCCTGCAACTCCAGCCGTAGCAGGTGTTCCCGCAGCGCCTCGCGCACCAACTGCGAGCGATTCTGCTTGCTCTGGCGCGCCGCGTTGTCCGCGGCAATCAACAGTTCTTTGTCGAGAACCACCTGAATGGTTTCCATATGTGGACTCTACTCCACAATTCACTCCACAATCAAGACTGAATCGTCGCAAGGGCCAAGCCGGGTGCCGGATGCCGCATTCTTGCGCTTTTCCCTGCAAAAAGCAGTAAAGCGCGAACCCAACGCAAGCGAAGAGCGAGCACTCAACCGCACCGGAGGTGGAGTTTGCAGATATTTACCAGCACAGGGCGCAAACTGCCAAATAGAGAGCACCACTGCCGGCAGTTCCCCGATAACTAATAGCTGATAGCTGACAACTGCACCGAGGCAAATTGACTCAAATTTCGCCAATTTCGAAGCAATTTCAGCCGAAAAACAGGCAGTTTTGATGAAAAAACTCTGCGTAGATGTCCAGTTTTCTCGCTACGGCGATCAGCGCAAATGATTCAACTTAAAATACTTATCTAATACCAAATGGAGTCTCAAACAGGCACGGCAAAAAAATCCCGGCTGTGAAACTGTGGAAGCCGGGAACCACCCTGAATTCAATAACTTAAACCAAGAAAAGTCCACAGATACACAGGAACTGTGCCACTGTGTCCCGTCGAACCCCTTCCTAACCAATCCAAATTCAATCAGTTACAGAAATCCCCAAAATCGCCCACAGTTTCTGTGAAGCAGCCAATCGAAACGAGCCGACATTTAGGACTCAGCGAAGAATCAGCGGTAAGACTCGTCCCGATGAATCACGAATTCCGGGTAGGCGCCGCCACCGAGTTCGTCGAGATCCATGCCGATGCGCTCGCCGTCGGGGTTGACGCGGAAGGCGACGAAGCGGTTGAGAATCCCGAAGAGTAAATAGATCAGTGGAAAGAAAAAGCCGAGCAGGGCGCTGATACCGACAAGCTGGGCGGTGAACTGGCCGATGTTGCTGCTGAAGAGTCCGGCTGCGAAGAGTCCCCAGAGCGCGCCGATGGCGTGGACAGTGACTGCGCCGGTGGGGTCGTCGATGGAGAGAGCCAGCTCGAAGAGCTCGACGAGCAGCGGCGTGGCAATGCCGGCGACGAGTCCGATGAAGAGCGCCGCAGCGGGCGGGACGAGAGCCGCGGAGGCGCTGGAGGCGACCAGCCCGCAGAGCCAGCCATTGGCGCAGAGGCTGGCGTCGGGCTTGCCGAAGCGGATGCGGGTGACGACGAAGGTTGCGATAACCGCGGCCGAGGCGGAAAGCAGGGTGTTGATAGCGGTTGCTGCGAGAGCGGATGCGGGCGTGTGCAGCCAGAGGATCGCGCCGGAGAGGTTGAAGGCCATCCAGCCGATAAACGAGAGCAGGCTGCCGAAGAGCACATAGACGGCGTTGTGGCCAGGCATCGCAGTCGAGAGGCCTTCTTTGGGAAATTTTCCCTTGCGGGAGCCGGTGATCCAGATGATGGCGAGTGCGCTGATGCCGCCGAGGGCGTGAATGGTGGCTGCTCCGCCGGGGTCTTGAAAGCCCGCGCCGAGGCCGAAGTGGTCGCCTAACTGCGCGAGCCAGCCACCGGCCCAGATCCAGTGAGCAAGCAGGGGGAAGACGACGGCAGCGAGGACGGCCGCAATGGCGATGCCCGCAGAGAGGCGGAGGCGATCCGCGCCCGAACCCCAGGCGATGAGGCCGGCGAGTGCGACAGCAAAGAACTCAGCGAGCAGCGCGAGTTGTGCCTGCGGCTGGGCTGTATCAAGTCCCGCGAGGAAGAGCGGCGCGGCGCCGATGAAACTCCAGGGCTTGCCGGAGATCCAAAAGGAGAAGGACGGGCCGCCTGCCGAGCCAGTGAGTGATGCGCCGAGGATGGCAAAGACCACGGCAGTGACGGCGAGGATAGCAAGACAGCCGAGCAGCGATTGCGCAGCGGAGCGCGAACGGCCCAGGCCGGTATTAATGAGCGCAACGCCAGCAATGGCTAGTGGAGAAAGAAGCAGCAGGGCAAGGGTGAGCACGAAGAGGGCGTCAGTCATTGGCGCGGCCTCCGCGCAACTCCATGTGGCCGCGGACGGCGACGGTGAGGCCGAGGGCTTCCACCCCAAGCCCGCAGAAGACAAAGGCGGCGCGCGGCGCAGGGGCAGGGAATAAGAGGATGGCGGCGATGGTAAGAAAAAATCCAGCCGGCATGACGAGCAAACCCGCGTACTTCATGGTCATTTCCTTCCGAGCTTTCCGGTGAAAAGAGAGACCTACGGATCATGTCGGCTACGACAGGTCCGTGCTGGGAAAAATTGTTCGCAGAGGGCAATCGGTTAAACCGCCCAAATGAATTCTAAAGCATCGCTAGGTTACGAGAGCTTACACAAGCGCGGGCGCGGGGGTGATTCGTGTCGAGAATCTGTTTGCGGCCTGTTCCGGCGAATGCGGCAGCGGCCCGATTCAGGCTGTGTTCCCCGGGGGGGGGCTGAAATCCATACTCCCAGGTAGATCTGTTTGCTTCGCATATTGAGACATTCGATTTGGTCTTTACGGCATCTTTTTGATGGATGAGCCACAATAGCGCATGTACAAACGTCTTGACTATGCACACCGTGCATTCCCTGTAGTGCTTGGTGTACTTACGCTGGCCAGTGTTGGAGTGCTGCTGGTGTGGGATGCCATTCCCGGGCTGTTCCCTGCGCGCGCACATGATGTGCTGGCCGCATTCCCATTGGCGATGATCGCTGTTGCATATCTGGGCTACCAGTCGGCTCACCGGCCGGCATGGCGAGAGGTGTTGAAGGCCGTCCTGCTGGCGATTGCGTTTCTTTTCTGGGCGGCAAACCAGTTGTGGCCAGATCTGGCGCAGGCAACGCTGTTCAACGACATTGCGATTGCCCTGTTTGTGCTGGATGTATTCCTGGTGATGGTCGGCTGGCCGTCGTCTTCGCCCGATGAGTCCTTTGCTGAAACATATACCGAGCCGAGGCAGTAAGAGCTGCTCTGGCGCCGGACGAGAGGCATTGCGCAGATTCCAAATTGGAACAGGCCGGTTCAAGAAGCCAGACATTGCGGGCGGGATGGAGGTCCGCCGGGTAACAATGGCCGAAGCAGGGACCGGCGTGTTATTTTTGGGACAAACATCTCACTCTCCGGTACACCAGTCAATGGGGGTCGGTGGTGTTACGCCTGAATTGGGACTAATCACAAGGGGTTTTCTTTTCAGCGGGTTGCAAAATGGTACGCGACAAGATTTTGCACAAGAAATCGTCGCGCAATGTGGTCCTGCCCCAATGTCAGGCTGTAGTATTGATCTTTCGGGGACTTGCGTCTCCCCATCTTTTTTTGCCCAAGATTCGGTTTTGAACACAACCTGTGTGACCGCTGACACAGCGCGCACATTTGACACAACCTTGAACAGGTACTGGGAAAGCATGCATGGCGCAGATATTTGATCGCAGCTCCAATGCTTTGGCTCGCATGAGCCTGGTGTTGACGGGGCTGATTGTGATCGGCCTGGGGGTAACGCTGGACGAATTGCAGCGTTCGCCGTGGGTAACCCGGCAGGGCCAGAGGGCGGACCAGCCGGTGCCTTTCAGCCACAAGCACCATGTGCAGGGTCTGGGCTTGCAGTGCCAGTACTGTCATGTGACGGTCGAACGGTCGAGCTATGCGGGCATCCCGCCGACCAAGACCTGCATGAACTGTCATG
>CAZHKN010000162.1:0-11484 GCA_964532725.1 uncultured Occallatibacter sp.
AGCCACAATCGGCTCCGCGCCCTGCGCCGCATAGCGGGCCAGCGTGTCCTCGGAAAACGGCGCAGTGTTCACCAGCGCATAATCGAAAATCGGAGCGTGTGTGTGCTCGTAAATGCGTTCGATGTGCTGGGCGGCGGTGAGTCCCAGGCTCTCATTCGCCTGGGTCATCAGGTTGCAGACGTAGACCCGCACGCCGCGCGCGGTGGCCAGGGCCGCGGGAATGCCCTGCACTAGAAGGTTGGTGATCAAGGAGGTATAGAGCGAACCCGGACCCACGGTGATCAGGTCGGCGCGCTCAATGGCTTCCAGGGTTTCGGCCATTGGCGCGGCATCCGCGGGGTCGAGCATCAGTTCGGCGATCTGCCCCTTGCTCGCGGTAATGTTGGTCTCGCCCCGAACCAGAGATCCATCCACCATGCGCGCCACCAGAGTGGCGTTCGCGGTGGTCACTGGATAAATGCGCCCGCGCGTGGCCAGAATCTTGGAGGCCAGTTGGATGGCATGGGCAAAGTCGCCGGTAATCTCGGTAAGCGCAGCGACAAAGAGATTGCCCAGGCTGTGGCCTTCCAGCGCGTCGCCGGCGCGGAAGCGATGCCCAAAGAGCCGCACCAGCAGGTCTTCTTCCTCGCACAGAGCCACCATGCAGTTACGCAGGTCTCCTGGCGGCAGCATGTTGAAGTCGCGGCGCAGGCGGCCGGAAGAGCCTCCGTCGTCGGTCACGGTCACCACCGCGGCGAGGTCGGCGATCAGCGCTTGTTCATTGGAGTCTTGCCGGAAACCGGCCACATGCCCGCGCATGCCGCGCAGGAGCGTGCTCAGCCCAGTACCGCCGCCGATGGCCACTACGCGCAGAGGCTTCACTGCCTGCGGGTCGTTGAACACGTCTTCGGCAGCATCACGCACAGCAAAAACAGGATTCACAAGCGCCCTTACGGAATCTCAGGGTACAGCATTTCGGTAAAGCGGGGATCGTCTACCATGCTCTGGAAGTCGTTGTCCACGCGCGCCTGCAGCCGGTTACGCGGATTCAGCTCGATTGCCCGCGCCAGGTGGCGCAGGCAATCCTGCGCCTGCCCGGTGATGGCATCCAGCAATGCCAGGCCATAGAATGCGTAATCTGCCGAGGGATGGCCTGCCAGAATATTGTTGAACTGCTCCCGCGCCTCTTCGTAGTAGCCGGTATTCAACTGCGAAACCGCGTAGTCGTAGTGCTCCTCGGGGGTCTTGAATTCGAGTCGCGCCTCTTCCATCTGCCGCTGGCAGGTAGCGATGTACATCCGGCAGCGCTCCACAATGGTTGTGGGGGCAATGGGCAACAGCTTCTCAAAAGCCGCCAGGGCTTTGGCATACCGCCCCTGCTGCACCAGTTGCACAGCCGCCTGATACTGCTGAAAGGCCGGCCCTGTGGTTGGCGGCGCGGCGGGTTTTCCGGCTTTCGGCGCCGGATCTGGAGTCTTCTTGTTGCGGCCTGGAGCCGCTGTTCTAGCCTCTTGCATCATCACTCTGCCGTCATACGAGCGTTCAGGACTCCGCCTGTCTACACCTATTATCGTCCAGCGAACGAATCCTGTGAAAATCTATGCTCAGGGACTCTTTATACGCACTGTCCCGGCTTTCGTCAATGGGGGACCCCGAACAAGCCAGGGCAAACGCATTTCAAAACATCTCCAAGAGTCTGAATAAGAACCGGTCATCCCATCCGGCACGTTTGAATTTTCCGCGCAGGGAGCCTTTGGATCCCTCCTTTTGCATGGCGTTGAGGACCATGTGACGGAGCACGGCCAGATTGTGCGCTCCATTTCCGGCGCGCGTTCGGTCCTGGTCCTCGTTCATGACCACGTCCAATCGCCAGTGCAGGCGGTTTTCGATGCTCCAGTGTTGACGAACCACCTCATTGAATCGCTCCGGCGTCAGTTCCGTGCTGAGCAAGTAGTAAGCCGTCTCGGTGGTGGTTTTCTCCGCCGTTTCCCGTTTCCGCTCTACCTTGCCGATGGCCTTCAGCCCCGGCCATTGGTGCTGTTTTTCGAGCCAGCCGATCTCGGTGGAAACCGTCGCCGTGCGCCTCTCGATGCGTCCCTGATCGGCCTCGACAACCGGTGCGGAGTTGCTCACTCTCAACTCCGAATCGTCGAGAAGCAAGATCACATCGTCATACAACGTGCCCTGATTTCCCTTCAGAGCCAGCGCGTAGTCGCCTTTTTTGCTCCACGATCTGCGCGGCGATTGTGCACTGGCAGTTCAGCGCGTCGGCCGTCACGATGGCCCCCTGGAGGGTCAGCAACTTCGTTCTGCGCCGAAAATATCTGCTGGTGCAGCGTGTCGAGAGCTATCGAGGTGGAGTCGCTATTGATGGAATTATAAGAAGAAGTCGCGATCTGATAGTCAATCCAAGTAGAACGGTTGGCGGCAGCGGTCATTGAAGATGGCGATGCCAGCAATTCCAGGAATAGTAGAAAAAAGAATAGGGTTTTTCCCGTGCATGGAATCAAACTTCCTGTCAAAAACGCGCGGGAACCCGCAAAACGATTGCACCTTGCTAACTCGCTGCATGGAAGATAGCTCCTCGGATGACTGCGCATGAATATCATGCGCATCTTGACGAGCAATTGAAGATCGCCTGAAGAAAACGCCGGCTCACAGACGTTCACTTTTGTAAATCGCAGGATTCAGCGCAGGGTCGTTGTACATCTTCAGTTGGCGGTAGAGCTTGAAGCAGCGGGTTCCAAGCAGCGTCTCTTGCCATAAGTCGTCCAGGCAGCCAGCCAGGTCAGCCCGCTGAATTTCAAGAATCGCCAGCCGCTCCTTATTGCGGAGAATATGCCCGGCGCTCACTCCCGCGCGCTCGGTCTCTTCCCAGGTGTGATAGATCTTCAGCGCCAGAATCGAGAGCCGGTCAATCATCAATCCCGGCGACTCGGAGTGCAGCGGCGCTCTCAGATCGGGCAGGTGTTGCGGCTCCAGCCAGTTGAGCAGGTACCTGTCCAGCTCCTCGGCCAGATCGTTGCGGCGCTGGTTGATGCGGTCCACGCGGCGCTTCACGTCGGCGAGCTGCGCATCCGTCGCGCCGGGCCTGCGCGCCTCGTCCTCAATGTGCCAGAGATCGAAGTTGGCCAGGTGCTGGCGCTCGACGGCTCCCAGCCAATCCTCAGTGGCCACGCCTGTATCCGCAGGCTGCCGATGCCAGGAGCGGGCGCGGTCGTCGTGCAGCGTTACGATAGCTTCGGCAGTCAGCATGATTGGATTCTGGTCGAGGTGTCAGCGTCTATGGTAGAACTATTTTCTGCGAAGGCCAAACGGCTGCGCTCAACGCAAAGATCGAACGCGGCCATTCCCGCCCGCAAAGGAGATTCCCCATGAGCCTGACCGAAGAACCGGAGATTGTCACCTGGCCTGAAACCCATTATCTCTTCATCGAGCGGATCGGCGCCTTCAGCCAGACCGCCCAGCCCTGCTGGCAGGAACTGCACCGGGCCCTCCCGGCGATAGCCGAAAAAAATCGGGTCACCGGCCACCTGAGCCTCTACAAAATGAGGCCGGATACCTACCGCGCCGGAGTCTCACTCGCCGCGCCGCCTGCTGAAATACCCGAAGGCCTGCAATACACCAAATTCCCCGGCGGCAAATACAGCCGCTTCGTCTGGACCGGGTCCTACTCCAAGCTGCCCGAGGTCTCCGGCCGCGTCTGGCATCTCGTCGAGGAAAAGCAGATTCCGCAGCGCGATGATTTCACAATTGAACACTATCCCAACGATCCGAAGACCACTCCGGAAGAACAGTTGATCACCGAGATTCTGATTCCAACCGCCTGACCAGCAGCATCCACGGATATGTCGCGCCCCTTGCTTCAGCGTTGCAGCGGTTCGAGAAGCGGAGCGACAGGAGCCTCGGCTTCCACGGATGGCAGGAAGCGCGGAGTGATCTTTGCCCTGGATGCCTGCTCGTACCCATATCCGTAGCTAAGCAGCCGCGCTTCGCTCCAGGCCGGGCCAATGAAGGAGAGTCCGACGGGGAGCCCGAACACCGCTCCCATGGGTACCGTGAGGTGCGGATAACCCGCGACTGCCGCAAGTCCACCCGCGCCCGCTCCACCGATCTGATCTCCGTTGGCCGCATCGATTTTCCAGGCCGGGGGCATCGTCGGACAGACCAGAGCATCGAGGTGGTCCTTGGTGAGCATCGCATCAATACCGTCGGCTCCAGCGGTTCGCAGCGACGCAGCGCGCGCAGCTTTGTACGCCGGATCATCGAGCCCTTTGGTGGCCTCGGCCTTGATGAAAGTCTCTTGCCCAAAGAGCGCGAGTTCCCGGTTGGCATGTTCTGTGTTGAAAGCGATCAGGTCGGCGAGCGTGCGCGATTTCACCGCTGCGGGCGTGGTGGCCAGATAGGCGTTCAGATCCGCTTTCAGCTCGGTATTCAGCACCAGCGTCTCCTCTTCGCCCAGTTTCTCGCGGCCCTTCAACTCGGTGATATCGACAAGGACAGCGCCCTGCGCCTTGAGCACGGCCAGCGCCTTCTCGAAGACCTTGTCCGTCTCTGCGGACCAGCCGGTTGCAAAGCGCAGCACGCCGATCCTCACGCCGCTCAGCGAACCGGGTTTGAGTCCGGCCAGATAGTCGGAGAGATGCACGTCAGCGTCCTTCGTGGCTGGATCGGCAGGATCTGGACCGGCGATGGCAGCCAGGACCCGAGCCGCGGTGGTCACATCGGCGGCGATGGGGCCGGGGGTGTCCTGACTGTGGCTGATGGGCACGACGCGGCTGCGGCTGACCAGGCCCACCGTGGGCTTGAGCCCCACAACGCCATTGATTGCCGCCGGGCAGGTAATCGATCCGTCTGTCTCGGTGCCAATCGCGGCCTCCACTTCGCCTGCCGCCACCGCCGCTCCGCTGCCCGACGAGGAGCCGCATGGGTCGCGATCGAGCGCGAAGGGATTGCGCGTCTGGCCGCCCACCGCACTCCAGCCGGAGATCGAAGAATTCGAGCGGATGTTGGCCCATTCCGAAAGGTTGGTCTTGCCCAGAATTACAGCGTCGGCAGTACGCAACCGCGCAACCAGCGGCGCGTCGCGATGGGTTACGTTCGCAAGCAAAGCCATGCTGCCGGCGGTCGTGGGAAGCGGCCCGTCAGACTCAATGTTGTCTTTGATCAGGATCGCGTATCCGTAGAGAAGGCCGTGCGCCCCCTTGCGCCCGTCGATAGCGCGGGCCTGATCCAGCGCCGTGGGGTCGAGAGCGATTACCGCGTGGATCTTGGGGTCCGTCGCCCGCACCCGTGCAATTGCCGCTTTCGTGGCGGCCTCAGCCGTCTGGGCAGCGCTTGGGCTCGCGGTGGAAACAACTGCCAACGGCAGAGCCAAAGCAGCGATGAGCACTCTATGCTTCTTTTCCATGCGCCCATTCTACCGGACACTTCCGTCTCAAGCGACAGGTTGGTAATTTAAGCAGTGGTACAGTTTGAAGGGTACGGGCTTCAGCCCGTACATTATCTACACAAAATGATTGCGGCTTTAGCCTCTGAGGGAATTCTCTCTCAAGCTGATCCGCTTCCCAATCCTCCCAGTCATCGAAACTGCTCAAGGTTTCCGACCGCGTCTGGCAGCTCGTCGATGAGAAGCAGATTCCACAGCGCGATGAGTTTGCCATCGAGAGCTATTTGAACGATCCGAAGACCACGCCCGAAGAGCAGTTGATCACTGAGATTCTGGTGCCAACGGCTTGACGGTCAATTGAATCGCCCGCAGCTTTCATTTTTCAACGGGGTGGCTTCTTTTTTGTCTCCAATCGGCCCTGTTTCGGTAGTGGAGCATTTTCTGGCCGCCGACTCTACGTAATATAGGGAGCAACAACGGCATTTCTCAGGACTAGTTCAGAATTCCGACTACGGTTGCTGGCGACGGGAACCGGCGTGCGATCCATCTCCAGCGATCAAGCGATTCCCCTGCACGAATATCCATACTTACCGCTTCATCGCTCGGCCGCGATAACAATCGGGTATGCAAATGTGCCCGCAGTCTCGACCCCATGGAGCGGATACAGCACGGTTTCCCTGATGCGGTAAAGAACATAGACCTCACGCGAGACGGTGACGATCCCGCCCTTTTCCTCGAGTGCGCGAACAGGGTCCGCCGCAAAGCGCTGGTGAAATTCAGCCACCGGATTCCTTATTTCACCTAAGTCGATCGACGCCAGGGTTGTCTTCTTCAGCTCACTACGAAGGTCGTCAAAGATTACCACCAGTGCACTGTATGAAGATACGGCGCCGTAGGTGTTTTCATCCCCTCTCGAAAAATCTTCAAACAGAAACAAAGAGTCCGCGACCTTCTCAACGGCCTCGGTCTGTGACGAGATCCATACGTTGACCCCATTGAATCCCAGAAGTTCCTTTCTTGCTCGTGCCAATGCCGTCTCGTACGCTCGCCGCTCCCCTGCGAACTTGGCTCGGCGTAACGCCTCATCCTCACTTTGTCGAAATCTCCCAATGCGGAGGAACTCTTCCTCCCAATAGCCCGGCTCTCGGTATCCGCGCGACGCTACAATCTCCTCAGGAGAGGTCGCAGGCAGTTTCACTTTGGTGGCCCGGCAATTCTCCTCGTGGAATACCTTTCGAACCTGACCGAAGATGGCTCGGCCCCCTAATCGTCCGTGCTCAAGCTCGTTTTCGCGCCAGAGATACCGTCTCAGCAGCTCGATCTTCTCGTACGTTGTGAGCGGTCGCCCCTCCCGCCGCTGCTTGAGCGCAACCCCGAGATCAGTCAACCCAAACTTGACCTCCAGTTCAGGGACCTTGTCGTACTTGAGTGGCTCGGTGATCCGTTCGACGTATTGATCCAGACGCTTGTGATCTACGTAGAGCGTTTCAGGAATCGTCATCGCGGTATCCTCTAAGAAACCATCGTTCTCTTCAAATGGAACCCCCTTCAATATAGGCTCGAGCGAAAAGCGCGGCAACCGAATGTTTGACTGCATTACCGCAGCTCCGCGCAACTGAAAACCGCGAGCGATCCAAACCAATTGATCAACACCTGCGGCGAGATTTGTCAAACTTGAAACTTCCGGATGGCAACTCGGCAGTTACCAATTGATTAACAGAGTGGCGCATCGGCGATGCCGGTGCTTTCTTCGTTACCCTGAAGCTCCCGTTGGCAGCATTGAGTCGGTCTGTCCGGCGTCTTTGACTCCGACCGGAAACGCGCATCTCAATCCAAGAATCCAGGCGTCGATTGCCTCAACCATTTTGTATTCTGATAGTTATGGTTCCTCGCCGAAGTAAGTCCTCGAATGTCGCCTTCTCGAACGCGATGAAATGACAGCCAAAATACAAACCCAGCTCCCATTCGACCTACCCAACCCGCCGCTCTAAAATAAATCCAGCACTCATTTTCAATTTTTTCTCGGGTTTATTCAGGAGCAGGCATGGAAAGCAAGAGTCAATCTCCGCATCGCCGTTGGAATCCCTTGCGGCAATCCTGGGTTCTGGTTTCACCACACCGCACCCAGCGGCCCTGGCAGGGAGAAGTGGCGCAAAAAGCAGCTCCATCGGCGATCACGCACGACCCCGATTGCTACCTCTGCCCCGGCAATCCGCGCGCCGGCGGAGCGGTCAACCCTGCATACGAGAGCGTTTTTACATTTGTAAACGATTACGCGGCGTTGCTGCCCGATGCCTCTGAATCTGCTGCCTCTGCCTCACCCCTGCTCATCGCCGAGCCCGCCCGCGGCATCTGCAAGGTTCTCTGCTTTCATCCCGACCACAGCCTGACCCTGGCCCGCATGACCCGTGATGAGATTCGCCGTGTCGTTGATGCCTGGACCAGCGAATTCCAGGAGTTGGCCAGCCACGACTGGATCAAGTACGTGCAGATCTTCGAGAATCGCGGCGCGATGATGGGCGCAAGCAATCCCCACCCGCACTGTCAGCTCTGGTCCACCAGCTTCGTCCCGGATGAGCCGGCTATCGAGACCGCCGCCCAACGCCAGCACTTGGCAAGCACCGGCTGCTGCCTGCTCTGCGAGTACCTCGCCGCCGAACAAAAAGCCGGGGAACGCATCCTCTTCGAAAACGACCACTTCACCGCTCTCGTCCCCTGGTGGGCGACATGGCCCTTTGAAGTGCTGCTGCTCTCGCGCCGTCACCTTGGCGCGCTGCCGGAGCTAACTTCCGACGAGCGCGACGGACTCTCCGATGCCCTGAAGCGCCTGACCACGCGCTACGACAACCTCTTCGAGACCAGCTTTCCTTATACGATGGGTTTCCATCAGTCGCCGACCGATGGCGAAGCCCATCCCGAGGCCCACTTCCACGCGCATTTCTATCCGCCGCTACTGCGCTCGGCCACCGTGCGCAAATTCATGGTCGGCTTTGAGATGCTGGGAATGCCGCAGCGCGACATCACGCCCGAGGGAGCGGCGGAACGGCTCAAGGCCGCAAGCGAAGCCCACTTCTGGCCGAGGTCGTAAGCGTTTTAGACTGGAGACTATGATCCGAATCTTTCGCCCTATCCCCGTCACGTCGCTCAAACTGCTGGTCTTCGATCTGGACGGGACGCTGATCGACTCGGCACAGGATCTGGCCAACAGCGTCAACGCAACATTGAAGCACTTTGGCCGCGCGCCGTTGCCCGATGCGGAGATCGGCGGATTCATCGGCGACGGCGCTTTGATGCTGATGCGGCGAGGTTTTGCAGCCGCAGACGGCGTGCCCGTAGACGAGGAATTTCTGGCGACGGCGTATGTCTTCTTCCTCGATTACTACCGTGAGCACAAACTTGACTTTACCTACGTCTACGCAGGAGTTCCCGAGGCGCTGGCCGCGCTGGCCGCAGCAAGCCACAACGGCTCACCCACCCTCGCCGTGCTGACCAACAAGCCCGTTCGTCCGGCGCAGGCCATCTGCGAGGCGCTGGGCCTCACGCCGCATCTCTTCAGCATCTACGGCGGCAACAGCTTCCCCACCAAAAAGCCTGACCCGGAGGGGCTGCTGGCCCTGATGCGCGAGGCCGGCGCAAAGCCCGAAGAAACGGTGATGATCGGCGACAGCGAGGTCGATATTCGCACCGCGCAAAATGCCGGCGCCTGGTCCATCGGCTGCACCTTCGGCCTGTCTCCGCAGACCCTCGCCAACAATCCGCCGGATGTTCTGGTTGACTCACCCGAGGAGTGGATCGCGGCCTTGCGGCCCGATAACGTTACCTCATGAGCGTTTTGCCCGCCTGCTGCGTCTCTTGAATCTAGTGTCATTTTCAAATTCATCGATTCATTTCTGGAGATATGATGCGCCTTTATGCCTTCGCTGCCGGACTGTTGTTTGTTGCGCCCACTGCCGTTCTGGCCTGCAATCCCGCCGTCACTGCGCAGCCTGCCGCGCCCTCCGTGCGTGGCACGGTAACCGATTCAAGCGGCGCCATCATTCCCGGCGCGCAGGTGCAGTTGATCGACGCCAACGGAGCAGTAGCCGCCACGCTGCAATCCGCGAATGACGGCAGCTTCAAGGCCAGCGCGCCCCACCCAGGCAACTACACGCTGGTGGTTACCGCGCCCGGCTTTGATGCTGTGCGCACACCGGTCCAGGTCGGCTCTCCGACTGCATCCCCGTTGGCCCCGCCGCTCAAGATCGCGCTGCCCGTAGCAGCGCTGGCCACCAATATCCGCGTCAGCGCCGAGTCCAGCGAAGACCTGACCGCGCCGGAAGAAAATCGCGACTCCTCGGTGATGACTTCCGTGGAGTTGAAGTCGCTGCCCATCTTCGATAACGATTACGCCACGGCAATGAGCGCCTTTCTCGACGACAGCGCGACGGCCACGGGCGGCGCAGGCCTGCTGGTGGATGGCGTAGAGGCAAACCGCGCCACCGTCTCCGCCTCCGCCGTGCAAGAGGTGCGCATCAACCAGGATCCCTACTCGGCGCAATACTACTGGCCGGGCCGCGGGCAGATGGAGATCGTCACCAAATCCGCCGCCGACCACTACCACGGCCAGTTCAACTTTCTCTTCCGCGACTCGGCATTGAATGCGCAGAATGCCCTTGCTCCCTCCAAACCCTTCGAGCAGCGCCGCGTCTACGAGGGCAACGTCACCGGACCAATCTTCTTCGCCAAGAAGAGCAGTTTTCTGGCCACCGTCAACCGCGCCGAAGAAGATCTGGACTCCGTGGTCAATGCCACCGTTTACTCTGCCTCGAACCCGGATGGCGTTCCTTTAACCGCCAATGTTCCCGCGCCCACGCGCGACACGGAGTTCAGCATCCGCGCCGCGCACCAGTATGGCGACCGCCACTCCGCCTACGCCCAGTACAGCTATCAGGACTGGACCGGCCAAAATCAGGGCGTCGGTGGACAATCGCTTGCCGCAACCGGGCAGAACCGCGAGTACCGTGAAGACGACACCGTCGTCCATATCGATTCCACGCTCTCTGCCACGCTGCTCAACCAGTTCTCCGCGGTCGCCGAGCACGACTCCAGCCGCAACAGCAATGTCGCCGAAGCACCGCGCGTCAACGTCAGCGGCGACTTCAGCGACAAATCGGCGCAGGGCGACAACTTCGGCACCGAATACAACTTCCGCGTCTACGATATGGCCACCTGGACCCATGGCCGCAACCTGGTTAAAGCAGGCATCGGCACCCCCCACATCAGCCGCCGCGCCTTTGACGACAACACCAACGCCCTTGGCACCTACACCTATGCGCCCACAATCGCAGCCGACGGCGTCACCGTGCTGCAAACGGCCTTGCAAAACTACACCGCCAACCTGCCTTCCGCCTTTTCAGAGAACACCGGCGACACCCACTTCATCTATCACCAACAGGAGATGGGCGCGTTCGTTCAGGATCAGTTCAAGCTCAATAGCCGCGTCGCCATCACACCGGGGCTGCGCTATGACTGGCAGAACTTTCTCGCTACCCGGCGGCTAGGTTTCTCTCCACGCGTCTCCTTTGCCTGGGTGCTCGACGATGCCTCGAAGACCGTCCTGCGCGGCGGCGGCGGCATCTATTACGACCGCTTCGGCTCCGGCCCAATCCTCGATCTGGTGCGCTACGAAGACGCCCGCCGCCGCGCCATCCTGCTCTCGCTGAACCCGGCAGACCCCAGCAGCAGTTGTTATCCCATAACCAGTTGCCAGACTCTCACCGGGCAGCCCCCTGCGTTGGTCCAGCTAGCCCCCAACGCCAAACTTCCCTATCAGATCCAGTACGGCCTCTCGATCGAGCGCCAACTGGGTGAAAAAGCCACCGGCATCGTCAGCGTCTACTCGGTACGCGGGATTGACGAGTTCCGTAGCGTGGACATCAACGCTCCGACACCCGAGTCCGATTACACCGAACGCCCCAACCCGGCCTATGCCCGCATCCGCCAGATGCAGCCGGAGGGCTTCTTCGAGGGCGACGGCATGGACGTCTCTTACCGTGGCCGCCTGAACAAATACTTCACTGGCTTCGGCCGCTATACCTGGTCGCATTTCGAGTCCAACACCGGCGGCATCGGCTGGT
>CAZHKN010000163.1:0-2823 GCA_964532725.1 uncultured Occallatibacter sp.
CTTGATGCGGTAGATGTGTTCCCAGGTGTCTTGGGTAAAGGTGACGTGCGCGCCCCCTTGCACGGCATTTGCGCCCGGAATGCTGGCTTCGACAATGGTTGCGCCTTCCTGTTCCGACCCCACCAGCACGCCGCAGACCTCGGCTTTGCTGGAGCCGCGCGCATGTTGGCGAATCGCCCGCGCGGCCTCGCAGCTCATGCGCAGATCAAACCCCTTTGCCGGCTTGGCATCGTGTTTTGCCCGGTTCGCAATCTTCTTCATTGCCGCTTGCTCCCTTCCAAGGCAACCGCGCCGAGCACAGCGGCGCGGTCTCCGTCGAGCAGATAGCCAATCTCGCGTTCACTGCTGCGCGCTACAAAGATGTCCAGCAAAGGTAATCCAAGCTCGGTGAGCTTGCGTTTCCCCCAGGGCTGGCTGCCGTCGTATCCATGAATTGTCTCCACCACTCGCTGGCAACCGTCAACCGGGCAGGCGCCTTCGTCGTAATGAACGCTGCCGACAGCCGCAAAACGCTCTTCGCAGGCGCCGCAGCGCGGGCAGACCAGACGCCAGATCACGTCCCGGCTGAACTCCAGTGCGATCTCAGCTTCGCCCAGGTCGCGCCTCGCTCTCTCGAACAGCCCTTCGATCGTCCACGCCGACGAAGCCTCCGGCAAGCGCACCAGTTCTGGAACGGTATAGTGACTCATGCAGTCGGCATTTTCCGTGTATTCCACCGTGTACGAAGTATGATGCAGTCCTTCGAATACAAAGCCCTTGCCGGCCAGCGTCGGCAGTCCATGAATCAGTTTCACCGCCTCCTGCACCTGAATCCCGGCAATGATCGATGAGATGGTTGGCGTGGTCGGCACCTTGCCTTTGGCGTCCGAGCGATGGGCAAGCAGATTACAGGACATGCGCCGGTCGAGGATTGCCCAATCCACCTCGCCGAGCGTGCACTCGTAGCAGGGCGGCTGGCCGGGCACAAAGACACGCGCTACGCCGTTGATGCCTTCAATCGCGCCGTCAATCCAGGGACGTCCCACCTTCCACGCCGCGCGGTTGATAAACAGCCGCGCCTCGCGATTGTCCAGGCCCGCCAGAATCACATCGGCCCACTCAAATATTCCCAACCCGCAGGAGTGCATCACATGAGCCGCAATCGGCTGCACCAAGGCATCGGGAGCCAATTCGCGGAAGGCGCGCGCCGCCGCCACGGCCTTCTGTTCGCCCACATCCTCGCTGCGGTATAACACAGTGCGCGACAGATTCGACAGCTCAATCCGGTCCAGGTCCACCACCACCACGCGGCGAAAACCCAGCAGGGCCAGATTTTTCAGGATCTCGTTGCCCAAGGCCCCAGCGCCAATCACCAGAACCCGGCACGCGGCGATGCGCGTCTGGTCCCACCAGGGAATCAGGCGCAGCCGGCTGTATCTGTCTTCGCCGGGTTCAATGCGGGAGACGGTGGCCATGCTGCTCTCCTATCGTTTTCCTGCGGTAATCTCCGGTTGCAGGCGGAGAATGTCACCCTCGGCCACCTGTGCCTCGGCCAGCGTCTGCGAATCCTGCACCTGGCGTCCTGAGTTTTTGTGATGAAACTTGTAACTCAGCGGAGCGCCATCCGGGCCGTTCGTCGGCAGGCGAAGCTTCTCCACCAACACCGCGATGATCTTGTTGCAGGGTGCGTCGTCGGGCAATTCCACGGGCACCCGTTTGTTTTCTGTCGAGTCATAGACGGTTACATTGATCGTGGCCATTGATTCTCTGCCTCAGTTTTGATCTTTTGGTTGGGATTGCTGGAAAGATGTCAGATAACGGCGTCCCTGCCCGGAAAATGACCACCCGCCGGTATCGAGCAGAGCATCCGCGCGAACCGCGAAGTTCAGGTTTTCGGCGTTGGGACTCTGGTTTCTATCCACCATCGAGGTCACAATCCCGGCAAGCTGGCCGCGGTCGTTGAACAGCGGTCCGCCGCTGTTCCCTGGACTCACCGGAGCGGAGATCTGGATCGTATCCTGATCCATCCGGGAGATAATTCCCGTACTCAAGGTGAAGCGCAGCCCTTGGGGATGTCCAATGACAAAAATCGACTCCCCGCCCTTCAAGTGCTTGAGCGCGGCAACCGGCAGGGTGAAGTTTGCCTTGCCTTCCGCGCGGGGCAGCCAAAGCAGCACCATATCCAGATTCTGATGGCGCGCCACCACCTCCGCCGTCGCCCAGGTGCCTGAGGCGGAAGCCACCATTGCGCGTGTTTCCTTGCTTTTGCCGAGTCCGCCATCGACCACATGCCGCGCGGTGGCAATCAGATAGCCGTCGCCATTCGCCTGCAGCAGGATTCCCGCGCCAAAGGCCGCTGAGGGGCCGTCGCTCTTTGAAAACCAGTTCCGCTGCACCGGCGAAATCACCGTCACCAGCGGCTTCAACTCAGTGGATACCGACTCGGCGGTCATTTGCTGCGCCGCGGGCAATGCGGGAAAAGCGTTGCGGCTATCCAGCTCGGTCAATCCCTGGCTCACCGTCGAAGGCATCGGGTGCAGGGAAAACGCAAGTACCACGGCGATTGACGTCAGAACACCGCTGATGGCCAACAAAGTGGCAAAGCACGCATCCCACGCATGTCGGTTCCGCGGAGGGAGTCCGCGCACGGCAACTCGAAACAGCACACTCACAACACACAAGAGCGGTAACAACAGCACCAATGGCGAAAGGCTCGCCACCGCCCACCACGGAATGGGGGAGGGAAGCTTGGCAGACAGTTTCGCCGGCTCTTCGGCAGGCCGCGTGATCTCCGCAAGCTCGTCCGGGCTGATTACGATTTTTTCCATTGAATGCCTGGAGATA
>CAZHKN010000163.1:2833-11477 GCA_964532725.1 uncultured Occallatibacter sp.
TGACGTAATTCTCACCGATGAGCCTATAAATCTGCAAGCATCATAGCTACTTGAGTTATGCGGATTTTTCTGGCGCCGATCCGGTCTCGCTTCTCTGCCCTGGCGATAAACTGGAATTACCAACTTCGGAATCCGCCACCGGCAGGCCGGATTTCAGATAAGTAGAACCCGTCGATGAAGATGAAAATCAAGCTTGTTCCGGTCGTTTTTTTCCTCCTGTTCTGCGCTCCTCCGTTCTTTGCTCAAGCCCCTGCGCTGCGCCCAAGAGTCATTGTTTTTGTGCACGGCATTCACGGGGACCGAGAGTCGTGGCGCGCGCCGAACGGCGCTTATTGGCCGGACATGATTCGGACCGACCCGCGCTTCGCCTATTCCGACGTTGAAGTTGCCGAGTATCCCACGCCTTCCTCCAACGGCAAAATGTCCAGTGTGCAGTTGGCCGATCTCCTCTGGGCGCGCCTCAAAAAAGACCACGTCTGGGAGCATCGCGAGGTGGTTTTCCTCGCCCATAGCCTGGGTGGCATCCTCACCGAGGAGATGCTCTTGCGGCATCCCGCCGAAGCCGCGAAAGTCAGGTTCATCGTCTCCTATGGAACCCCGCATGAGGGTTCAAAGGTCGCGCGCATCGCCTCCATCTACGACAAAGACCCGCTGCTCAACGATCTCAGCGATGCAAGCGACAACTCCTTCCTCACCGACCTCGAAAAGAACTGGCGCGGGCGCGACTCCGTCAATGGGATTCATCGCTTCTGCGCCTATGAAACCGAAGACACCATGCCCGAAGATGGATTTGGCCATCTCGTCCGGGCACATGCCCGCGTGGTCAGCTACTTCAGCGCCACCTATGGATGCGATGTGACCACGCCGCCGCAGGAGATTCATGCAAATCATGTGAACATGATCCGCCCCCCCGACCGGAAGTCGAGCGCCTACGATTTTTTCTACCGCGTTTACCGCGCCAACCCAGTACTCGCCGAAGAGGTGGTCACGCGAGACAACGTGATCGCGGGTCTCGAAGCGGGCTGTGGCCGAAACAACTTTAACTCCGATTTGCAGGTTCCGATTGCCCTTGATAGCGCAGCGCACGAAAAAGTGGTTGCGGCAACCGCATCCCTGATAGATGCCAAAGACCTGCACGACGTGAATCCCGACCCGCCCGTGGTCACCAGGATCGATCCGGATGGAGTCGCGCATGTGAGCTACGGATTCAATGGGCCAAAGAAGGTTTTCGTTTGCATGGGCAGCGCTCGCGCATCCCTGAAGGTTGAGTTTTCCATTGACCGGCAGGTACCGCTGCGTGAGCCGCAGAACTGAGCCACAGCCTGGCTGTTGGTTGCATAAAAACTGAGCCACAGCCTGGAGTTGGTTGCATAAACTGGAGCTGGTTGCATGAATGCGTTTTGAAAGGGCACGGCTTCAGCCGTGCCGCAAAAGACGGAATAGAATCGAGGGCTTCAGCCCCTGAGGGATGTCTTTCGGCTCCCTGGATTGGACTTATGCAACCAGTTCCAGAGATAGCCAGTTGACTCGCGGCAACGCTGGACCTTCAGGAGAATTCCATCCCACTCGCCTTGACAGATTGTTTTGTGTGCTTCAACGTCTAGAAGCTGTTTCATAACCCGGTTTTGAAAGGGCACGGCTTCAGCCGTGCCGCAAAAGAAGGAATAGAATCGTGGGCTTTAGCCCCTGAGGAAACAGCCTCTAGTTGGTATGGCAGGACGGACCAAGGATGCGCCCACCAGAGCGAAGTGTCGAGCTGACGCAAGTTACCGAATGGGAAGACGGGCGTGTGCGCTCAGTGCAAGACTCCCTTGCTGCCGAAGAACCGCTGGAGATTCGCGTCGGCAGCGTCCCCATTACAGTAACCATGCGGACCCCAGGGCATGATCTCGAACTCGCGGCTGGATTCCTGCTGACCGAAGGGATCATTGAGTCTGTGCAGCAGATCGCCGGCCTTCGCGCCAGGACGCCGGAAAATGGCCTGAGCAGCAACGTCGTGGAAGTCGAGTTGAAGGACACGGACTTCAATTCCGAAGACTTGCAACGCAACTTCTTCGCCGCGTCCAGTTGCGGCATCTGTGGCAAAGCGTCCATCAACGCCATCCGGGTCCGCGGCCTGCGCCAACCCGGCACCAGCTTCCGCCTCGATCCTGAAGTCCTGTGCCGGTTGCCCGAGACTCTTCTCTCCGAGCAGGCAGTCTTCAGCCGCACCGGCGGCCTGCACGCTGCCGCGCTCTTTGACTCGAGCGGCCAACTCCTCGCCCTGCGCGAGGATATCGGCCGCCACAATGCCGTCGACAAAATCGCCGGATGGGCGCTGCTCCAGCAGCAGTTGCCGCTCTCCTGTCACGTTCTGCTGGTCAGCGGCAGAGGCGGTTTTGAGATTGTGCAAAAAGCGCTGGCGGCGGGCATCCCGATTCTGGCTTCAGTCTCCGCGCCTTCCAGCCTGGCCGTCAAGCTCGCCCGCGAACTGGGGCTGACCCTGGTCGGCTTCCTGCGCGGACGCCGCTTTGTTGTTTATGCAGGAGAATTTCGCTGCCTTCCCGCAGCAAGCCGGAGTTAAAGACCTTGTGAAGAAACAAAAGGACACGAGAAAGATTGCGCATCGTGGAATCGCGGGTATATCCTCTTGTGGCCGGACGAGCAAGAGATAAATTCCGGTTCTGACCCCGCATTCCCCAAAGGTGCTTCAAAACGGACAACGGCCTTGTGTAGTTAGTTGATTCCCCCTCAACCAACAAAGGAGAACCGTATGCCAAACGATCTTTCCCGGCGAGAATTTATCGGCGCGGGCTCGGCTGCCTTGGCCGTAGCCGCAGGTTTGCAAGCGGCAGGCGCGCAAGAAAAACAGGTTCCGCGTTCTCCTGACCATCACTTCCCCAACGAGACCGAGCCTGGCCCCAACAATACAGTGCTCGACAAACAGAACCCCGATTCGGTTTGGGCGCCGGAGACGGATGCAGGCGGCCAGCCTCCATTCAAGTACTCTTTTTCGCTCTCCCACAAGCGCCTCGAGGATGGCGGATGGACGCGCCAGGTAACCGTGCGCGATTTGCCTCTCTCGAAGAAAATGGCCGGCGTAGAAATGCGTCTGATCGCAGGCGGCGTCCGCGAACTGCACTGGCATGTGGGTGCGGAATGGGCGCTGATGCTCTACGGCAGCGCGCGCATCACGGCAGTCGATCAGGAGGGCCGCAGCCACATAAGCGACGTGAACGAGGGAGACCTCTGGATCTTCCCCGGCGGCATTCCGCACTCGATACAGGGTCTCAGCCCGGATGGCGCGCGCTTTCTGCTGGTCTTCGACGACGGCAACTTCAATGAGTTCGAAACCTTTCTGCTGACCGACTGGATTGCGCACACCCCTCCAGAGGTGCTGGCCAAGAACTTCGATGCCACCGAGAACCCATTTACCCACGCGCCGCAGAAAGAGTTGTTTATCTTCGCGCGGCCGCTTCCTGGCGCGCTTTCCGACGAGCAGCAAGCCGCTGAAGCTGGAACAGGAAAGGTGCCGCACAGCTTCGACTTCAAGCCCAGCCAGATGAAGCCGAATAAAAAGGCCAAAGGCGGCGAGGTTAAAATCGTTGACCGTAAGGTATGGCCGGCGACCAACATCGCAGCGGCCATCGTCACCCTCAAGCCCGGCGGCCTGCGCGAGCTGCACTGGCATCCCAACGAGGATGAGTGGCAATACTACGTCAGCGGCCACGGCCGGATGACGATATTTGCCGCCGGCGCGCGCGCCCGGACCATGGACTTCGAGGAGGGCGATGTAGGCTACGTCGATAAGTCGCAGCCCCATTACATCGAGAACACCGGAGACTCGGATCTGGTCTTTATCGAAGTCTTCCCGACGCCCTATTACGAAGATATCTCCCTGGCCGAATGGCTGGCCCATACTCCTGCGCGCCTGGTGGATCAGCACCTCAATGCCGGCGAAGCGATGCTGAACGCAATCCCCAAAGAAGAAGCCGTCATAAAGCCTTAGACGGACGCGGGAATTGATCAGGCTGAAACTTGGCATGGAGCATCTGCAACCCGCATAGGCGTACCAGCGTCAAAGAAACTGCAAAGGAGGGCAGGCTTCCCCATGACCTGTACCATCAACGGCAAGCGGCAGGATATCCAGGCAGGAGAGCGCCTGATCGACGCAATCAATCGCAGCGGCGTTAAGATTCCGCAAGTCTGCTATCACCCCCAGCTTGGACCGATCCAAACCTGTGATACCTGCATGGTCGAACTGGACGGCAAGCTCGTTCGCGCCTGCGGAACGCTCGCCTCCGAAGGCATGAATGTCGTCACGGCTTCGCCTCGCGCCAATGCCGCGCAACGCGAGGCCTTTGACCGCATCCTCGGCAATCATCTGCTCTATTGCACGGTCTGCGACAACAACAACGAAAACTGCACTGTGCACAATACGACTGCTCTGCTCGCCATCGAGCACCAGGAGATTCCCTACAAGCCCAAACCCTACGCAGTGGACTCGACCAATCCCTTCTATCGCTACGATCCCAACCAATGCATCCTTTGCGGGCGCTGCGTCGAGGCCTGCCAAAATCTGCAAGTAAACGAAACCCTCAGCATCAACTGGGAAGCCGCGCATCCCCGCGTTCTGTGGGATAACGGCGCGTCCATCGGCGAATCGAGTTGCGTCTCCTGTGGCCATTGCGTCACCGTTTGTCCCTGCAATGCGCTGATGGAAAAGTCGATGATTGGGGAAGCAGGATATTTCACCAACTTACCCAGGCAGGCGCTGGACGGCATGATCGATGTAGTCAAAGGCATCGAGCCGGAACTCGGCTACGGGGCAATTCTTCAGCTCTCTGAGTTGGAAGCGCAGATGCGAGAGTCGCGGATCAAGCGCACCAAAACCGTTTGCACTTACTGCGGCGTTGGATGCAGCTACGATATCTGGACCAAAGACCGTCACATTCTCAAAGTCGAACCGGCGGACGGTCCAGCCAATGGCGTCTCCACCTGCGTCAAAGGCAAGTTCGGCTGGGATTACGTCAACAGCCCCGACCGCCTCATCACGCCGCTGATCCGCGAAGGCGAAAACTTCCGCGAAGCCTCGTGGGATGAAGCTCTCGATCTTGTAGCACGCAGGTTTGCTGAAATCAAAGCCGCCTCCGGTCCCGATTCGCTTGCTTTCATCTCATCCTCCAAATGCACCAACGAGGAAAGCTATCTGATGCAAAAGCTGGCCAGGGCAGTTATCGGAACCAATAACATGGATAACTGCTCGCGCTACTGTCAGGCGCCGGCAACTACCGGACTCTTCCGCACCGTCGGCTATGGCGGCGACACCGGGGCGATCAAAGACATCGAGCAAGCCGGCCTGGTCATCATCATCGGAGCCAATGCCGCTGAAAATCATCCCGTGCTGGCCACACGCGTCAAGCGCGCCCACAAACTGCGCGGACAAAAGCTGATTGTCTCTGACCTGCGCAAGAACGAAATGGCCGCGAGGGCAGATCTCTTCCTGCGCCCGCGTCCCGGCACAGATCTCATCTGGCTCGCTGCTGTCACACGTTACATTCTCGACAACGGCCTCGCCAACAAAGCCTTTCTCGATCAGTGGGTCAATGGCCTGCCGGAGTACACCGAGAGCCTGAAACCCTTCACCTTGCAGATGGCCAGCGAGCGTTGCGGACTGCCCATCGAAACCATCAAGCAAGTCGCGCAGATGGTCGTCGAGTCGAGCGGCACCTGCATCCTCTGGGCAATGGGCGTCACGCAGCATCTGATGGGTTCCGACACCTCCACGGCCATCTCCAATCTCCTTCTCGTAACCGGCAATTACATGCGCACCGGAACCGGCGCTTACCCTTTGCGCGGCCACAACAACGTCCAGGGAGCGAGCGATCACGGCGCAATGCCCAACTTCTTTCCCGGTTATCAGAAGGTCGATGATCCGGCGATTCGCGCCAAGTTTGAAGATGCCTGGGGAGTCACTCTCCCTCCCAAGCCCGGACTCGACAATCACCTCATGATTGATGGCATTCATGACGGTCGCGTCAAGTCGATGTATGTCTTCGGTGAAGAGATGAGCATGGTTGACTCCAACGCAAACTATGTCTCCGCTGCGTTAGCCAAGCTCGATTTCTTCGTCATGCAGGAGATATTCTTCACCGAGACCTGCCGCTTTGCCGATGTCATTCTTCCTGCCAGTCCCAGCCTTGAAAAGGAAGGAACATTTACCAGCACCGAGCGGCGCATCCAGCGGCTGTATCAAGTTATGCAACCGCTCGCGGGCAGCCGCCCCGACTGGCAGATAATTCAGTCCATTGCCAATCGCTTAGGCGCGAATTGGAAATACGAGCATCCTTCGCAAATCTACGCTGAGATAGCTCCGCTGACTCCGATCATGGCCGGCGTCACCTACGAACGCCTCGAAGGCTATAAGTCCCTTCACTGGCCGGTCGCTGAAGACGGCTCTGACCAGCCCCTGCTCTATACCAAGGCATTCAACTTCCCAGAGGGCAAGGCGAAGCTCTACCCGCTGGTCTGGACAGAACCCTCGAATCAACAGGACGCAGAGTACGACCTGCATCTGAACAACGGCCGCCTCCTCGAGCACTTCCACGAAGGCAACATGACCTATCGCACCGAGGGCATTCGCGAGAAGACTCCTTGCACCTTCGTTGAAGTCTCGCCGGAGCTGGCGACGGAACGCGGCATCCAAACCGGCACTTGGGTGCAGCTTACTTCGGCCTACGGCAAGGTCAAAGCCCAGGCAGTTATCACCACCCGCGTCGAGGGCAAGCAGCTCTACATGCCGATGAACTCGGTCGAAGAACCCGTCAACCGCCTCACCAGCAGCTTCACCGACAAAATCACCCACACGCCCGCGTACAAAGAGACGTCGGTGCATCTGAAAGTCCTCGGCCAGAATGGCGAGAATCCTTTGCCGCGCACCAACTCCCGCTTCGGGCAACCAACTCCTCAACATGGCGTTGAAGTCGAGCGCAAGTGGAAGCGCGCGGACTACACCCAGCCCGGCAATCAACTCGTACAGATCAAGACGAACTAACTCACGCTCGCTGGATAGGAAGCTAAAAATGGCTCAGCCGATTTCTTTGCAGTTACCCCCTCGCGATCCGCGCGCAGAGTTGCAGCGCCGCCTGGACAATGCGCCTGTCGAGCACGCTGCGGCAATCCTCGAATCGTATGAACTGCTACAAGAGCTGCACGACAAGGGCGTCCTTCAACTCTTGCGCGGCTTTCTTGGCGCAAGCGACAAATTCGTTGAATCTGCCGTTGAAACCGCGCGCGCCGAGCAATCCGTCAACGCGATGCGCAACGCCATTATCCTCACCAGGATGCTTGGCACGATTGACCCTGAAGTCCTCGAAGGCGTAGCCATCGCGACTGCAAAGACCTTCGGTCGCCAGGAGAAGCCGGTCATAGAGCCGCCTGGACTCTTGAACCTGATCAGTGAATTCCGCCACAAGGAATTACGCCGCAGCCTTGCCTTCGTCAACCGGTTTCTTGAGGTGCTCGGCAAGCAGTTGGGCGCACGAGGCGCTTCGCAAACCAAACACTAAAATGCAGTCAGACTTCTTCCCCGGAGAACGACTATGTCAAATCCAAATCGCTGGGCAATTGCCGCTGCGGGCTTTCTGATGCAGATGGCGCTGGGAGCAGTGTATGCATGGAGTGTTTTCCGCATCCCGCTCTCAAAGCAGTTTCACTGGTCCATCGCCGATGTGACCCTCACCTTCACCATCTGCATCTTCACCCTCGGCGTCTCTGCCTTCTTCGGCGGCCTCTGGCTCAACAAGAGCGGCCCACGCACTGTCGCGCTCACCGGTGGCTTTCTCTACGGCCTCGGTGTCTTTCTCGCCAGCTTTTCTGCGGACAAGCTCTGGTGGCTCTATCTGAGTTATGGCTTCATCGGCGGCGTCGGCCTCGGCTTCGGCTACATCGTTCCGGTTGCCGTCCTGGTCAAGTGGTTTCCCGACCGCCGCGGGCTGATCACCGGCATCGCCGTCGGCGGCTTCGGCGCCGGCGCGCTCGTCACTGCCCCGCTCGCGACGAATCTCATCCAGTCTGTCGGAGTCCTCCAGACTTTCGCCTATCTCGGCATCGCCTATCTGATTGCAACCATGATCACCGGTTACTTCATGCAAAATCCGCCCGCAGGCTGGAAGCCGGATGGCTGGACCCCGAGCGCGACGCAGACCTCCCAGCGCGCAGCTAAAGACTACACTCTCGGAGAAGCGCTCGGAACCTGGCAATGGTGGGCGCTCTGGGCGCTGCTCTTTCTCAATGTGACGGCGGGCATCTCGCTCATCTCGCAGGAGTCGCCCATCTTCCAGGAGGTCGCCAAAGTCAGCGCTGCCATCGCCGCCGGCATGGTCGGCATCGTCTCCATTGGAAACGCTGTGGGCCGCATCTTCTGGGCCTGGACCTCGGACGCCATCACTCGCCGGTGGGCGTTCGTCGCGATGTTCGCCGTGCAGGTCGGACTCTTCTGGGCATTGCCCAGCTTGGCTTCGGTCTCAATTCTTACAACAGTGTCCTTCGTGATCCTGATGTGTTACGGCGGCGGCTTCGGAACCATGCCCGCCTTCGCGGCGGATTACTTCGGCTCAAAGAACGTCGGCCCCATCTATGGACTGATGCTGACCGCATGGGGCTG
>CAZHKN010000164.1:0-11314 GCA_964532725.1 uncultured Occallatibacter sp.
GTAGGTTTCATGGGCATCGAGCCGCGCGGTGCGCCAACTGATCTCCCAAATCTTGTCCAGTTCCGCGTCGGGAGAGTGGAAGCTGGCGCGTTCTTCAAACGGGTAGGCGGTGAATTGCGCGGTCAGTGATTCGAGCGTGAGCGGTTCGTCGGCAGTTTTAATGTCGATGTCGAGGTAGCGCCAGGTGCGCCACCACAGAGGCTCAAATGCCCGGTGCGCGCCGCCATCGGGGAGAAAGGTATCTGTGATGCCAAGCGCAATACGATTCGCAACCTCGTCGCGGTCGCCTTTGTGCTGGTTTTTATCGTAGAGAGCTTCGGCGTAGGTGAAGCGGATCTTTGCGTCCTTGCCGCCCGAGACGGTGAGACGGGGGTAGGCGGTGGTGAGTGTTTTGCGGTCGAGAATGAAATGGAAGTGGCTCCTCAGAGGCAGGCCTGCCGCAGTGCCCGGAAAATGCGACAAACTTGGCTGCTCCGAGGCAACGCCATCGAGTTTCACGACTTCGCCCGGGTTGGTGAGTGTGGACTCCATGGCTGGAAGCTCGTCGGGAATCAGGCCCCAGGCATTGTCAGCGGTGGTGTCTGCGGAGTGCGCCCTGCTTGTGCCCGCGTAAATGCTCTCGCGCATGGGCGAGGCTGCCGGAACCCACGCGGCACCTGCGGAGGACGCAGATTGCCACTGCCAGTCGTAGCGCGCCCCGTCAATCTCCTCGCCGGTTCCCGAGGCTATGTAGTCCGTGAGGCCGCTGGCGACGCGCGGTACTGGCCG
Source organism: uncultured Occallatibacter sp. (assembly GCA_964532725.1). Lineage (GTDB taxonomy): Bacteria > Acidobacteriota > Terriglobia > Terriglobales > Acidobacteriaceae > Telmatobacter. The sequence goes on from CAZHKN010000164.1 coordinate 769, forward strand.
TTGGCCTTGCTCCTCTTCCACCATCCAGCCGGTGGGCGTGCTGATTGACTGAGCGCCTTCGGCCTCGCTCTCCAGTAGAAATGCCGTCCGGTCGGAGATCTGGGCGACCGGTGAATAGACGCCAAAATTCCAGACGGTTGCTGTGATCAGGTTTTCGCCGGTTTTGAGCAGCGACGCCAGATCGAAGCGTTCATAGCGCCAATGGGCCAGATCGCCGCGCGCTGGGCCATCGCCGACCCGTTGTCCGTTGACGAAAAGAATAAAGCGATTGTCTGCGCTGACACGGACGATGTAATGCCCGGGAACTTCCGTCAGTGTCACTGCGCGGCGGAAATGCAGCACCAGGGGCTCATGGAGTGGCGCTGTCGGGTGCGTGATCCATTGCGCCCGCCAATCCCTGTGAGGCAGATCGAGCGGTGTGGATTGCTGGCTGGCCGATACCAACGAAGCGGCGACAAGGACGGCAAAAGTGAGCAGTAAACGCATGAGGCAAGGCCTTTCGATTCTTCCGTTCAAAAGAATAACTTATTGGGGATGGCGTCGAAGAACGTCTGCAAGAGCAGGAAGAGGGAATTCCGGGTGAGTATTTTTGCTTGGAACAGCCTCGCCTGCTGTTCCCGGTTCCAATGTGAGGATACAATGGCAGCATGACTGTTACGGCGGAGAAAGACCGATACCTCTTTGGAGCACTGGAGAGCCGCGGTGAGAATCGCGCCAAGATTCAGGAAGTGAACTATGGCTACGAGCAGCCGGAGGGGGTTTTTCTCACCTCGCTCGACTTTGCCGTGAACTGGGTCCGCAAAAACTCCGTTTGGCCGATGACCTTCGGCCTGGCCTGCTGCGCCATCGAGATGATGTCGATGGGCGCCTCGCGCTTTGACATAGCTCGCTTCGGCGCGGAGGTCTTTCGCCCCTCGCCGCGGCAATCGGATCTGATGGTGATTGCCGGGCGTGTTTCGCAAAAAATGGCTCCAGTGATACGCCGTTTATACGACCAGATGCCAGAGCCGAAATGGGTAATTTCGATGGGCGCCTGCGCTACCTCCGGCGGGGTTTTTAACAATTACGCGCTGGTGCAAGGGGTCAACCAGGTCATCCCAGTGGATATTTATGTGCCGGGCTGCCCGCCGCGTCCCGAGCAGCTTCTGTATGCGATTACGCTACTCCAGGAGAAAATTCAGCGGGAGCAGCGCAGCCTTCGCAAAACGCTGAATATGGAATAAGCACACTCCGCGCGATAATTCTTTCGTAGGAGCTTTGAAGATAGTAATGTTACTCCAGTAATATTACGCATTCCTGAGAATTGAATGAATAAACTGTGCATCTGATTGAAAAAATTATGTTCCCCAGCCGTACCTATATGGTACTTTGGTAGTGTTGTGCCTCAGCCCCAGAGCATTCTCTTGCAAGAATGCCGCGTGAGCACGTTGACAATAAGCCGTGCTTGCCAGAATTCATCATGTCCTGTTCAAACAGTTTTGATTGCGGAGGATAAACGCATGTACTCACAGTTTACGAAATCTGTTGTCCGGGGAATCGCCCTGGCGATTGTGGCCTTGTCGCCCATCGCCTTGTCAGCCCAGGACTCGGCTAAAAAAGCCGCTGCCCCCTCGTTTGATTCCCCTTCCAAATGGGACATTTTTGCCGGCTACAGCTATCTGGCGCCTACCGGCCAGGTAAACGCTCTATCCGGAGTCTCTTCCTATAAGGCCGACAACTATGGCGGCATTGTGAGCGGCGCACGCTTTTTCAATAACTACCTTGGCGCGGAAGCAGTCGTCGATTTCCACCCGGAACAGAGTAGCGCGAACAATGATTTCACCGGTGGTTCGCTTGGCCTGATCTTCCGTTTCCCAACCGAGGACATGACGCCCTTCCTGCACGCGCTGGTCGGAACAGAGCGCATCGGCGGCCCTGACGACCAGGCCGACAAGATGGGCGAGGTGCTCACAGTTGGCGGCGGCATGGATTATCCTTTGCCCTTCTACAATCATCATTTTTCACTCCGTCTCTTCCAGGCCGACTTCCAGTATGACCATGCGAATTTTGGCACCGGAACTTTCGGTGGCCGCGCCAACGTCAAGGCAGCTCGCCTGAGCACCGGCATCGTCTACCATATCGGCACCATCGCGCCGCCTCCGCCGGTGACCGTGGCTTGCGCGGTCAGCCCGACCACACCGGTTTTCCCGGGCGATCCGGTTACGGCCACAGCCACCGCTGGCTCTCTGATCCCCAAGGCCAGCGTGGTCTATTCCATCAGCGGAGCCGGTTCGACGGGCACTGCGGCAACGCTCAACATCAAGACCGACAACTTGGTGGCGCCCAACAGCTATACCATTAATTGCGGCGTAAAGGAAGGACAGCCAGGCAAGGAGGGCGTGAAGCCTTGGGAGTCTGCCTCCAGCACTGCCACCTTCCAGGTCAAGCCCTTTGACCCGCCAACCGTTACCTGCTCGGTCAGCCAAAACCAGATCAAGACCACAGACACAAGCAGCGTTACTGCTGCCGGCGTCAGCCCGCAAAACCGCCTACCCCTGACCTACACCTACTCGGCTTCGGCCGGCTCGGTGAGCGGCAGCGGCTCTTCTGCGGTCTACACGCCCGCAGGCGCCGGTGACTCGACGATCACCTGCACCGTGACCGACAAGGACGGCAAGACTGCCAGCGCGACAGCTTCTGTCACTGCCACCGTGCCGTATGTGGCGCCTGTCAAGACGGCGGAAGAGGTTCGCCTGGAGAAGGTTCTTGCCCTGCACAGCGTCTTCTTCCCGACCGCACAGCCCCGCGAAAAGACGCCGGATATCGGCCTCGTACCCAGCCAGGAAGGCACTCTGGATAAGCTCGCCACCGACTTCAAGAGTTATCTCACCTACCAGCCTAGCGCTCACCTGATCCTGACCGGACACGCGGATTCGCGTGGAACCGCGGAATACAACAAAGCGCTCACTGACCGCCGCGTCGCCGACGCCAAGCGCGTGTTGGTTGCGAAGGGTGTTTCCGGCGATGCGATCGATACCCGCAGCGACGGCAGCTCACAGGAGTTGACCACCGACCAGGTGAAATCTCTGGTCGAGCAGAACACTGACTTGACTGACGCGGATCGCAAGAAGGTTCTCAAGCAGTTGGCCATCATCGTTCTGGCTCAGAACCGCCGCGTGGACATCACCCTCAGCACGACCGGTGAGCAGTCTGTGCAGCTTTATCCCTTCAATGCGGCAGATTCTTTGACGCTGCTCGACAAGAAGGCAATTGCTCCTGCCAAGAAGTCCGGCACCAAGAAGGCGCCGGTCAAGAAGTAGCCAATCAATGCCGCCAGAGTAACCTGCTCTGGCGGCATGAAGGGCCAGCCGGCGCGCTACTGAATGAAGTACGCTCGGCGAGCCAACCAGCCGCGAAAGTCTTTTGCGATCATCAGAGGTTGACCGGATTACCGGTCAGCCTCTTCTCTTTGCAAGCCAGTACCTTCAAATGGCCCCGGCGCGGTATTTGCGGAAAGCGTTGATTGACCACTGTATTGCAAGACGAGGTGAGAAAAGCGCCGGTATTCTGTATCATCGAAACATGACCGCAGCGACCGGCGAATCCCACCCTCAAGCCTCTTTTCGAAGTCAGCCCTTTCAAACGCACGACCGGCGTCTTGAACCGATTGCGGCTAAAGTGCTGGCCGGTGAGCGCCTGGATTTCAAGGATGGCCTGACGCTCTATGCATCCGCGGATGTGCTGGCCGTAGGCTGGCTGGCCAATTCTGTGCGCGAGCGGTTGCACGGAGACATAACCTATTTCAACGTCAACCGCCATATCAACCACACCAATGTTTGCGTCGCTGCCTGCAAGCTCTGCGCCTTTGGCCGCAAAAAGGGTGATGCGCTGGGCTATACGATGGCTTTGGAGGAGGCGTGGGAGACGGCGGCTTCCGGTTATTCCGAGGCTGTCACCGAGTTCCACATCGTCGGCGGGCTTCATCCCGACCTGCCGTTCGAATACTATCTTGATCTGGTTCACGGCCTTAAGGAGCGTTTCCCGAAAGTGCATATCAAGGCCTTCACGATGGTTGAGGTGGCCTTTCTTGCCCGCCGCGCCAAACTCACCATCGAAGAAACCCTGATCAAGCTGCGTGAGGCGGGCGTGGATTCTCTTCCCGGCGGCGGCGCGGAGATCTTCGCTGCCCGTGTGCGTTCGATTATCTGCGACCATAAGATAGACGGCGAGGAATGGCTGACGACTGCGCGGATCGCTCACAAGCTGGGCTTCAGATCCAACGCGACAATGTTGTACGGGCATATTGAGAACGATGAAGACCGCGTCGATCACCTGCTCAAGCTGCGCGCCGTGCAGGATGAGACCGGAGGCTTCCAGACTTTCATTCCTCTGGCATTTCACCCGGAGAACACGCCGCTCGACCATCTGCCCGTGACCACCGGACTGACTGATATTCGCCAGATCGCCGTTGGACGCTTACTGCTGGATAACTTCGCGCATATCAAGGCCTATTGGCAGATGCTGACGCCGAAGATTGCGCAGATTGCGCTACGCTTTGGCGCGGATGATCTGGACGGCACGGTGATTGAGGAAAAGATCTATCATGATGCCGGAGCGACAACACCACAAGGAATGACGCGCAAGGAACTCTGCCGGTTGATTACCGAGGCGGGCCGTGTGCCAGTCGAGCGCGACACGCTCTACCACGCCGTCACCCGCTCTGAAGACAGCTTTACCGTTGCAGTGTAGGCTTCGAGCAGGCAGCGCGAAAGAGGAAGCGATGGATACCTTTACTCCCGCCGCGCTGCTTGGGCTTTGCCTGGGATTCCTTTGGGGAATCGGCTGCTCGCTTGCGATCCTCTATTCGATTTTTCTTGGCGGCTATCGCAAAGGCATCGAAGACTCCTTCAAAGAACAGAAGCCCAAGCGCTATCTCGAAGCGCTCAAGAAGATTGAGGTCAAGCAAAGAAAGACGGCTCAGCTCGAAGAGTCGAAGTGAACCTGAAAAACGCGGGAACGATTCACTCATCTCACGCGTACAAGGCGGATAGATGAACGCTACTATGGCAAGTCCCCTGCCTGATACTGCCGCGCTGACCTCCGCGCGCGCGCCGCTGCGCTCTGCATTGCCGCTGGCAATTCTTTTTGCCCTGCTCTGCTTTGCGATTCACTTCGGCTCTTCGCTTTGGGGCAGCCGCCTCGGCTATGGATTCTTCCGCGATGAACTGTACTACCTCGTCTGCGGCCACCATCTGGCCTGGGGGTATGTGGATCAGGCTCCTTTGGTTGCGTTGCAGGCGCGGCTAGCGGAAATTCTTTTCGGGCTGTCACCGACGGGGATTCGCATCTTCAGTTTTTTTGCTGCCGGGGTGACTGTCGGGCTTACCGGCTTGCTGACCTGGCAATTCGGCGGGCGGCGTACGGCCCAAATTCTGGCGATGACGGCCGCTCTCGCCTGTCCTGTCTTTCTTGGTTCATCGAATTACCTCTCAATGAACTCCTGGGAACCCTGCTTCTGGATGGGCGCGCTAATGGCTCTGTTGCGCATTGCCGAGGGTTCAGCGGGCTTGCGCGCGTGGCTTGTCTTCGGCTTGCTTGCCGGCCTGGGCATCGAGAACAAGCACTCGACTGTCTTCTTTCTTGTTGCGCTGGTGGCCGGCTTGCTGCTCAGCCCGCAGCGGCGAATTCTCTTTACCAAGGGCTGTGCCATTGCAGTGGCAGTAATATTTCCCCTTGCCCTGCCTAATTTCATCTGGCAATGGGTAAATCATTTTCCAACCTATGAGTTACTGAATAACATTGCCCACTCAGACAAGAACACCAAATTCCCTCCGCTGGCATTTTTGATGCAACAGGTGAATATGCTGCTCATTGTCGCGGCCCCCATATGGATTGGCGGCCTGGTGTGGCTGGCCATCGCGCGCTCTGCCCGTCCCTGGCGGTTTGTAGCTTTTACTTACTTGCTGTTTCTCGGCATGATGATGGCGATGCACGCCAAGGATTACTATCTCGCACCTATTTATCCGGTTCTTTTTTCTGCCGGCGCTACCGCATTTGCCGTGGTTACACGCCGTAACTGGCCTGCAGTTGTCTACTCTGTAATCCTCGCTTATTTGCTCTGCCGCGTCACTGGGCCTATCGTGCTGACGATTCTACCGCCGGATAAGTACAACGCCTACACTGCGCGATTTGGAGCCAACAAAACTCCGAGCGAAAAATTCACGAGCCCGCTGCCGCAGTATCTTTCAGATCGCTTCGGCTGGCCGGAGATGGTCGCCGGCTTTGCTCAGCGTTACAACGCTCTGCCACCCGAGGAGCGCGCTCGCACTGCCATCTTCTGCGGCAACTACGGCGAGGCCAGCGCTGTGAATGTGCTCGGCCCCAAATACGGCCTGCCCACGGCCATCAGCGGCCATCAGAATTATTTCTACTGGGGCTGGAACAACTACACCGCCGAATCTGTTCTCACCCTTGGCAACGATCCCAAGGACTACAGCAACTACGCTGAAGTCATCGACCTTGGCCCGTTTGATGCGCCCTGGATCATGGACCATGAGCATCATCACTACTTTCTGCTGCGCCACCGCAATCGCTCTTATTCAGCAGAGTGGAATGACTTCAAATATTGGTATTGAGTTAGGATGAATCTGCGGCGGTGCTCATGAATCGCCGAGCATTGCCGCAGATATTTAGCTGCGCAGGCGTATAATTTCTTCATACAGTTGCGCGTACTCACGGGCAGGATTTTTCCAGCCAAAATCCTGATTCATGCCGTTCCGCATTAATTGAGTCCAACTATTTTTCTGCTGGAATGCAGCGAGCGCACGGTCGATGGCTTCCAGAAAACCCAGTGCTTTCAATCCTTGAAATTTGAATCCTGTGCCTGTGCATTGGAGTGCGTCCCATTCCTGGATGGTGTCGTCGAGTCCGCCTGTCGCTCTTACAACGGGGACGGTGCCGTATTTCAAAGAGTAGATTTGGTTTAGGCCGCAGGGTTCGTAGCGGGAGGGCATGAGGAAAATGTCGGCTCCGGCCTCTATTTTATGGGCCAAAAGCTCGTCGTAGCCGACGAGCACCGCGACTTTACCGGGCCGGCGGGCGGCCCAGGTGCGGAAGAAGGTTTCAAAGTGGAGGTCGCCGGAACCGAGGATCGTTACAGCGACCTCCCGTTTGTCCAGTTCGTTGGCAATCTCCATTACAAAGTCCAGGCCCTTTTGCTGGACGAAGCGGGAGACGATGCCCAGGATCGCTGTGGTGTCCGTAATGCCGGTCAGGCCCATGCGTTTGATGAGATCGGCGCGGCATAGGGCTTTGCCTGCCAGATTCTCCGGCGTATAACAGGCTGCGATGCTTTTGTCCGTGGCTGGGTCCCAGAGGGAGTAATCGATGCCGTTCAAGATGCCGCGCAGATCGGCGGCGCGGCGGCGCAACGCTGGCTCCAGCGTGTGGCCGAACTCCTGAGTCTGAATCTCCTGGGCATATTTGCGGCTAACGGTGGTGAGCCGGTCGCTGTAGGCGAGGCCGCCCTTCAGGCAGTTGAAATGGTTGAAATGCTCGACGCGGTCCATCGTGAAGATGTCCCAGGGCAGGAGCAGCTTCTCGATAGTGTTGGGCGGGAACCAGCCCTGATAGCCGGCATTGTGGATGGTCAGTATGGTTCCGGCGTTGCGCAGAGCGGGGTCAAAGTAATAGACCGTGCGCAGGTAGATGGGAATCAGCGCTGCTTCCCAGTCATGGACGTGGAAGAGATCCGGGACGCCGAGCTGCTTGGTTGCCTCAAGGACGGCGCGGCAAAAAGCGCCGAAGCGCTCGGCGTTGTCCGGGTAGTCGCCGGTCTTGTCGCCGTAGAGGCCGGGGCGGTCAAAAAGCTCCGGGCAATCGACAAAGTAATGTTGCACGCCGTCGCGCAGGCCGCCGTCCACGATGCCGGCAAAGCGGTTGTAGTACAGAAAAGGAATGGTGATGGAGCGGACGGCGTATGTGTATTCGCCCTGGATGTGCGGGCGGACGACGGAGTAGAGCGGCAGATAGACGGTGACCTGATGGCCCAGCCTGACCAACTCGACGGGGAGCGCGCCGACGACATCGGCGAGTCCGCCGGTCTTGGCGAAAGGGACGCACTCGGAGGCGGCAAAGACGATGTGCATGGGAGTTTCCTTGAGGGCAACGCTCAAGGGAAAGTCTATAACGGCGGGGGGTGGTAGGGACTAAGGGACTAGGGAATAGGGAATAGGGAATTGAACCTGCGCGACGGAATTTTGACTATGCGTATATGCCTATGAAAGCGGGGCTTTGCTCCGGCTCAGGTGCGGGGAATTGAGGAGGGGAGAAAAGTTTGAGCGAAATGTGGGCATCTACGCGGAGCTTTTGGGGTGGTATGTCGCCTCCGGCGCGGAGAAAAACATGAAAAAAAGGCTAAAAACAGGTCGTTTTTTGACGTTTTTGAGGTGTTTTTGTGGACTGTGAAGCTGTGGAACTGTGCGCGGGGTTGGGACTCGGGCGTGGTGGCGATGCGGGGTGATCTTTGTACTTTCCTACTCCTCGCCCCAAAAAGCGAAGGCGGGGCACCCAGCCCCGCCGAACCTCTGGCTTACACCAGCGGATAGTGAAGCTCATATGCCTTACGATGGGCGTTAATGAACTCTTCGACTGTCATCAACGGACCGCCAATAATCTCCCTACTGATCGTGTCAGTCCCGGCAATTAGGCCTTCCTCTTGATCGAGCGCTACCGCTTCGAAGTGCTTGCGCAAGTCAGTGGCCTGCGGGATGCCTAGAGTCTCCAGGAACACCGAAACGGTAACCCGTTCATAAGCCAGATTCTTGCCGAGCACGCGACCCACCTCAGCCGCAAGTTCTTCGTGGCTATATTCGACAGGGCCATGTAACTGGAGAGCCTTGCCGATATAGGGCTCCGGCTTTTCCATAATATTCGCTACGATCTTGGCGATATCAGCGGCGGCGATGGGCGCGAAGCGACTGTCTTTATTGAACGGCATGATGTAACGGCCATATCGGATGATGCCCGAAGCATAAAGCAGCCATTCGGCGAAGAAGGTGGGACGCAGGTGTACTGACGGGATGCCGGACCAGTCGAAAATCTGCTCTGACAGCCAGTGGTCTTGTGTCGCCTTGCTTCGCGCAGCGGGACGGGACTGCTTATGCGACATATTGACGATAAGCTCAAGATCGTGTTCCTTCGCTGCCTGGGCAAAAATGACGGCGTTCTCCACCAAACCGGCCCCAATCGCACAGCAGAAATAAGCGCGCTGAACGCCGCTCGTGGCTTGACGGACATCGCGTAAGCTCGACATATCGCCAAGAAATATCTCCGCCCCGAGATTGCGTAGATTCTGGGCTCGCGCATCGTCTTTCCGGACGAAGGCGCGGACCTTGAAGCCTTTCTCAAGAAGCCGCTCGACCGTTGGCCGGCCCGTATCTCCTGCCGCGGCTGTCACCAGTACCCTTGTCTTGCTTGGCTCGTTTGAAAACACTTTCGATTGCATGGATGTAAGCTCCTTTGTTGTCGGCTGTTACAGATTGAGGTTGTGGCCACCTCAATCTGAACACTGCATAGATTGTTTTATATTACAATCTATTTGATGTCAAGATGTAGTGAGCACTTGAGTTCACGAACGGACGACGGGGAGTTGTGGAGGCATGGTAACGAGGAAGAGCGGGCAAAAGAAGAATTCGGGGACGCGCAAGGCGGACTATCACCACGGTGACCTGAAGAGGGCCCTCATGAAAGCCGCTTCAGAACTTCTGGAAGAAGTCGGCTATGAAGGCTTTACACTGCGCAAGTGCGCGCAACGCGCAGGTGTTTCCCCAAGCGCGCCTGCGCACCATTTTAGAGACGCCATGGGCTTGTTAAGCAATCTTGCCGTGGAAGGTTTTGGTTCCTTGTCTCCGGTCCTGCGTACTGCGTTCCTGAAGTCGCAAAAGAGCGGAGTGAGTTCGTGCAGGGCTGTAGCAATTGGATATCTACGCTTTGCGCAAGCAAACCCCGCTCTCTACAAAGTGATGTTTGCATCCAAGCTCGATGCGGACTACCCGGAATTGAAAGCGGCAAGCGAAGCGTGTTTTGAAGAACTCCAAGCAGCAGTTTCTAAACTTTTCCCGCAAAAAAACGGAGAAGAGATTCGCGCGATTTCGTTAAGGATGTGGACTTCCGTTCACGGGCTATCCATGCTTCTTATCGAAAATCGATTGAATTTTCTCGTTGGGAAGGACGGTTTTAGAGACCTCTCCGAATTGGAAGCTGATTGGCTGGCTGCGCAGGCCGTCCAGATCCCATAGGCGTTCATGACTGGCTCAAGTCGCGAGCGCACATCCGCAAGGTTTCTGTCTTGAATTGCGCATGTGCTGTTTAGCAGTTGGTTCTCGTAAGTTGGCTTCTCTTCAGCATCGGACTCGGCAGAATGGCGATCGGCGAGTTTCATAACAGGCTCGGAACCCGGCTCCTGCCGCGCAGCCGACGAGCGGGGGCTTGGGAGACACACTCGATAGCGATTACAACCTGTCTCATAAATAGCACTCTGCAAATTTGCCGACTGTGAGACCCGCAT
>CAZHKN010000165.1:0-11307 GCA_964532725.1 uncultured Occallatibacter sp.
ACATGCGGCCCAACATCTTTTACACGGCAGCGAGTGCGTCGTAAAAATGGATGTAAAAAGCTACTACCCCAACGTGACCAGCCGCCACGTATATTCCGTCTGGAAGCGGGTTCTGCGCTGCTCGCCTGCTATTGCCCGTCTTCTGACCCAACTCACAACATACGATTGGCACCTTCCTCAGGGTGCTCCGACAAGCCCAGCTCTTGCGAACATCTTCCTTGCATCGATTTACAGTCCTGTTTTGGAAGAATGTTCTGAGAAAAATATCACTGCAACTGCATGGGTCGATGACCTGATTTTCTCCGGAAAGGAAGCGCGATCAGTGATGGAACTGGCCCGCCAAGCTCTGGCAATAAACGGCCTCAAGCTATCTTCAAGGAAACGCGTCATCTTAAATGGGCATGACAGTAAGGTAATTACAGGGGTAAGACTTGGAAAGAAGAGAATTCGTGCACCCAAGGACAAGCTTCGCGATATGCGAGCTGCTATTCATAAGCTCGAAATCGGCCAAATCGCCGATTATCAACGAGACAAATACATATCGAGTCTGAACGGAAAAATTAACAATATCGAGCGCATTTGCGCTCAGGATGCCCAACCCCTAAAACGACGACTGATCGCCGCACTTTCATTGTCAGGAGCATAATTCGGAAGCTCGTCACTCCCGTGATGTCGCCTTCTCGAACGCGATAGCTGGTGCCTTGATCCCTCGTGTTTGGGGACCAGCGAAAGCACAAACCCGCCACGGCGAAGCCAGCCAGCCCCACCGCAGGTGGGGTTGCGGGGAATTACCTTGCTTCGGCGCACACTCTTTGTAAGACGAATTCAGACGGCCGCAAAAAACCGCGCGCACCCCACCCCCCTACCCTGTTCAGTACTGTTTTTCCGGGACATTCTTTCTCTTAAAATACACAAATAAACAACTTAAAATTTTACCTACTGAAAAAGCAGCGTTGAAAAACCGCGAATTTAACCCCATTTTCGCGCGAAAATCCTGCATCTTCGAGCATTTTCAGCTCAAAAAACGGCCTTTTCGACACGCATTTCTCAATCCAAATCTCTCAAATCCCGAAGATGCTCAGAACAGTCGAAATCGCCGAGTCCTTCTGGGCAGACAACGCTGTATCTACATTCACCGAAATCTCATTCTTCGCCTGATGAATCGCCGATGCCGTGGAACTGCTCAAATCCGCGCTCGGCGTATAAGTGTCGTCCAGATTCGCTGCACTCGCGCTAGACGAACTGCGGCTGCTGCTGGCAACAAGGCTCTGCTGCTCAAGAAGGCTGGGAAGACTGCTGCTGATCGAGAGGGACATGGCGGGAAATCTCCTTCGGGATACCGAATTTAGCCCAGAGAAACCTTTTGCGGACGGGCTATCTCATCAGCAAGGTTCATCGGCCAACAAAAATAGCTCAGTAGAGTTACTTAAGATGGAGTTCCATTTCTCCCAGGCGATGCAATGCCCCAAAAACCTGCCGTTGCCTCTCGTCGGACCCTTCCACAAACGACAGCATTTTTAACGAACCACGTAAAACCGCCGCCCCGCCCACATACCTGGTGCTTACAGATAATTGCCCCCACAAAGCGCAAACTGGCAAATAGGGCGCCACGGCTGATTGTCCACTACTCACTGTCCACAGTTACCCTGTTTCCTGTTCAAGGCAAATTGGACCAAAATTCAGCTCTGCGGCAGCTATTTCAGTCGAAAAACAGGTCATTTTGATGAAAAAACTCCGCGTAGATGTCCACATTTCTCGTCCAGAGCATTGGTGTAAACGAGTCTACTTGAAATACTTATCTAAGTTTAAAGGCGGTCTTGAGCAGGAGCGGCAAAAAAATCCCGGCTGTGAAACTGTGAGAATTTTCAACCGGTCTGAATTCAACAACTTAACCACGAAAAGATCCACAGTTACACAGCGCCTGTGTAACTGTGGATCGTCAAAGCCTCTCATAACCTGAGCCAATTCAACCAATTACAGAAAGCGCAAAAAACGTCCACAGTTTCTGTGAAACTGCGCCACTGCAAACATGCCGAACGTCTAATCCATTGATTTATAAGATATTCAACACCCCGCCCGGTCAATCCCCTCCCTGGCATCGCAACTTCCCATTCACCTTCGGGTTGTATTGTAATGAAAACGATGACCTCTCCGGAAATCGAGGTTGTTCCACCCCGGAAGGCATCTAGGAGGAGAATGATGCGTAGCCTCAAGTTGATTTTGATCGCTTCCCTGTTGGTTTCTGTTTCCGCATTTGCACAAGATCGTCGTGGCGGCGCTCCGCGTCCCCCGGCGCACGGTCCAACGGAGTTTCACGGCACTCCCCACCCCGTCGAGCCAAATCGCAACTTCAGCGACCACGACGGCCACCCCAACGCCCCGCATGTCGACGGTAAGACCTGGGTCGGGCATGACACAGGCCGCGACGACGTTCGCTTCCATATCGACCACCCTTGGGAGCATGGCCACTTTACCGGCGGCTTTGGCCGCAGCCACGTCTGGATTCTTGGCGGTGGCGGACCGGGACGCTTCTGGTTCAACGGCTGGTATTGGAATGTCGCGCCTGCGGATGCAGGTTATTGCGATGGCTGGTTCTGGGACCGCGACCAGATCATTATCTACGACGACCCCGACCACATCGGCTGGTACTTGGCCTATAACGTCCGCCTCGGCACCTATGTGCACGTGATGTATCTGGGCTCGTAACCGAGCGGTCTATTTGAATGATTCGGAGCGGGATGGGCTGGATAGCTCATCCCGTCTTCTATTTCCATGTCAGATTGCCACCGTCGCGTCTGATGCGCGAGAATCACCCCTATGCAATATAGCGGGAAATTGGAATACGCCGAGCAGCGGAAGTTACGTGACCGGAACACGCGGCTTTACAGGCTGGCGCACTGGCCCATCTGGATCTGGGTTTTTTTTCTTGCGCCCGGCCCCCTGACATTCACACTCTTTGCACACGGATTCGGCTGGGGCAATCTCCTTTGGCTGGCCACGGTCCTGGCCGGAACGGGCGCAGCCGGTCTCTACGGTCAATTGCCGGGCGTCGAGCCGCGTCCGTACATCCTGCGCTTTGACGAGGACAAGCCGAATCCCCTCTACCGGCGGGTTTGTTACACCTTTGCATGGAATGCGGTGCTGAGCTTTGCTCTGCTCAATCTGACCGCTCTGACGATAGCTGCCGTAACCGGCGTTTGGTACATGCAGCAGCTTTATCGCTACGCCTACGCGCCCCTGTGCGTGACTATTCTTGCGCTCGGAGCGCTGGGCTTATTGCCGCGCGTTGGATCCTCAACCAAAGGCGAAGGCACGGAGCGGCGCTACTTCTACGGATCAGTCTGGGCGGTCACGGTGTCCCAGACGCTTCTGCTCGTGCTTTGGAAGACATTGCCACGCACACAGACCGCAAGCGTTCTGAAGCTCGGCGCTTTCGTTGTCGCTCTGCTGCTGATGGGGCTGGCCGCCAATCGCGGCCTGTTGCTGCGGACGCGCCCGATTGTGCCCGGTGAATCGATGGTCGCGGATTGAGATCGTTCTAAACAGTACAGGGTCAGTTGGCGTAGGATGATCTTTCCGTGAGCGCCGTGCTAGGCCGCGCTTGCAAAGATTTGCAAGTAAATATTTCCAGGGAGCTGTCGATGAAACTCCGTTCCATGCGTGTTCTGTTTCTCTTTACGGTTCTTTCTGTTCTTATTTCACCTGCGCTCGCGGCGGAGTCTGCCCCGCCCACAGCGCCTGCGCCAATTATTTTGACTGGCGCTGACCGGCGTCCTGCGATCTCGCTCAACGGCGACTGGGCCGTTGTCGTTGACCCATACTTTTCAGGTCTCTTCAGCTTCCATCACGAAGAAAAGAAAAATGGCTGGTTTCTCAATCAGAAAGCCAAGCCCGGCGATCCCTTTCCGATCGAGGTGGATTTCTCGAAGGCTCCCACGTTGAAGGTCCCGGGCGACTGGAACACGCAGCGTGAGTCGCTGCTCTACTATGAAGGTCCGGTCTGGTATGAGCGCGACTTCACTTATCAACCGAAGGAGCACACCCGTGTCTTTCTTCACATCGGCGCGGCGAATTATCACTCCTGGTTCTGGGTGAACGGGAAAAAAGTTTGCGAGCACGAAGGGGGATTCACCGCGTTCAATTGCGAGGTTACCGCGGCTGTTCATGCGGGCGCAAACTTTGTCGTGGCAGCCGTAGACAATACCCGCCATGAAGATGGTGTGCCCACGCTGCAAACCGATTGGTGGAATTACGGCGGACTGACGCGCGAGGTTTCGCTGATCGAGGCGCCAGAGACGTTTATCGATCAATATGACCTGCATCTTAGCCGCACTGCAGATTCGGTGATTGAAGGCTGGCTTCACGTTGAAGGGGCGCAATCTGGCGATAAAGTAGCAGTCGAAATTCCCGAGTTAAAGGGAAAGGCTGAATCGCAGATTGGCGAAGGTGGGCGAGCGGCGATTCGCGTGACCATATCCAACCTGCAGCGCTGGTCGCCCGAGACGCCAAAGCTTTACAAAGTAATTCTCCGCGCCGGCAATGACTCAATTGAGGAAGAAATCGGCTTCCGCACCATTGAAACTCGCGGCGCCGAAATCCTGCTGAACGGTAAGCCGGTCTTTTTACGAGGCATTTCGATCCATGCCGAAGCCCCTTATCGCACCGGTCGCGCATATTCCGACAAAGATGCGGAGACTCTGCTGGGATGGGCCAAGGAACTGGGCTGTAACTTCGTCCGCCTCGCGCATTATCCCCACGATGAAACCATGCTGCGCGCCGCAGATCGCATGGGCTTGTTGGTCTGGTCAGAGAATCCGGTTTATTGGGCGCTGCAATTCGATAACCCCAAAGTATTCGCCAAGGCAACGCAGCAACTGGACGAAGAGATAGGAACCTCGCGCAACCATGCGGCGATTATTCTATGGTCAATGGCCAATGAGACGCCGAATACCGAAGCGCGCACGCATTTTATTGAGACTCTCGCCGCCCATGCACGCGAACTGGACTCATCGCGACTGATTACGGCAGCCTTGCTGGTTCGGGGCGAAGGGCATACCAAGATCGTGGATGACCCACTGGGCAAGGCGCTCGATGTTATCGGCGTGAATGAATATATCGGCTGGTACGAGCAGCATCCAGAGGCTGCCGATATTACCGATTGGCGCATTGAGTACCAGAAACCCCTGATCGTGAGCGAGTTTGGCGGGGACGCAAAGGCTGGATTGCACGGCGGCGAGAATGATCGCTGGACCGAGGAATATCAGGCGAATATCTATCGCCATCAGTTCGGAATGTTGAACCGGATACCTCAACTAAGAGGGATGAGTCCGTGGATTCTGATGGATTTTCGTTCTCCGAACCGGCCTCTGGCAGGAATTCAGGATGAGTTCAACCGCAAGGGACTCATCTCCGACCAAGGACAGAAGAAGCAGGCATTTTATGTTCTGCAGAAGGCCTACACGGAAAAATCAGTTGGCAAGCCGGAGTAGATTTCCACTGCTGACCTACGCGAAATATGCAACCCTGACGGGTTAGATTGACTGATCAGCCCGATGGCGTCGCCCTCAATTTGGCGTCATCGGGCATTATCAAAATGGAAAATTATTGAATACGCTGATTCATAAGTGAAACTATTTCTTGATAAAGTTGTGCAAAACTTTTTATTTGATTTAATATCTTACCTATGTCTATTGAATCCATCACTGCCCAAATCGACTCGGAAATTGCACGGCTCATGCAGGTTCGCTCCCTGCTGGCCAACACCGGCAAAGTCGCAGCCAAGGTAACTGAGCGCAAGACCAAGAAGGTTGTGGCAAAGGCAGCCGCCAAAACCAAGAAGCGCCGGACACTGAGTCCAGAAGCGCGTAAACGGATTGCAGAAGCACAGCGCAAGCGTTGGGCCGCACAGAAAGCCAAGAAGTAATTTGTTTGTTTAGCTGGCGTGCAGCTTTGCTGCCGCTTCTCTTTGTCTCATTGCCGGGGGAGTGGTGTACGCGGCGGGGTTAGTGTCGACAGATATAGGTGCCGATTGGCAGAGGGTGGCGATCTAGTGTGATTGCCACACCGCTATACCCGATCCTTATCTAGGGAATCCCGGATTTTCTTTGGATTGAGTTACATTTATCGGCCATACATAGTGACGGCGTAAGCTGCTGTGCATGAAAATCCTCTGTTGATCCCGACCTGTTGCACACCTGGAACGGCTGCGGCTGACGGAACCTAGCTCAGGCCTGCCATCACTAGCATACGCGGCTCGGTCATCTCTTCGATGGCTGAACGGATGCCTTCTCGTCCCAGGCCGGAATCTTTTACGCCGCCGAAGGGCATAGGGTCCAGACGCCAACTTGGCGTGTCTCCAACGATCAGCGCGCCCACTTCCAACTCGCGATAAGCGGTTAGAATTCGTCCTGCGTCGCGTGTCAGCAGGCCCGCCTGCAATCCAAATTTTGAGTGGTTTACCTCAGCGAGAGCGTGTTCAAAGTCGTCGTATGGCTCAATAAGGACCACGGGGCCAAAGGCTTCCTCATCGCGAACTTTCATTCCAGGTTTAGTTCCCGTTAGGATTGCAGGAGTTATTACGGAACCACGCCGCTCTCCGCCAGCCACCAGCTTTGCGCCTCCTGCCACGGCTTCTTTAATCCAAGATTCCACGCGTTCCGCATCGCTGGGTCGCACTAACGGGCCCACTTCAGTGGCCTCATTGGAAGGATCTCCGACGATTAACTTAGCGGCGCATTCAACGACCTTCCACAAAAACGTTTGATAGATGTCGCGCCCGACAAAAACCCGCTGAACTCCGACGCACGATTGTCCTGCGTAGTTGAAAGCGGCATGTGCCGTGCGGCCGGCAGCTTCATCAAGGGCCAGCCAGTCATTGTGAACAATCAGGGCAGCATTGCCTCCAAGCTCTAACAGGACGCGCTTACGTCCGGAGTGCGCCTTCAGCTCCCATCCCACCTTTGCCGAGCCGGTGAAACTGATCATCTTGATGCGGTCTTCCTTCTCCGTCAACCATGCGGTATCGGCATTACTCAACGGAAGCACAGCTAAAGCCTCGTCCGGCCAGCCAGCCTTCAGGATCACTTCACCCAGCGCGAGCGCAGTGAACGGGGTTTGAGGAGCAGGCTTCAGAATCACCGGGCAACCGGCGGCGAGCGCCGGCGCCACCTTGTGCGCTACAAGATTCAGCGGAAAATTAAAAGGAGTAATCGCCAGCACAGGGCCAATCGGAAACCGTTGCACTAAACCCCATCGGCCTTCATTGCCTTCGGTGAGATCCAGCGGAATGCTCTCCCCGCCCAGCCGTGCAGCCTCTTCTGCGGCAGTCTTGAAGGTCATTACGGAGCGGTCAACCTCAGCTCTTGCCAGGCGCACGGGCTTGCCGGCCTCGGCGACGATCAATTGCGCGAACCGCTCTTTCTGTTCAAGCAAAGCCGCCGCTACATCCTCCAGGATCTCTCTCCGCTTCCAGCGTGGCAGGGCGCGCGTCCGCCGCAGGCTGGCGGCGGCATGACTTACCGCTTGGCGTGCATCCGCGCGCGAAGCCACTGTCACTCGTCCCACCAAGCCTTGATCCCAGGGAGAACGGACCTCCAGCACTTCTCCGTCGGTCCACTCCTTGCCGCACAGCAGAAATCCCGTTTGTGTTCCCGGCCGCATCTTCATGGTTTTAGCGCTCCTCAACCCTAGATGGTACAAGGGCGGGCCAGAGATGGGCAGCCCCACGTTCCAATTCTGGCTTTACTCCCGGTTTGCAATCCCGGCGCGGTACACTGTTCCCCTATGATCCATGATGGCCGTAGCCGCAAACTTCCCTTTGATGCCGACGAGGCTGTCGAGCATCTGCGCACGAATGACGCCAAGTTGGGCGCACTGATTGACCAGGCCGGACCGTTCACGCTCAAGCTCGATCCATCCCCCTCACCTTTTGAGTCGTTGCTGGAGTCGATCCTCTATCAGCAGTTGCATGGCAAGGCCGCGGCCACCATCCACCGGCGCGTCCGCGAATATTTTGGCGGCGATCCCGCGCCACAGCTTTTGCTCGACACGCCAGATGACCCGCTACGCGCCGCCGGTGTCAGTGGCAACAAAATTAAAGCACTGAAAGATTTAGCGGCTCGCACGCTGGATGGAACGGTCCCTACTCACGCAGCGATCAAGAAAATGCCCGATGCCGAAATCATCGAGCGGCTGACTGCTGTGCGCGGCATCGGCCCGTGGACCGTGGAGATGCTGTTAATTTTTCGCCTGGGCCGCCCGGATGTATTGCCAGTGAGCGACTACGGCGTACGTAAAGGCTTTGCGTTGACCTTTCAAAAAGTTCCGAAGACACGGCCGCTGGCTGCGGAAGATCTACCCAAGCCGGAAGTCCTGCTCAAAAGAGGAAAGAAGTGGGCGCCATTCCGCTCTGTTGCCAGTTGGTATCTTTGGCGGGCCTGCGATCTGGCTAAAGGAACACCACCCGCAGGGCGATCCAGCCTACAATAACAAGCACAGCTTTCAGCCTTCTGCTATCAACTCATTGTTCTTCGGGCAGTTCACATAAGTTCAACGAGTATGGGATGTTATCCGGGATACCGCCGGAAAGGGATTAGCAAAAGGTTGGATTTTTTACTGAAGGCTGAAAGCTAGGAGTTGTCATTCATGGCCGCAAGCAAGCGTTTTGTCTGCATTCATGGTCACTTTTACCAGCCGCCACGCGAAAATCCCTGGCTGGAGACGGTCGAGATGCAGGACTCGGCCGCGCCCTACCACGACTGGAATGAGCGTATCTGTGCGGAGTGCTATGCGCCCAACGGCGCAGCGCGCATTGTCAATGACAAAAATCAGATCAAGCGCATTGTGAACAACTACGCGCGCATCAGCTTCAACTACGGACCCACGTTGTTGAGCTGGCTCAAGGAGAATGCGCCGCGTGCCTACCGGATGATTCTCGACGGTGAACGACGCAGCCGCAAGACCTTTCGCGGCCACAGTTCGGCGATGGCGCAGGTCTATAACCACGTCATTATGCCGCTGGCCAGCCGCCGTGATCGCATTACGCAAATCCGCTGGGGTATTGCCGATTACGAGAGCCACTATGGCGCGCCGCCGGAAGGTATGTGGCTGGCCGAAACTGCGGCCGATTCGGATTCGCTGGAGCTGATGGCCCAGCATGGCATCAAATTCACCGTTCTGGCTCCGCACCAGTGCAAGCGGATTCGACCGATGGAAAGAGTAGTCGCTGTGAAAGCTCGCTCGAAGCAGGCCAGCGATGAAAGCGGCGAGGAATGGACGGATACAGCGAATGCAAAGGTCGATACCACGCGCCCTTATCTGGTGAGATTCGAATCCGGTGTCTCCATTGCGGTTTTCTTCTACGACGGCCCAAGCTCTCGGGCGATTGCGTTTGAAGGCCTCTTAAATTCTGGCGAATCTTACGTTGCACGGCTCAAAGCCGCCTTCAAAGACAGTCCTGAGCCGCAACTGGTGCATGTAGCGACCGATGGTGAATCCTACGGCCACCACCACCGGCACGGCGAGATGGCCTTGGCGTACGCGCTGCGCCAGATCGAGCAGGACCCGACCGTCAATCTGGCCAATTACGGTAGCTTTCTGGCGCAGTTTCCACCTGAGTATGAGGCCGAGATCATCGACAACACATCGTGGAGCTGTGCGCACGGCATTGAGCGCTGGCGCTCCGATTGCGGCTGCAATGGCGGCAAGCCGGGATGGAATCAGGCCTGGCGCTGGCCGTTGCGGCTGGTGCTCGACGAGCTGCGAGATGCGTTAGTGCCGATGGCCGAGCAGATAGGCAATCAGCTCTTCAAAGACGTGTGGCTTGCGCGCGACGGTTATATCGAGGTAATCCTCGACCGCAGCCAGGAGACGGTAGACGAGTTTCTTCGCATCCACGGTAACGGTAAGCTGACAGATGCCGAACGCGTTCGAGCCCTGCAACTGATGGAACTGGAGCGCCACACGCAACTGATGTACACCAGTTGCGGTTGGTTCTTTGACGACATCTCGGGCATCGAGACGGTGCAGATCATTGCCTATGCAGCGCGTGTACTGCAACTTGCCAAAGAGGTTTTTTCCGGAGCCGGCGCTTTCTCTGCCGCCGCATTGGAGCCAGCCTTTCTGGCCCAGCTGGCCAAGGCCCGCTCCAATGTGGAGACCGCAGCCGACGGCGCGCATATCTACAAAGAGCAAGTACTGGCAATGGAGCTGAACCTGGAACAAGTCGCGGCGCACTATGCCATCAGCTCCGTCTTCTCTTCTTTTGGTGAAGAGACAGACCTTTTCTGTTATCACGTGCGGCGCATCTCCTATGATATTCACACCTCAGGCCGCGGGCGGCTGGCTCTGGGCCGTGCGCACATATCCAGCGCGATTACCGGCGCGCAACAAGCGTTTTCTTTTGCGGTGCTGCACTTCGGCGACCAGAACATTACCGCGGCGGTGAAGGCTTACGCCGAGGCTGACGCCAGAGCTTTTGAAGAGTTCAGCAGCAAGGCCGCCGAGCATGTCTCTCGCGCCTACTTCCCAGAGGTGATACGCCTGATTGACCGCTATTACGGGCATGTGGACTACTCGCTGACCTCGCTCTTCACCGACGAGCAGCGGCGTATTGTGCAGTTGATTCTGGATTCCACGCTCTGGGATATTGAGAACTCGCTGACCACCATCTACGAAGATCACGCCAGCCTGCTGCATTATCTCTCGCAGGCGGGACTGCCCAAACCTCCGGCGTTGGCTCTGGCCGCGGGCTTTGCCGTAAACGCCGGCCTGCGACGCGCTCTGGAGACAGAACCCATCGATGTCGCTGTTTTGCGATCGTTTTTGGCGCTGGCTAAGGCCGATCAAGTCCAGCTCGACTCAACGACGCTCTCTTATCTGGCCGACCAGCGCATGAAACGCGCGATGGTTGAGTTGCTAATGTCTTCGGGATCGCTGGAGATGCTGGATAGAGCCTTGTCGCTAGCCAGAAAGCTGGCCGAGCTGCCCTTCGAGCTGAATCTCTGGCAGGCACAGAATATCTGGTACGAGATCATGCGCGCGCAAAGCTACACCCTAGCGGCGCTGCAAGCGGATGATCGTCCGCGCTGGGAAAAAAGCTTTCGCGAACTGGCGGAGTGCTTCAAAATCGACGCCGATTCTGTTGCAGCCGGAGAGCCATCTCTCGAAACGACCGGGGATTAGATTTTTATTCAACAAAAAAGGCCGGTGGACGCTGATCAAACCTCATGTTGCGCGAGTAGTTGTAGCTGTGAATGCTGCGGCGCCGGGCAGCTTCGAAGTAGTTGAAATTCCATCCACACAATAGAC
>CAZHKN010000166.1:0-11193 GCA_964532725.1 uncultured Occallatibacter sp.
TGCCGCCGCCGACCGCGGCTGCATTGGCGGTCAGCACGTTGGCCGGCATGGCCTTGAGCTTGCGCACCTGCGGACGAGCCGGGGCAGCCGTCGGCGGAATCCGGTTCGGCAGCGCCAGGTTGTCGTAGGTGTATCCCATGGCTTGGGTCGTGATGACCGAGAGGCGTGTCAAAGTCCCGCTGGGACCGTAGTTGAGGCTGCCTTGCCAGTAGCTGTCACTGGACGGGGGCACCTGCCTCCCCTGGTCCGCAGCCACCCAGGCTGCCCAGAGCCGGTCGATATTTCCATGATGCAGCCAGAAGATCGGATCCTGCGGAGACTGCATCGTCGGCATCCAGCCGCCAATCAGATTATGGACATCATTGTGCGGCCTTGATTCCAGAGGCGGCTCGTAGGCATTGGGCCAGTTGCGCGGAAAGTTGATGAGCCTGTTGATAAAGGGATCCAGTGAGAGAGCGTTGTGGACATTGGTGTTGGTCCGCGGCCTGGAGCTATTCAGAGACGGATAACGACCGTCGGTGAACTCGACCGGCATGTTGGGGTTCCTGTAGTAGTCCCAGTAAGGCAGTTGCAGGGAATTATTCCCTGAAATCAGCCTCAACTGCTTCTCGAAGAGAGAGACGTAGCCGCGATGCCAGACCAGAAAATACGGAACGCCGTGTGTGCAGTAATTTTGATGAATATTGGCCCAGTAGTACCAACTGTTCACGTCGTTGGGGTTGGTATTGGCCCGCATGGTTGCAATGGCGTTTACAAAACTCTGAAAGTTGGGTCCGTTCTTGAATACATCCCAACTGGGCCGGGTAACCAGCCCTTGGGCACGAACAAATGGGGGAAGCGCGGTAACCAAGGTCGTGGCAAACGAAGCCTGAACAAAACGCCTTCTTGAAATCATCGGTTCTCCTTAGTGAGCTTTCAGCATGGTTGGCGTTGCCGGCAGCCGCAAGGTCTGCCGAAGGGGAGCGCGTCAATGCCGGGCACAAATAAGCGAACCGGATGCAGACACCGATCCGGCTTGCGTTCTTGCCCAGAGATTTCCCTTTGCTTCAGCGGAAGACCGGCCTACCGGCAAAATTAGATTGTCAGGGAAGCCGCAGAATCAAAGAGAACCAAATTGTCGCCTCTCTCCGTGTGGGTGTCAAGAAGAATGAGGCTAACATTCTTTGGGCCTTGCTATTTTCCTTATGAGCGTGATGCTTTTACGGGGCCGGTGCCGAAAAAAGCAACTCCGGTTAAGATATTGGATGTTAATTAATACCCACTTGACAGCCATGACAGCTTAGTGCAAAATTTCATCCGAGTCAGCACCGTCGTTTTGATGGCTACTATTCCTCTGCGCTTTTCTTGCGAATTCTCTGACGTACGAAATTTTCCTGCGGGGCCGACTCGCGGCTGATCCTCTTTTCCACTGAATCTCTGACATGTATGCATCACCGCCTGATAGGCAGTGGCTTGGCTTGCTACTGGAAGCCGGATCTATCGGCCATGCAGCCTGCTGCTCGCTCACGCCTTCGAACAATGCTGGCCCGCGGTTCCAAGAATCTATCCATCGTCCGATGACGAGGGGCTTACGGAATGAAGCCTAAGCAACAGAACTGATGTTACAAGACTTAAATTCAGGAGAAGTTCATGTCAGGAAAAAGTTATCGATTCCGTTGGACCGTTCTCACAGCTACGGTCGCTACTGCCTTGTGCTTGGTGGTCACCCTTGCGGTATCATCGCCGAGCTCGAATGTTCCCCCACCACCGGCCTTTGGCCCCGCCGTAACCGCGGGGCAGACTCTCGCTCTCGCGAACATGACGCAGGCAGACCCAGCGATTCCCATCGACGTCTATCGCAATCCTGCTCCTGCCGAACAGGATCTCGCCACGTATGCATGGCTGGAATTCATCTCGGCTGTTTCCCCGGTGAATCCTACGCTGCGGGGGAACTCCGGAGGAAGTTTTTTGCAATCAGGCGCCAACCAGACTGCGACCCTCGTCTGGGAAACCTATCAGCATAAAACGGAGTTATTCCCCTGCAACTATGTGAGCGGTATGACCCAGCCGATAGCTCCTCAGCCGTGGAACAACCCGCCGACATACATTGCCGCCATAGCAAACAGCTCGGGAACGACAGTGGGCTGTAATCCTATCAGCTTACAGAACTACAATAACCTGGACGAAGCAACACAAATCGGCCAGAACTATCTCTTTTTCCCAGCAACCCTAGGCAGTCCCCAACCTGCCACAGACGGCCAGGCTCTCTTTGAAGCGCGGGCAAATCAATATGAATGGGGCTTCGTCAATGCGAATTACCAGAACTTCCAGTTCGGCCTGAACTTTGTGCTGCCGGACGGCACGGTAGAAGTGAAAGCGGCTTGGCGGCCGCTCTCCTCAATCCCCGCGAATTTGCAGTACCGCTACCATACCGCGCAGGTGATCACGTACACAGGATCGGACGCCAACCCCGTTCCCCAAGTACAAACCTATGCGCTCATCGCGCTTCACATCATTCACAAATCGCCTAATTATCCCTCGTTTATTTTTGCCACCTTCGAACAGGTTGACAATCTGAACCAACAGGGATCGCCTACCGGCGCCTATTATGTGCCTAACTATACAAACATCAACTATCAGGTACCTGCTACTACTACGTTCGTCAATAATCAGTCAGTACCGAATCCATCGTTCAATGAGTGCAATGGAGTTTTCAATCCGCAGTCCCCCTTCGCTGCTCCGAACGGCAATTGCACGCCCATGCCGGTTGGCCAGGTAAGCAATATTCCCGGAGCTCAGCCGGTAAGCGGGACGACATACACTACCGTTCCTATTACTCAACCTGTCCAGCCGACTTATGGCGTTCAGACAGTCAACCAACTCGCGCTTTCTCTGATGCAGCAGCTTCCTGGTTTCAACACGAATTTCGTCTGGCAGTACTACCAGTTAGCCGGGGTACAGGCCATTCCAACCAGCAATGAAACCAGCAACGATTTCTATCTGGCCAACAATGTCGTGGAAAGCAGCCAGCCCGGTATCCAATTGTTCAGGGGAGAACCCCATATCACGTCGTCGGGCACACTGATAAATTATCGGAACCTGGTGAATATCGCCGACAACTACCAGGGAACGACAACCTATTACCAAGGCGGAGGCTGTCAGGGCTGTCATGGCGTAGCCCAAACGCAGGTCGGTTCCGGTTTTAGCTTCCTGTTCGCTGGATCGGGCGGCAATGGCTCCGCTCCCGAAACTGTTGGATTGCCCCCGCCCTCGACAAGTGCCGCACGCCTGGCGCGACGCACTTATTTTAAGTAGATCGTGCAATACACAAAAGACAGCAGAGAAGATTGACTGTCTGATAAGCTTTCTCGCTTACAACTCTTCAGGGCCTGCGGGTCACTCGCGGGCCTGTATTTTGTGCGTAGGCAAGACGCTCCTATATCCTCGATACAGATGACTCTGCCTGCGCGTTCGCCGACGTGCCGAATCGATGGCTGCGCTACTCCTGTATCCTTAGACTTCATGCGCTATACAACACAATTTCTGCTTTCGGCGATGGCCGCGGATCAGTTTCCGCAGCCGGATGTGCCGGAGATTGCTTTTCTGGGCCGCTCCAACGTAGGCAAATCAAGCCTGCTGAATGCGCTGGTCGGTGAGAAGGCCGCCAAGGTCTCGCAGACGCCGGGGCGCACACGGGCAATCAACTTTTTTGCGCTGCTCAATCCAAGCCAGCGGCGGCAGATGGTCTTTGCCGATCTGCCGGGCTATGGATACGCGAAAATCTCTAAGTCGATCTCTTCGACCTGGCCGGCCTTTATCGAGCCGTACTTGGCGATCCGGTCCACGCTGAAATTATGCGTCTGCCTGGTAGACAGTAATGTGCCGCCGCAGGAGAGTGACCGCCAGTTGATCGACTGGCTGCGCGCCTCAGGCCGCGATTTTGCCGTGGCCGCAACCAAGATTGATCGCCTCAGCGGCAACGAGCGCACACGCAATCTGCTGGCCCTCAAGAAGGGGCTGGAGATCGAAGAGATTCTGCCGGTTTCCGCAAAAACCGGCTACGGGATCAAGGAGCTTTGGACGCGGATTGAAGGAGAACCGCTCTAGCAGCGTGAAATCCCCGCCTCAGAGTCAATAGTCCTTCAATTCATCCCGCTTTGTGGGCTTGCGGACGAAGAAGACGAATTCACCGGGCTTGGCGATCTCTTTGAGCTTGCTGCAACCGTTGGCCGCAACTACTCCAGTCGAGAGAATCTCGGCGACCTTGTACCAGTGCATCATCGGATTGGGCTTGTCGAGCACAGTGTCGCAGTTGATGTAGATCGACATCGAGCTATCGTATTTTCCTTCGATGGAGAGGATGAGCGCGCTGGCAGGGATGGTTAGATCGCCGCTTCCATCCTCATTTTGCGTGACCCAATTGGCATGAGCGTGAACGTCGGCCTCGTGATCCACGCGGACCAGAAAATCGTCGCTAGGGATCAGATGGCCGGTCTTCGCATCCAGCATGCGAATGGTGATTTTTTTATGAGTCTGGGCTTGCAGTGACATGCAGAGCGCGGCGATGGCGACAACAAGAAAAAGAAAACGATACGAACGACGAACCATGATTGCTCCGTTTCAAAGACGACGCAGAACGACCGTTGCCTAGAGAATATCTATAACAGGCTCCGCTTACCAGGTCGAGTAAGATTGCCCGTCCGTGCCGGAGTCCTGCGCGCCGGAGTGGACGTCGGTGATGCCGGAGTCCGTCTGGTCGGTTGAACTCAGAGCCTCGCTCGATTCGGTTTGCCACGTATCTTTACTGTGCGTGATCGGATCCTGGGGAATCTCCTTCAGGTAGCCGTCCTGCACCAGGTCATCGAGGGATTGCGGCGCCTTCTGCTTGTCCATCGTGTAGGAGTCGATGGCCGCGCGCATCACGTGCAGATCCTCGCGCAGCACTGCCTCGCGCGCCAACTGGATGGCAGCGGCAAATTTAGGAATGGCCACAACCGAGAGAATGCCGATGATCGCCATCACGATCATCAGTTCCATCAGCGTAAAGCCTGCGTCTTGTCTGCGATTTCCGCGCACAGCTTTTCTCCCTACCAGTCCGAGTATTTGGTTCCGTCCATCGCTGTTCCCGTGGACTTGGAGTAGACATCAAAGACACTTTGCCCGCCGTAGGAGTCCGAGGTCGGATCATCCTGCATTGAGCGCAATCCCCACTCGGCCTTGCCGGTCATCGGGTCAATGGGAATGCGGCGGAGAAACTTTATCTTTTTGCCTTGAACATCCACTCCGGTGACCAGCGTATCGAGATCGGGCGGATACCCCTGGCTGTCGAGCTTGATCTGGAACGCGCCTTTGTCGGCTGCGTCCTTGTACTTGTCGATGGCG
This sequence comes from uncultured Occallatibacter sp., assembly GCA_964532725.1. Classification (GTDB taxonomy): domain Bacteria; phylum Acidobacteriota; class Terriglobia; order Terriglobales; family Acidobacteriaceae; genus Telmatobacter. The sequence goes on from CAZHKN010000166.1 coordinate 5,362, forward strand.
TCCCGCATCTGCCAAAGCGCATAGCGCAGGTAGCGCTCGTTGGCTCGCTTCACCTGAAAGCGGGCGATGGGGACGGCCGCTCCTGCCAGGATCGAGAGAATGGTGACTGTGACCAGCAGCTCGATGAGCGTTAGGCCGCGTTCGCTGGCGCGGCGTTTTCGGATTGGCGGCAGTGCTCTCATCAGAATCTACCGGGGTGCTACTTGATCTGGATCGCGGCGCGCACCGGTTGCGCCTCTGTGGATTGCTCATGGCTGTTGACGGCCAGACCGCGGGTGAGACTGATAACGCTCTCGCCGGCCGCCTTGGCCTGGAAGGTGAGAATACAGACCGTCCCAGAGCCAGAGATGCCGGCAGTTCCCTGCGGGCGGCTCAGGTTGACAGTAATATTGCCCGGCCCGTCGTCGCTGTGGCTGATCTGCGTAGCCTGCCCATCGCGACCCAGCAGGTCGCCCTGGTTGACGTTGACCAGAGTGTACATTGCCGGATCGTAGGTCAGCTTCAACGGAACCCTGGAAACATCTGTTCCGTTGGTCAGCACAACCGGCAACTGGAATGTGGTTCCCGTTGCCACCGGCGCGGGCGGTTGGGTAATCAAGAAGGCCGGCGGTGGACTGGACGGTGGTGGCGTTAACGGCATCATGCCATTCTGATGCGCGGCGGCAGCGTTGCCTGTCATCTCCGCCGCATTGCGCAACTGAGCTAAAGCCGCCGGAGCGGCAGCCTGCGCTGACTGGCCTGGAACAGTGCCTACCTGAGGGTGGGCGTTGACGGGGCGAGTAGCCGGCGCTGCGGGTGGATTCACGCCCGGAATCGTGCCTGGACCCGTGCCGGGATTCGTGCCCGGTGCAGTTGCCGGATTTGCCTGGGGATTCATATGGCGCAGTTCAATCGTCTGCTGGCCGGTGCCGGTATCGATGGTTTTCAGGTTCGACGCATCCAGATCCTGCGAGCGGACGATGTGCGGCACCACCAAAAAGACGATCTCATCGTCGGTAACGGTGTGATCTTTCGACCCAAAAAGGTATTTGAAGATGGGAATAGAGCTGAGGCCCGGCAATCCGCCCCAGCTCACCTGATCCTGCTTGTTGAGGATGCCGCCCAGGATGCTGGCTTCGCCCTCTCGCAGCCGAATGACCTGCTCCACGGTACGCTGGCTGATAATCGGCTCGGTGACGCTGCTGATGGTCGTAGAGCCGCTCTGGGATGTCACTTCAATCTTCATCTTCAGAGTCACGTCATGATCGAAGTGAACAGTGGGGGTCATCTCGACATTGACGCCCACGTCGAGGTACTGGAATTGGGTCTGGACCAGCGTACTGACGCCAGTGCTGATACCGCCCACTCCGCCTCCTGTTGAACCGGTGGCAATCGGGATGCGAGAACCGATCTTCGTGGTCGCCTTTTGCGAATCCGTGGCGCGGATGCGGGGGTTCTGCAGAATCTTGGTATTCGAGTCGGTCAGGAGCATATTGGCCTGTGCCGAACCGATGGAAACGGCAAAGTCATACGCCTTCAGGTGGGCGAGGTCATACAGCGTAGGGGTGCCAGTGGTACTGGTTGATCCAGTTCCGGTAGAAGTTGAGTTTGAGGTTGAGGAGGTGCTGCTGGGAGCTTGCAACGCCAAGCCAACGCTGGTCGGCCAGCTCAGGCCGATGTTCTTTTCCCAGTTCTTGCTCACTTCGAGAATGGCAATATCGACGATCACCTCGGGCCGCGCCTTATCCAGATCGTTGATGAGCTTCTGCGCCAGCAGCAGCTCGTCGGGGGTGCCGCGCATCACGATGGCGTTCTGGCTGGGAACGCCGTTGACCTTGACCGTGGAGCCGAGCACGTTGCGCAGGGCGGTCTGCACGTCGTTCAGGTCGTTCTGCTGCCAGGCGTTGGTCAGGTAAAAAACCTGTACAGCCTCCTCATCCAACTCGGTGTGCTTGGCGCGGGTATTCTCGGCCACAAAGATCGTATTCGGCGTAACCGGCTTCCAGAATGTGCCCGACAGCGCGCCCACAATGCGCAGCGCATCGAACAGCGTCTCGTTAGCCACATCCACCTGAATCCGCTTGGAGTTCAGCGCCGGATCGAAGAGGACATTAATACCCGCGGCCTTGCCAACGGCTTGGTAAATGACTTTGGTGTCTTCGCTGTAGTGCAGCGTGAGCGGTTCGTTGGAGAGCGGCTTCAACTGAACCGGCGCTGCCATCGAGTCCAGATCCTCCTGCTTTTCCGCATCTATGGGCAGATCTGTCTCTTTCGGCAGCACCGGCTCGCCTTGATGGGAGCGGACGCGGGCAATTTCCTGCTGTGCTGCCTCGTTACCGGGATCAATCTCCGCGGCGCGCAAAAACTCCACCAGCGCACCCTGCTCGTCGCCAGCCTCAATCAGCTTGCGGCCCTTGGTCAGGTGCAGCGACGAATCCGAAACTCGCACGCGGTAAAGCGCGGTGCGAAAGCGCAGATCCTTTGGAGCCTTGGCCGCTGCTTTTTGGTAGTCGGTGAAGGCCGTGTCGTAATCCTCGCGGGCCTCGGCGCTCTCGCCGCGCTTGAAAAGCGCAGCGGCAGACTGGGCATGCAGCGCGGGCGGGCAGAGGCTAAAAGCAGCCACGACGGCAAAAAACACAAAACTCAGAGCGGCTTTGATAGCAGCTGGGGGAACGGGACGGCTGTTCATCGAACTCCCTGGCGTCTGGGCCGGCGCTGGCAAGGCGTCCCGCTCCGGCGGGCAGCCTTGGCCGCCCCGTACGCAATCCATATTCATATACTTCAAAAATCTACAATGAGTCATTTTAGCAAAGCCTCGCTGGAATATCGATGAAAGCCGCGTCAGTGCTAGGATGAAGATTCGAGGATGCTTCCCAATGGCTCGCCAAACCAGCCATGTAATCGTCGCCCCGGAGAAATCCGGACCCCAAAAAGCTGCCCGCCCCCGCGACCCGGTGGCCAGCGGCGAGCGCGACGCCGCGCACAATCGCATCGCCGGCCATAACTATTTTCTTCTGGAGAAATATGAGGCTGGCATCAGCCTGCGCGGCACCGAAGTCAAATCCATCCGCGAGGGCAAAGCCAACCTCCGCGACGCCTATGGACTGATCAAGGACGGCGAGGCTTTTCTGCTCAATCTGCATATCGGTCCTTACTCCCACGGCAATATCAGCAACCACGACGAAACCCGCACCCGCAAACTGCTGCTCCATCGCGAAGAGGTTCGCAAGCTACTATCGAAGACGCAGATCAAGGGCCATACGCTCATCCCAACGCGTCTCTATTTCCGGCATGGACGGGTCAAATGCGAACTGGCCGTAGCCAAAGGCAAGCAGGATTGGGACAAACGCGAGACCGAGAAGCGCCGCGAAGGCGACCGCGAGGCGCGCGCAGCCGTAAATGCAAGCAAACACAGAATGGGGCGGTAGAGATTTTCAATCGGTGATTCAGATCACGGCGATCAAACTGGAGCGGCGCCAGGTTTTCCTGTTCGGTTTGAACGAGTTTATCTTTTGCTCATAAACCCCATAAACTCGCTATAAATCGCTAGTCTCCACACGAATCGTAGCGCCGGTCTCCAGACCGGCTGTCCTGAGGGCCTCCTGGCCCTCAGGGACTGCGCCAACCCTTGAATTCCGCGTAGCCCGCCGTCTGTGAGAAACGCAGACTAGCTGTTCCCAGCCCTGTTGAACTCGCCGGAAACCCGGGACGCCCCCGCCGCTGCCAGACAGGATTTCCTGCTGCTGCGATAGGCGTCCACCGCGCTCCATCCCCAGATGAAAGAAATCAATCCCAAAAGAATCGCAGGAAATGAACTCTTATGCTCCGCCCATAGAAATCCTGTATAAGCCAAACAATATACGCAAAGCATGGAATACCACAACACCTTATTTCGTCTGCCATGCGCGGTAATCACCGCGAGGGTAGATAGACACGCGGCGGCGCACAAAATCTCCACCCAGCCTTTGATCTGCCCGTGATCGACCGCCCAAACAAGCAACCCCACCCCTGCCGCCAACACGATAGCCACGCCATAAACACGGTATTTCCTGAACCAGGCCTTCATTCACTACTCCGAAGCGCAACTTACGACCAGCCAACAAATCCCGCTACAACTATAGTCCGAACCCGTCACCGGATCACTTCAATCTCGACACCCAGCGAGAGGCTTTTCCAGGCCTTGTCGGTAGTGTAAACCGTGGCTTTGCGCTGGATGGCCAGCGCCAGGCAGGCCCGGTCGCCGAGCGAGAGTCCGTAGCGGCGGGTTTGGCCGATCAACTCCGCTGTGAGCCGCGCCTGTTCCGCATCGTATGGGCAGACTTCAAAACCCATATTCAGAACCCGGCTCCATGCAAAATCGGTCTCCCACCCGCCCAATTCAAGTTTAGTCAGAACCTCTGCCAGATTCACCGTGCTGAGCAATCCGCCGTCAAAATGCTGAGCTACGGATTCGCCACCTGGCTCCTCGAAAATGGCAGCGAGAATTGACGAGGAATCGAGCACAGCAGTCCTAGACAAGCTGCTTCTCGTTTCTGAGCCGGAATTCTTCCAGCTCCCGGTCCGTTTCTTCCTGTTCGCGACGGGCCTCCTCGCGGCGCTCGGCAATCAGTTGATCCGATATCAGCATCTCTCCGGACTTGATTGGATGGTGCTTGCGGAACTCTTCCTGAATCCTGCGGATCACGGAGCGGTGGGTCTGAACCCGCAGAACCCCGTCTTCCACTTCCATAAACAGCCGCTCGCCCGCCTTGATCCCCAGTTCCTTGCGAATAGCAGCAGGAATCATCAACCGCCCGCTCTCGTTGATTTTGCCAAAAGCAAATTTCGGAAGATTGTCAGTATCGCCCATAATGTCCTCCATAAAATAATGACACATAATCACATATCTGACAATTTATTAGAAAATGTCAGAATCAGGTTGTAAACATACAGAGAACACGATCTCAATTCCCTCATCCAGCTACCCAACCGCCGCGGAGAATGAAATAATGGCACCCATGAAGACCCAACTTTCCTTCGTCCCCCTCGCCGGAATCGAGACTGAACTGCTGGCCGTGCTGGCGGTTGACGCCCAAACCTCCAAAGAGCCGGACGCGCTGCCCGAGCCGGCGCTGCTGACTGCGGACGGAACAGTGCTGGCCGCTGCTGCCACAGTGCTCGCCAGCGGCGAGTTCAAAGCCGGCGCCAATGAGACGCTGTTGCTGCACGCCCCGGCCGGTCTGGCCGCCAAGCGGCTCCTGCTGGTTGGGCTGGGCAAGCGGGCCAAACTGGCGGTTCACGGAGTACGTTCAGCGGCGGGCACCGCTGTCCGCTTCGGCAAGCCGCGCGGCATTCGCGAATTGACCTTCGCGCTGCCGGAAGAGCCTCTCGATCAGGCGGAGCGCGCTTACGTCACTGCGGAAACGGCGTTCGCCAAGCCAAAAGAGGCGCTGCTGCCTCCCGGACCCTGCGTCCGTGCGGCTGTCGAGGGCGCGCTAGTGGGCGATTACGATCCAGACACCTATCGCACCGACCGCAAGGACAAAAGTATCGAATCCTTTTCCATTGCCGCCCCCGGTGAGGCCGATCAGGCCGCTCTGCAAGCTGCTCTCGAAGAAGGCGTGATCATCGGCGAGAGCCAGAACTTTACCCGCACTCTGGTCAACGAGCCGGGCAACAAGCTCACCCCCACGATTCTTGGCCAGCGCGCCGCGCAAATGGCAGGTATGGTGGGCTTGCAGTGGGATGTTTACTCAACAGAGAAGCTGCATGAGCTGAAGATGGGAGCCTTCTGGAGCGTCTCGCAAGGCTCCGCCGAGCCGCCCTCGCTGATCGTGCTGCGCTACGAGCCGGAGGATCTCTACGACGGTCCTG
>CAZHKN010000167.1:0-11110 GCA_964532725.1 uncultured Occallatibacter sp.
ACGAGTCCTCGCAGGCAGGGCCGATGCAGCGGAAGCTCTGAGAATACTCGGGCAGGACCATCCTGCTCTGGCGAAGTTTAGGCTTCTCGCGCTCCTTCAGCGGGGGGTGAACCAACTGCAGACGGGTACGTGGCAAACGGAACTCCTGGTGTGATGAGCCGGACCCAATTACGGGAGCAAAGGCTGGACCAGAGAGGGGGAGCGAAGATTGGAAAAATTTGACACACTACCCGTCGAGAATTTTGCATATTGGGAAATATAAACAATCGCAATTATTTCAGCAGTTTAATGGAAAATATCTCGTCTTACGGTTAAATGTTTCCCGACCCAACTGTCCAGAATCAATGCAAATTAATCGCTTTTTCTTCGCTTTTTTCTGCGAGTTGTACTATCCTGTTTTCGCATCCCCAGGAGGAGCAAGAAATGGATTTTCAACAGGAATTGATTGCTGAATACGAACGCGAAACAACCAATACCCGCAAAATGCTGGAGGCTATCCCCGCCGACGCCGACTTCAGCTGGAAGCCCCACGCCAAGTCCATGTCTCTCGGGCAGTTGGCTGGCCATCTCTCCGACACAACGGGGGATTGGGCGACCAAAACGCTGACCACCGACAAGCTCGAATTCCCCGCCGACCACAAATTCGAGCCGTATATTCCAGCCTCCAAGACGGCGCTCTTGTCGCAATTTGATTCTCAGGTCGCCGAAGCCAAGGCTGCATTAGCAAAATTTGATCCGAAAAAGTGGGGCGATAACTGGAAGTTCGTTGCAGGTGGACAGGCTTGGATTGATGAATCCAAGTACCGGGTCTTCCGCAACTGGGTTCTCGACCACCTGATCCATCACCGTGCTCAATTGGGCGTCTTCCTGCGCCTGCTCGACCAGAAGATTCCCGGCTCCTATGGGCCGTCGGCTGACGAAATGTAAGCAATCCGCGGTGCAAAGGCGGGCCGGTTACAGCGCGCCCGCCAGCACCTCTTCGTAGGCTTCGCGATCCACATTGCCGCCGGTAAGTATGATCCCGATGCGCTTGCCTGCCAGCTGGTGCTTCTCTTTCAGTGCTCCGGCGAGAGCTGCTGCGCCGGCTCCTTCGGCCAAGTTGTGGGTGTCCTGATAATAGGCGCGCATCGCGGCGGCAATTTCCATGTCAGAGACTTCGATGATCCGGTCTACATTCTCCCAGATCGCCTCCATCGCCTGCACATTGGGCAGCCGGCAGGAGAGTCCGTCGGCAATCAATGTCCGCGAGGGCGCTTCAACCACCTCGCCCGCCTTGAAACTGAGTGAATAGGAAGGCGACTCCGCTGCGACCACGCCGATGATCTCGGTGCTAAGTTGCAGCGCATTGCGCGCAGCCGCAACTCCGCAGATCGAAGAGCCAAGGCCAATGGGCACATAGACGGCATCAAGACGCGGCGCGCCCTCGAACAGTTCCGTCGCGTAGGTGGCCGTGCCCATCACCAGCCGCTCGTGGAAGGAGTCGACCATTGTCAGGCTCCGTTCAACGGCCAGTTTCCGGGCATACTCCAGCGACTCCTGGAAGTCGTGTCCATATTCAATCAACTCGACTCCCTCGGCCAGCATCGCGCGGTTTTTCTCCTTGCTGTTGCCGTGCGGGACAACGATCACCGCTATGAGTCCGGTGAGCCGCGCCGCCCGGCCCACCCCCTGGCCGTGGTTGCCGCGCGTCGCCGCAACCACGCCAGCCACCTCAGGATACGTCCGGTGCAGCCAGTCCATATAGACCAGCGCCCCGCGCAGCTTGAATGCGCCGACTGGGGAGTGGTTTTCATGTTTGATCCAAACCTCTGTGCCGGTTTGCGAATCAACGGCAAAGCGCTGGTTGATCAGCGGCCAGCTGAATTGCGGTGTCGGCGGCATTGACCGATAGACTACTGTCTGCGCGTCACGGATCTCGGCGAGCGAGGGAAGCTGCATGGCACAAGCATAACCAAAAACGCAAAGAATGTTCTCTATATCCCGATAAATGGTAGAGTCTATCTCATCAAATGGTAGAAAGAAGAACGGATGAGCTTGAACATCAAGAATGATGAGACACACAGGCTGGTCCGCAAGCTGGCAAAGCTGGCCGGGGAAAGCATGACGGCTGCGGTCCACATCTCCGTGGCTGGAGAGGATTGACCGTGTTGATGCAGAGCAGCGGAGGGGACTTGCCGGACAGTTGCTGGAAATTGGCAAAGCGGCAGCTCCTCACTGGCAGGAGCCGTACCGGACGACAGACCATGGCGACTTATTCTACGGCAATGCTTGGCCGCGGTAGCGGTCATGCTGCGCATCTCAACTTTGCAGATTGCTTTGCCTATGCGCCGGCACTGGAGAGAGACGAGGAGCTGCTCTTCTAGGGAATTGGTTTTGCCAGGGCAGACGTCCTGGCCAGGTGGCAGAGAAATTCGCTGGTTTGTGACCTTTTCCGGTTAGACTTAAACTCGCATTGCGCATCGAAGACAATGGAGGCTTTTAGAATGGACCGGCGAACAGCACTCAAGCATCTGGGCGGCGCGGCAAGCGCGCTGCTAATAACAGAAACCCTGCGCGCAGATGGATTCCCCGCAGGCCAGGCGTCCTCAACTCCTGCCCCGGCCACGCCACCCACCGGGCCGTTCACGCTGCCTGCCCTGCCCTATGCCTATGAGGCGCTGGAACCGTATTTTGATGCGGCGACCATGCACCTGCACCACGACAAGCACCACCAGGCCTACGTGAACAACCTCAATGCCGCCGTCGCGGCGCATCCAGAACTGGCCGGCAAAAGCCTCATCGATCTCGTCACCAATCTGAATACAGTTCCCGAGGCCGCGCGCACTGCGGTTCGCAATCAGGGTGGAGGCCACGCAAACCACTCTTTCTGGTGGCCGACGCTGGGCAAGCCCGGCGGCGCAACCGCGCCCAGCGGCGAGCTGGCCAAAGCCATCAATGCAAAGTTTGGCTCACTCTCGGTCTTCGAAGATAAGCTGACGGCAGCGGCGGTGAGCGTATTTGGAAGCGGATGGGCCTGGCTGGTCAAGGGACAGGATGGCGGCTTAGCCGTAGAAACCACGGCGAATCAGGATAGCCCGCTTACCTTCGGGCACACGCCGGTTCTGGGCATTGACGTGTGGGAACACGCCTACTATCTGAAGTACCAGAACAAGCGCGCCGACTATGTGAAGGCCTTCTATCAGGTAATCAACTGGGATTATGTCAGCGGGCAGTTCGCCGCCAAGCCTTCTGCGTGAGGCTGGTCCTTCAGGCATCCCACCCATCTGTTGCCGCAGCTTCCCGGATGCGCCGGATCGTCTCGGCGGCCAGCCGTCGCTGCGGCTTGCCGCTGAGCGTGTGCGGAATCTCATCGATAAAGTACACGCGGCTCGGCGCCTTGCTGTGGGAGAGATTTCCGAGAGCATAACCGCGGAGTTCGTCCTCGTCGAGGGTTGCGCCTTCCCGTAGCGCAACCGCGCAGACCAGGTCCTCGCCCAGGCTGGCGTGCGGAATCGCAAAGGCAACCGACTTGTACACGTTCAGGTGTGAATCGAGAACGGCTTCCACTTCGTGGGGAAGAATCATCTCCTCGCCTTTGTAGATGACTTCTTTGATGCTGCCAAGCAGGAAGAGATTGTGCATCTTGTCCTTCCAGCCCAGATCCCCGGTCCGGAACCAGCCGTCATGAAATGCGCCGGCAGTGGCCTCGGGATCGTCCAGATAGCCGGTGCAGTTCATCTTTCCTCGCACCACGATCTCTCCCGTTCGCCCTGCGCCCAACAGGCTGTGATCGGGATCCATGATGGCGATCTCCGGCCCGATGCTCTTACCCACAAAGCGAACGGTCGCGGATCGATCCTCTGCAATGGGCATTTGCGACGGAAAATCCGCAGCTATGGAACAGGCAAGCGGACCTGTTTCCGTCATTCCGTATGTATTAACCACTGCCGCCGAGAGCTTCCGGCTCAGCTCGGCTGCAAGGCCGGGCGTGAGCGGCGTGTCGCCGGAGCAGACAAAGCGCAGCGTGTTTTTGCGCGATAGCGGAAAGGAGTTCAGATGGTGCAGAACCGCACTATGAGTCGCCGGAACTGCCGCGTACCAGCTGGTGTCATATGAGGCGATCCACTGCGAGAACGCTGCCGCCTCAAACTGGCGGGGAGCAATTACTGCCCCGCCTGCCATCCACTGAGCCAGCGCCGAGCTGAGGCCAAGGATATGAAAAGCCGGGCAGAGCAGCAAGGCACGGTCCCCGTTGCTCAACTGGAGCGCTTCGCAAATCGAGGTGGTAGAGGCGCTCACGCTAGCCTGGCTGTGGGTCGCCAGCTTGGCCCGGCCAGTGGTCGCGGAAGTGGCAAGAATGAACGCCGTCCGGCTGGCGCCTTTTGTTACCTCCGTAGAAAACATCTTCATGCGGGAGAGGGAAGCGCCCTTCTTCTTGTGGTTGAATGCAATGGTTGGGGCGGAGTGCAACTCGCGCGCGGCAACAACGGGGACACCGAATTTTTCCGCGGCCCTCCTGTGCTTCGCCGACCCCGGGCCATCCATCAGGACAATCGCCGCAGGCCGGATCCGGCGCAGAATCTCTTCCAGCTCCGCTCCTTCGAGGAATGGGTTGACAGGCGCGCAGGCGCAATACCGGCTTACACCCAGCATGGTTGCCAGGAATTCCGCGCCATTGGCCAGAATAGTGGCTACACAGCCGCCGGGTTGCACTCCCAAAGCCGATAGCGCGGCCTCGACAGCGATAACCTTGCGCCAGAGTTCGGCGTAAGTGAGCTGGCTTTGACCTGGCTCAATGACCGCCGGGAAAGCGGCAAATTGCCTGGAGTGACTCTCCATGGCTTCCCAAAAACACACCACCGCTGTCGCGTGATGGTGAGGCACTGACAAAACTGACATAAATTCTTGACCTGGGGGTAATGGTCGAATTGTACTCACCGAAAGATGCAGTTGCCAATCACAATATACTCAGTTTGATGACTTTTTTCGATCCTTTTTTCACTCTTTGTCGAAAATACGCTCAACCTGCCCTTCTTCTCCTGGTTGGAATGGTTGCCGGTTGCCATCAAAAACCACCCTTGACAGAGCAGGAGGTAGAGGGCAAACACCTCTACTCTGCCCGCTGTGCTCACTGCCACGAGGACAACGACCTGGCGCTCAAGAAGGTTCCACCTGACCTGCATGGCGTTTTCTCGCATCAGAGTCTACCCGGCGGCGCTCCGGCCACCGACCTCCAGGTCCGGCAAACGGTTCTCGCCGGCAAGGCGATGATGCCCAGCTTTGCCGGCCGCTTCACCGAAGATCAGATGGCCGCGCTGCTCGCTTACCTGCATACCGGCTTGCGCTGAACCAATCTCATCCCATGCCGCCGGCATTTCTCTGAAAAACTCACCTCTTTACATCGCGTTAATGACTATGGTTTACTTCGTAGACTACGCTTGGCTCAGTTGGCGAGAGGCAATGTATCGCCGTCCCTTTATCTCGACCCCAGCGGTGTGAGCGTGACACCAACCCCTTAGGCAAAAAAACAGAGACTGCATCTGACAGTTTCGCATTATTTATATCTGAGCCGGTCACCAGACGCTCGTTGGAAAGGTGTGTCGCTATGTCCGTGCGAATTGGAAGATGCACAAACTTCAGACGCTGTGAGGCGGCTGACCGGTGGCAGGTGATCTCCATTCCGGACGCGAACAGCTTCGTTTGTCCCCGCTGCAATGAGAAATTGGTGGAAGTCAGGGATAGCCTGCACGACGAAGTCGCTAAACCAGGAGGCTATGGAAGCGGTGTAGGCCTCAAGCTTCTGGTCTCCGCGGTAGTGATTCTTGTCGGCATTGCTTGCGTTGTAGGCTGGCAGAAGTTTAGCGGCGCAAAAGCCGCCGGCGCCAGCGGCGCGCAGCATACCATCCTTCGCCTTGCCGGTTCCAATACCATCGGAGACGAACTGGGACCCTCGCTGGCCGAGGCATTCCTTAAGGGGCAGGGGGCATCGGACGTTCATATCGTTGCAGGAGCCAATCCACAGGAGAAGATGGTTCTGGGAACACTCCCCGGCGACGGTGCGCCGTCCGTCATCACCATTGCCGCTCACGGCTCCGCCACGGCGTTCACTGCCATGGCCGCGAACAACTGCGATATCGGGATGGCATCGCGTAAGATCAAGCCCGAAGAGGCGAATACGCTCACCTCGCTGGGGGATATGACTGCGCCGGCAAGTGAGCATATCGTCGGACTGGACGGCATCGCCGTCATCGTCAACTCCGCGAATCCAATCGATCAGCTGGATAAAGACCACATCCGGCAGCTTTTCACCGGAGAAATCAAGGACTGGTCGCAAGCCGGGCCATTCTCTGGCACGGTAAAAATCTACGCGCGCAACGACAATTCCGGCACTTACGATACCTTCAAGAGCCTGGTGCTTGCCGGCAAGCCGCTGGCCTCCGGCGCACAGCGAATCGAAGACAGCCAGACGCTTTCCGAGGCAGTGGCCGCCGATCCCAAGGCAATCGGATTCATCGGCCTTCCTTACATTCAAAGCGCAAAGCCGCTGGCCGTCTCAGATCAGGGGACACTCTCGCTACTACCCACCCGGCTGACCGTCGGCACGGAAGATTATCTCTTCTCAAGGCGTCTCTATCTGTATACTTCGGCCAACTCAACTAACAAGTATGTGCGCCAGTTTGTCGAGTTTGCTCTCTCAAAACAAGGGCAGGACGTGGTCGGCGCCAGCGGTTTTGTCGCCCAGAATGTCGTCGCGCAGGCGCAGACCGTGGCTGAAAATGCTCCGGAAGAATATAAGCGCCTGACGAAAGACGCCAATCGCCTCTCGCTCGATTTCCGCTTTCAATCCGGCCAGGCGGTGCTGGACAACAAGGCGATGGTCGATCTGGGCCGCGTTGTCTCCCTGATCGCCGACCTGAAGTACTCCGGCGACAAGATCATGCTCTTCGGTTTTGCCGACGGCAAGGGCGGCTTACAGGCCAACGAGTCCCTTTCGCTGAGCCGCGCCAAGACTGTCGAGAGTCTTTTCATCCAAAGAGGTCTCAAACCGGCAGTTGTGCGTGGCTATGGCTCGGGCGTAGCCGTTGCCTCCAATGACACTGACGAAGGCAAGGGAAAAAACCGGCGGGTCGAGATCTGGATGAAGAACTGAGGAGGCAACCTTTTTGAGCGCGAGCCGGAAATGGGCAGTGGCGCAGTTTTCGTTAGCCGGTCATTCGCCCGGAATTCCCGGAATTTATCTTCATTGGACTCAATTAGAGACTCGGCGATCTGGCATGAATCGATAAGAACTCTCAGGCGCCGGTATTTTCAGAAAGTCTGCTAGTAGCCGCTTGATTACCTGTCGGAATTAGTTGGGCACGAACCGATCCCTCACCGTGTTGTCGCCTGTGGCTCATTTCTTCTTAAGCGACCGGCTCCTAGATGGCTTGAAAGGCCGGTTGGGCTGTAAGAATATCTTATGGCAAACCCGAGCAAAGTCTCTGTCCCTGAACACTCCACCCGCCCACATTTCTTTGGCAGAAGTAGACTCATCGCTCTTTTGGCATTGCTAGCCCTACTGATTCTGTGCGCGGTGTTCTCATGGACCACGCACGACGCGATGGCGCATCTTCAGTTTCTCAGAGCGCAACGCGCATCCGGCGATTCAGCGGGGGCCAGAAAGGCAATCGTCGATCAGCAGCCCTGGCATACGATCCAGGCTCTGGCGCCCCTGGCCGTCTCCGCGGAGGAGATGGAGTTTGCACGCGATGCAGAACGCCTTGCCGATCACGAGGTTGACCAGGCTTTCGCATCGGCGATGCGTCTGGCCAACCTGCAGGCGCGACGGCGCACGTTAGCGGGAGACGCGTTAGCGCTTTCGATAAAGATCGCGCAGTTCAAACAACTTGTCCGGCAAGACGAGGCACAGGTTGCCAGTCTGGCTCCGAAACCGGCCGACGCATCAGCGAAGGCGGCCACGCAGCCCCCTGACAGCAGTGACGATTTAGAGGTGGCCAAGGCGCAGTTGGAACTTGATACTGACGAGCTGAACGACACGCAACAGGAGCTTGACCGGGCAACCGGCGACAATAGCAAGCAAATCAAAGAGGAACTGACCGCGCATGAAGCGGTGATGCGCCAGTATGACAGCAAGCAAAAGGACGATGGCCAAGTCGCCATTCTTTCCGTAAAGAGTCACAAGACACTGGCCGCGCGGATTACCGCGTGGTTCAGCCAGCGCAGTCGCTATCAGTTACTGCAGCAAGCGCAGCAAGAGACTCAAAACGATATTGGCGCTTTGACGGTTGAATACAACGCTCTTGCATCCAAGGCCAAAGCCAGAGCGGACGCTCCTCCAAAGGGTGCAACGGACCGTGCCGCTCGCATTGCAAACATGAAGGACAGAAGCACGGAACGCCAAATCATCAGCATCTACGATGACCGCATTCAAACCGAGCGGCAGCTTGCTTCTGTTTACAGCAAGTGGTCGGCACAGGTGCTTCTGCAACACCGCATCTTGCTCCATTTGATCCTGCAATCGCTGGCGCTGATCCTTCTGGTCGCGATGTGCATGGTGCTTGGCGACTCTCTGGTAAGGCATCTGACGGTTCGCCCAGGGCTCGATCCCCGGCAGGTGCAAACGCTGCGCAGCATCCTGGAATTGAGCGTTCAGATGATCGGTGCTGCGATCATTCTGTTGATGATTTTTGGATATCCGCAGCAAACGCCCACAATCCTGGGGCTGGCCACAGCCGCGCTCACCATCGCTTTGCAGGATTTCATCCTCGCATTTCTCGGCTGGTTTGTTCTGGTTGGCAAGAATGGGATTCATGTGGGTGATCGCGTTGAGATCGATGGAGTCAACGGCGAGGTGACCGAAGTTGGCCTATTCCACACGACAATGCTTGAAACCGGAAACGAATCCGGTACCGGGCATCTGACAGGACGCCGTATTACATTCATCAACAGCTTCGCGATTCGAGGGCAGTACTTCAACTTCACCACCTCTGGACAGTGGATGTGGGATGAAATCACCGTCAGTATACCCGCGAACCAGGACATCCACGCGGCAGCCGAACGCATCCAAAAAGCGGTACTCGAGGAAACTGAAGAGAGTGCCCGTATGGCCAAACAAGAGATGGAACGCGGAGCGCGTGGCGATAGCCTTCGCAACTTGAGTACAACTTCGGTTTTGAGCCTTCGTCCGTCTTCCTCGGGAATTGACCTCGAAGTGCGCTTTATTACGCGCGCATTCGAGCGAACCGAGGTGCGCAACCGCATCTTCCAGCACATGATCGAACTGCTTCATGCATAGCGCTGCCGGCAGGTCGCACGGAAAAGATAGCTGGCGGTTTGTATTTTGTATCTCATTCCATCCTGTTGAAGAAGCAGGCTTATCATTACGAATCATCGGTAAGTGGATAGATGAGGGTTCGCCAACATCGCCTTGTATACGGATTTAGCAAATGGCGCGCTTGCCGAGTTGCCCATCCCACCGCATTATTTTTTTACGGGAAGTGTAGCGATGAAATCGTTCATTGCGCGGAGTACATCAGCCTCATTCGACTGGAAGACATAATGGGTAGCATGTGGGATCAGGACCATTTGGGCTGAAGGGACTTGCCGCTTCCACGTAGCAATTTGTGTATCTTTGTCGCGCATCATGAGCGCCTGCCGCACGGCTTTTGCTTGGGCTTGCGGGTCGTCTCCAGTGACCGGATTTGGATCTGTTCCGAATATCACGAGGGCCGGTGCATGGGTAGTTGTGAAACGTTCCCGGCCTTCCATAATGGCAAACAGATCGGGAGTCATTCTTGGACTTACAGGAGTGGGAGGAAGGTCTTGTGTATCCAGCTGATGTTCGGAGACTTCCTTCTGCACCCGTTCCAGATTTGCAATCAGGTTGGTGTAATCTTTCACTGGCTCCATGGCATAACCATTCGTGAACTGGCATAGTTGCTTGCGTAGTTCGATGGCATCCAGTTCCAACTCGCCGTTGATTTGATCGTAGAGAGCGTAAGGATATCCTGCTTCTAAATAGATAAGTCCGGCGACCTTGTCGGGATGATTCGATCCGATGTAGCTTAGCTCTTCACCTGCAATAGAGTGTCCGGCGACTACAGGATTGCTCAGATGTAGCGCATTGATGACAGACAGCACATCTTCACCCAGCCGATCGGCATTGTAATTTCCATCATTCGGTTCAGGCTTGCTGGAGATGCCGCGACCACGGCGAGTGATGGCGTAAACGTGATAGTTGGCCGTGAGTTTTGGAGCGAAATCATCGAAGATGTGCGCATCATCCCCAAGGCCAGTGAGCAGAACCAACGGTCGGCCAGTGCCGCCCCAATCGAGCACTTCGAGACTGACATCTTTCTCTACCGGTATCATTCGCACCGCGTGCTTCGAGGAGTCGACCTTTTCCTGAGCATGTAGTGCGACCAACAGTAGGAGAGAAAAGACAAAAATACACAGTACTTTCTGAAACCTCATCGCGCGCTCCAACGACATTGAGGTCAGATTATAGTGCTTCACTCTGGTTGGTCCTTAAAAACTCCGTTATTGACATCCATATTTGTGGAGCCGATGCCAGGAAACTGCTCCGCTGTCCGGAAATCGGCAGTTTCTGTGTTTTTCTCCACTCACGGTATACTTGAACTGACCATGGCAACCGAAAAAACCTTCTACCTCGAGACCTTCGGATGCCAGATGAATGCCCATGACTCCGAAAAGGTCATTGGCACACTCCGGCACGAGGGATACCGGCAGGTTGAGAGCGAGGAAGAAGCCGGACTCATCCTCTACAACACCTGCTCCATCCGCGATAAAGCCGAGCAAAAGGTCTTCAACCGCCTCAACGACTACAAGAAGCTGCACAAGGCCGGCAAGCGCTTTGCCGTGATCGGGTGCGTGGCCCAGCAGGAGGGCGAGAAGATCTTCGAGCGGGCGCCGTATGTATCGCTGGTCTCGGGATCGGCATCTTACCGCAAACTGCCTGAGATGCTCGCCCGTCTTGAAGCCGGCGAAAACCGTATCACCGGCCTGGACGACCGCCAGACTGACCTGACCTTCGAGACCGAGTTCACTGCCCGCCAGAACCCGTACCGCGGCTACATCACCATCATTGAAGGCTGCGACAAGTTCTGTTCCT
>CAZHKN010000168.1:0-11051 GCA_964532725.1 uncultured Occallatibacter sp.
CCAATATCAGCCAGGAAGACGGCATCTTTGCCCAGGACGACTGGCGCGTAAATCGCCGTCTTACCCTCAACCTCGGCATCCGCTGGGATTTGCTGACCCGTCCTTATGAAGCCCACAACCAGCAGGCTTCTTTTGACATCAATAACGGCACGGTTCTTGAGGCGGGCGTCAATGGCGTCTCGCGCAGCATCATCGCGCAGGACTATCACAACTTCGGTCCCCGCATAGGATTTGCCTACGATCTGCTCGGCAACGGCAAGACCGTTGTGCGCGGCGGATACGGAATGTTCTACTTTCCGGACTACGGGGGCATCAATAACCAACTCGGCGAGCAAGTGCCCTTTTCCGGCAGCAGCAGCTATCTGGCCACCAACGGATACTGCACTACGTTTACCGGCCAGCTCTCCTCTGTTACGCCTAACTCCGTTGACGGCGGCTACAACTGCATGAACTACACTGGCCCCTCCACCGTCACCACCGCTCTGCCCGCCCGCGGCATAGTCGGTTTCAATCCGCAGGCGCCGCCGGCTGGCACGAGCATGATCGCTGTCAACCAGAAGAGCGAGAACAGCAGGGTGCAGGAGTGGAACCTGCAACTGGAACGCCAGCTTGGAGCCAGAACCGTAACGAATATCGCCTATGTTGGAACCAGAGGCAGCAATCTCTCCACCTACTACCCGTACAACATCAACCAGTTCGTTACCGGTAAGCAGAACTTCCCGACCTTTGGCGCCATCAACTACAACAACTACAACGGAATCTCCAATTACGACGCGCTGCAACTGCATACCGAGTATCGCGCCGCAACAGGACTGACTGCTACCTTCTCCTACGCCTGGTCGCACACGCTCGACGACTCGCCGGGAGCCTTCCAGACCCAGACTGCTGCTCTTTACTACGATCCGATGGCCGGCTATGGCAACTCCAGCCAGGACATCCGGCAGGTCTTCAGCTCGTCGATGCTCTACCTTATGCCCTTTGGACGCGGACAGAAATATCTGGGCGGCGTCTCGCGTCCGGTGGATTGGGTCGTCGGCGGATGGCAAACCAGCTTGACCGCTTTCGTACAGGGCGGCACTCCGGTGGACTTGTCTACTGGGCACTTTGCACCCGGAAACCGGCCTGACCTGATTGCTCCCATCAGGTATTCGAAGAGCATCTCTGGACATTGGTTCGATCCGGCCTCGTTCGCGGATCCGGCCTTCGCCCTCGGCAGTGTCTCAAACGCGACTACGTACACACGCCTGGGAACCCTCGGCCGCAACCAGGTCTTCGGACCCGGTTATCGCGCCGTCAATCTCAGCCTGCAGAAAAATGTCCATATCACGGACAAGCAGACGCTGGAGCTGCATGGAGACGCATTCAACGCCCTCAACTCAGCGGAGTTCACAAACCCCAATTCAAACTTGACGGGCGGCAACTTCGGCCAGATTGAAGGAGTGCAGGTCTACAGCAACCGCGAGATTCAGTTGGCGGCTCGATTCACTTTTTGATTCTGCTGCCGCCTTTCAAGCACCGCGGCAGCTCTTATCGGGCTGCCGCGGGATTTCCTTCTCATCACGAGTCTTCGTCTCTTGCCAGGCAAGGGCAGGCGCTGAACGCATATCGGTTCACGGCAGAGTGAGCCGATCTCTGGAGAACACTGTGCGATTGCGGATTTTTATCTCTCTATTTCTCGGCACTTGTTTTACGTCTGTGGCGGGCTGGGCGCAGGCTCCGCGCATCGATAAAATCGACCCGCCGGGATGGTGGATTCAGTTTCCCGATCCGATGCTGCTGGTTCACGGCGAAAATTTCACAGATGCTCAATTCACTATTGAAGGCTCAGGAGTCGCGCTGACTCGAACCCAGATTTCCGCCAACGGCCATTGGGCATTTCTTTGGTTACAAACAAAATCCGCCGCCGCGCAAACGCTGCAAATAACAGCTGAAAATCAACATGGCCGCGCTCAGCAATCGTTTCTGTTGGCGGAGCGTTCAGATACGGCCAATGCGCATCTCGGCTTTTCACCCGCCGACATAATTTACCTCATCATGACCGACCGTTTTGCTAAGGGAACGTCTTCTACGGCAAACGATAAGACTTCGCTCTATGAACGCACCTTGCCGCGCGGCTGGCACGGCGGCAATTTCGCCGGTATCGAACAGCACATCGACTATCTCAAACAGTTAGGAGTTACCGCCGCCTGGACCACGCCTGTGGTCTCGAACGGCACAATGCCGGAGTCGTATCACGGTTATGCGGCCACCGATCTCTACGCGGTCGACGCGCACTTCGGCACGCTAGAAAATTACCAGAATTTATCCAACGCGCTACATGCCAACGGCATCAAGCTGGTAATCGATTTTGTGCCCAACCATATCGGCGTTCAACATCCTTGGGTGCTCGATCCGCCCGCTCCCGATTGGTTGCACGGCACCCTTCAGCATCATCGCGCGACGCAAAGCAACTTTCAGGACCTCGTCGATCCGCACGCTCCAAGGCAAGCCTGGAGTGCTGTAACCGATGGCTGGTTTACCGACTCCATGCCCGATCTCAACCAGGAAAATCCGCTGGTCGAGCAGTACCTGATCCAGAACGCGCTGTGGTGGGTCGAGACGGCCAAACTCGACGGCATTCGTCTCGACACTTTTCCCTACGTCGATCGTGCCTTCTGGCGGGACTTTCATGCCGCGCTGCACAGTGTCTTTCCGCTCCTCACCACGGTCGGAGAAATCTCCAACGGCGATGCTGAAGTGACCTCATTTTTCGCTGGCGGTGCGGCGCGCCGGGGCATCGACACCGGACTCGATACGCCTTTCGATTTTCCGGTCTACTTCACCTTGCGCGACGTGCTAACAAAGGACAAGCCGATGACCGAGCTGGCCAAGGTCTTACGCCAGGATGCGCTCTATCCTCATCCCGAGCGGCTGGTTCCCTTCATCGGCAACCACGATACTGTCCGTTTCCTGACTCAGGCTAGTGGCTCAATCCCTAAACTGAAACTGGCGCTGGCATTGCTGACTACACTGCGCGGAACTCCGCAGATCTATTCCGGCGATGAGATTGGAATGACAGGAGGTGAAGACCCGGACAATCGCCACGATTTTCCCGGCGGCTTCGCAGGCGATGAGCACAGCGCTTTTACTGAGGCTGGCCGTACACCCAGCGAGCAGAATATCTTTTCCTGGACCTCGGGCTTGCTGGCGATGCGCGCTGCGCAGCCGGCGCTGCAAACCGGGATCGAACAGAACCTTTACGCCGATGCCGATCTTTTCGTCTTTGTTCGCGCGCAGGACGATTCAGGCTGCTCCGCAAATCACACCAATGCACGCCTGCTGATTGTCGCCAACAAGGCAGCTGTGACAAAGACTGTACAGTTGCCAATGGACGAGACTGCATTGGCCGGGTGCGCCAAGTTCACACAGCTCTCGCCAACCGTGGGAATCCTGCCTGCAGCACGGGATGGACAATTGCAGATTGAGGAAGCCGCTGACTCACTCAGCGCCTACGAGGTAAGATAGCTCTTCACCGATACAACATTGCCCCAGCCTGCGCTGTATCGCGGGCCCCAGGGCAGGCAAGGGTTTATGAATCGCGCTCATGGTCTAACAGCACTTGTACTCTTTGTCGCAGCTGTCGCGTCACCGGCATCACACTGCCGCGCGCAGGGTGCGGTGGATGCGCATCCCGCAATGGTTCAGGTCCATCCCTTGCCAAGCGGTATCGAGTTATCTGCCAATGGAGTCACGATTCGCGTAACTGCTTTGCGCGAAGACGTGCTGCGCGTCCGTGCGGCTCGGAATGGTGATTTCAGCGGAGATGCATCCTGGGCAGTCCTCGACGGGCCACGCCAAGCAAGCGTTCCGGTGACTGCGCTGAAGAATGGTTTCAAGACCAAAGCACTGCAGCTGAGTTTTGATGATCAGTTGCGGTTGACAGTGAGCGATCTCAGCGGCCATATTCTTCAGCAGGAGATGCGCCCCATTGAGTTTCACGGCGCATCCTTTCGGCTTTATAAGACAATGGCGTCCGATGAGCACTTCTTTGGGCTGGGTGACAAAGCCGGTCCACTTGACCGGCGCAATCAGGCGTTCACAGATTGGAATACCGATTCGTTCGGCTGGCAGGAATCGACCGATCCAATCTATAAAAGCATTCCATTTTTTCTATCCTGGAATCAGGGCCGTGTGCTCGGCGTCTTCTTCGATAACACCTGGCGCAGCAGCTTTGACTTCGGCAAGGAATTTGCCAACGCATATTCTTTCGGCGCGCCGGATGGTCCCGTGGACTACTACTTGCTGTATGGACCCACTCCGAAGCAAGTAGTAGAAGAGTACGCATGGCTCACCGGCCCAACGCCGATTCCCCCGCTGTGGTCGCTCGGCTATCAGCAATCGCGCTATAGCTACTATCCGGAAGCAAGAGTGCGCGAGATAGCCAATCGCCTGCGCGCCGACCACATTCCCGCCGACGCCATCTATCTCGACATCGATTACCAGCAAAACAATCGGCCTTTCACGGTGGATCGGGAGAGGTTCCCCAATTTCGAGAAAATGGTGAAAGATCTGGCAAGCCAGAACTTTCATCTTGTGGCCATCACCGATTTACATATTGCGCGGCTGCCAAATGTCGGCTATGCGCCGTATGACTCAGGAGCGGCAGGCGATCATTTCGTGAAGAATCCCGATGGCTCGACTTATGTAGGAAAGGTGTGGCCCGGCGATTCGGTATTCCCAGATTTCACGCAGTCAAAAACTCGCGCCTGGTGGGGATCGCTCTATAAAAGCTTTGCCGGCGACGGCATCGCAGGATTCTGGAACGATATGAATGAGCCGGCAATCTTTGGCGTTCCTTCCAAAACCATGCCGGATGATATTCAGCACCGGATAGATGAACCTGGCTTCGCCAAGCGCACGGCCAACCATCTTGAGATTCACAATATCTACGGCATGGAGAACTCGCGCGCAACCTACGACGGCCTGAGAATACTGGAACCCAATCTGCGGCCCTTTGTGCTGACGAGGGCAAGTTATGCCGGCGGGCAGCGCTACGCCGCTACATGGACCGGCGACAATAGCTCCACATGGAATCATCTGCGGCTCACGACTCCGATGCTTGAGAACCTGGGCCTGAGCGGCTTTGCTATGAGCGGCGCGGATGTAGGCGGCTTTGCCGGTTCGCCTCAGCCCGATCTGCTCACCGAGTGGCTGGAGGTTGCGGCTTTTCAGCCCATCGACCGCGATCACACGGCGATTGGGACCAATGACCAGGAACCGTGGGTCAATGGTCCGGAGCAGGAAGCAATCCGCCGCAGTTACATTGAAGAGCGCTACAAATTGATGCCGTATCTCTACACCACGGCAGAAGAGATGTCGCGCACCGGCCTGCCGATCATGCGGCCTCTCTTCCTTGAATTTCCAGACGCGACCGCCGATCTTCATCCCATCGACCTCGACGCCCCCGCGGAGTTTCTTTTCGGTCCGGATATTCTGGTTGCGCCCGCGCCCTACCCTGATGAACTCGATAAGTATGAGGTGCAGTTGCCGCCGGGCCTATGGTTCGACTACTGGACAGGAGAACGAATTGATCGCACCGATCCAGCCCGAAGTAAAGATGCCGAACAGGGCAAAGGCGCGTCATCCCGGGCAGGCGACTTGTCGTTTAAGCCGATGATTATTCAACCCAGCGCCGCTCAGCTTCCTCTCTATGTTCGCGGCGGCTCCATCCTGCCCATCGCGCCGCTGACGCAAAGCACAATGGATAAGCCCGCAGGCCCTCTCACGTTGCGTGTATACGTCGGCGAAGGATGCAAGGGAACGCTTTATCTCGATGACGGCAAGTCCTACGACTTCAAGGAAGGAAAATTTCTTCGCATGGACAGCACCTGCGCGGTGGAGCAGAACAAGCTGCATATCCGGATCGGTTCACATCAGGGGAGCTATCCATCCTGGTGGTCGCAGATTGCCGTTGAAGTATACGGCTGGAAGAAAAGTGATGGACAGGCGAAACTGGCAGGCAAGCCCGTCGGCGGGCAATGGAACAGCGCAACACACTGCTGGCTGGCCACTGTTTCTGACAACGGCAAAGGGCTGGAGATAATCTTCGAGTAGGACTGGGCAGTAAATTAGAATATGTGCCGCCGCTGAGAGCTTCTTTACTCCCTGTTGTCCAGTCTCCGCGCAAAGGCGATAAACTCTGATTGCAGGCGCAGCGCGGCGGGGATGGAAATCATGAGGCTTTCCGGTCAGTGCGGAGATTCGAGAGCGATAGTTGGAGTTTTTTTTTGTATCGCTTGCCTGGCGGCCGCTGCCCAATTGCCGACCAAGGAAGCTCATCCTCCTGTTGGCGCAGGTTCCGAGCAACTGCCTGCGACGGCGGCTTCGGCAGAGGTCGAATCCGGGTTGCGCCGCGATCTTGCGCTTCATCCGGATTCCGCCTCCACGCTCTACAAGCTTGGCCAGGTGCTGCGGCTGGAAAACAAGCCGAAGGAGTCACTGGAAACCTATACCCACGCCGCCCAACTGCAAAAGCCCAGCGCTGAACAACTCCGCTCCGTGGCGCTGGACTATGTGCTTCTGGAAGACTATACCGATGCTATCCACTGGCTCCAGATCGCCGTGTCGATGGAGCCTGAGAATGCGGACGTGCTCTATAGCCTGGGGCGCTGCTTGTATTCACAAAGCCTCTACCCGGAAGCTGAAGCGGCGTTTGTGCGCGTTCTCCAGATCAAGCCGGACCACCTGAAGGCCGAAGAAAATCTGGGCCTCATCTATGATTACGTGAATCTGCCGGAGAAGGCGGAGGCTGCCCTGCGCAAAGCCGCGGAGTGGGCTGGCCCGGATTCGAAGGACGAATGGCCGTTTCTGGATTTGGGAGGCTTCCTGCTCGATCATGACCGTGCCGCGGAGTCCGTGCCCTATCTGCGTCATGCCGAGGCTATCAACGCAGCCAGCACTGCGTGTCACGAAAAACTGGGACGGGCGCTGGTGGAGATCGGAGATGCGAACGGCGGCATCAAAGAGCTGGAAATAGCTGCCCGATTGGACCCCAAGAATGCCAAGATGCATTTCGAGTTAGGTCACGCCTACCGCGCGGCGGGCGAGATGGAGAAGTCGCGCGCGGAGTTCGCGATTAGTCAGTCTCTCTACGGGGAGCACAGCCGGGATTAGGCATTACCGGCTGGGAAGCCGCGCATTACATATCAACGCGTAACGGGCTTATCAGTACTCACGACCGGTTCATCGACCTGAATCTGACGGTCGCCCTTCACGTTGCTAAGCGTTTGCACGATGCCGCTGGGCCAGCTTATTTCAATGCTGTCCGCGACCGGACTGTCGCCGAGTCCGAAGTGTACGCGCGGATCGCTGGCAGAGAGATAGCCGCTCGACGTAGTTGCCGTCACCCATTGCGATCCCTGCGCGGTGGTGAGTTTCACCACTGCTCCAATGCCATCGCGATTGCTCTTGTGGCCGGTGAGATGCAAGGTGATCCAGTGGTTGCTAGTGGCCGTCTCGTTGTGCAGGATGTGCGCCGCTCCGCCATTGGTAGAGACGACGGCGTCGATGCGGCCATCGTTGTCAATGTCTCCGATGGCCATGCCGCGGCCCACCCATGCTTCATGAAAGACCGCTCCGGAGATGGAGGAAACGTCAACGAACTTCTTGCCGGTATTGCGCGCCAGCAAGATGGGCTCGCGGTAGTGAAGTTGGGGCGAGATGATTTCCACCGTATCCAGATCGTGGCCCTGCGCGATGAGCAAATCTTTCCAGCCGTCGTTGTCGTAGTCCACAAAGCGCAAGCTCCAGCCGGAGTGCAGCAGCGTCATGGCGCCGATTCCGTTGGCATAGGATGTGTAGTCGAATGAGCCGTCGCGGTTGTTACGATAGATGGCGTAGCGCTGGTTGGCAAGATTGGTCACAGCGATGTCAGGCCATCCGTCGTTGTCGTAATCGGCAAAGTCCACGCCCATGCCGGCGTAGGTTTGCCCTTCGGCGCTGACCGCTGTCTCTGACTCCAGGCCAACTTCCTCGAAGGTTCCGTCGGGCTTTTGATGAAAGAGGAACTCGGGCATTGAGTCGTTCGCGATGTATAGATCAATGCGCCCGTCGCGATCATAGTCGGCAACTGCGATGCCGAGGGCTTTGGCCGGCTTGTCCAGTCCGAGTTTGTGCGAGACCTCGGTGAAATGGCCGTTGCCGTCGTTGTGATAGACGAGCATGGGAATGGCAGGAAAATAATCGGGATGGCAGTAGCCGCGATAGCCCTCGCGATGTTCCCCGCACCAGACATCCTCCCAATCCCAGGTGACATAGCGCACTACGACCAGATCGAGCAGGCCGTCGTTGTCCAGATCGACCCAGGCCGCGGAGGTTGACCATCCACTGCCGCCCACGCCGGCTTTTTCCGTTACGTCTGTGAAGGTGCAGTTGCCGTTATTGTGGTAAAGACGATTGCCGCCGTAGCCGGTGACGAAGACATCTTCGTAGCCGTCATTGTCGTAGTCGGCCACGGCCACGCCCATACCGTAGCCGACCCCTTTCAGGCCGGACTTCTCGGTGATGTCCTCGAAGCTGCCATCGGTCTTCTGATGGTACATCCTATTCCAATACTCTGGTCCGATCTTCTGCGGAATGAAGCCCTTGGGGGTGGGGTCGGGAAAGGGCGCGCCGTTGACCAGATAGAGATCCAAACGTCCGTCATTGTCGCAATCGAAGAGCGCCACTCCCGATCCCATGGTTTCAATCAGGTACTTGCGCGAGGTGTGCGGCGCCTGGTGAAGGAAATGGACGCCTGCCTTCTCTGTGATCTCGACGAAGTTGCCGGGGACAGCAGAAGGGGATGCGGGTTGAAGCGCAGGATGCGCTTCCTGCTGTGGCATTTGCGCGCCAGCACTCGCGATCGAGAGGGAAGGGAGATAGAGGACTCCTCCAATCAGCGCTGTCAGGCATTCTCGCATCAATTTCATCGTTTCCGCTGCTCCAGGGTGCGCTGTCGCTGGCGTTCCATGCCGCAGCGCGAAGGTTTGGTTCACGTTCTAATGAGTTGCTTCCGCGGGGAGAGATGTCTTGGCCGGTGTAGCCTGCTTCTTGCTCTCGAACTCTTGCGATTGTTGAGCCGCGCGCTCGGCGTCGTCCACCCGATGGAGTGTTCGGTAGACCCGCGCCAGTTGGAAGTATGCGCCCCGCCGGATAAAGTCAGAGGGCGATTGGGTCAGGCTCTTCTCCAGCCACTGCGCGGCTTCTTCGGGGTGCCCGGTCTGCGCAAGTCCAAGGCCGAGGTAGTAGTAGGCAGGCGCGGCCAGAGCGTTGGCTTCCACCGCTTTGCGCAACAGCGCCACGCCTCGCTCCGCATCCCCTTTCTGCACCTGGATTCTGCCCAGATTATAGAGCGCGATTGGGTTATTCGGACTCAACTGCAGCTCGCTTTCGTAGGCGTGGGCGGCGTCCTCGGAACGGCTCAAGTGCTGATAGCAGTCTCCGATTGCTTCATACATGTCAGGGTCATTGGGCTGCTTCTCCAAAACCTTGCGGTATTCGGCGATGGCTTGCTCGTATTGCTTGGATTGGACCGCGATTTCGCCGAGCGCGCGATGTACGCGCCAGGAATCGGGATCAAGGTCGGTGAGGGCGCGAAAGCTTTCCTCGGCCACCTGGGTATGTGCGCGGCCGCGATAATCAAGGACATTAGGATCCCTGGGACTGAGCGCCGCAGCGCGGTCCAGCGGCCCCACGGCTTCCTGCGCGTGCCCTGCGCCCAGCTCAACGATGCCAAGCCAGGTGAGCGCCTCGACATTTTCCGGCTGAATTGCGACTTCCAGCTTTAGAGATGCAATGGCGTCGTCGAATTGATTCCGCTGGTACTGGGCGATACCGAGGAACATATGCGTTCCGGGCAGGTGCGGAGCCAGTTCCGCTGTTTTCCCCAGCGCTTCTTCGGCTTCAGCGGTCTTGCCTTGGCGTAACTCTGACATTCCCAAGCCGAGGTAGGCATCGGGCAGTTCCGGAGCTGCGGCGATAGCTCGCCGAAAATAGCTTTCGGCGTCGGCCGGCTTGCCCTGGTGAATGGCCTCCGTGCCGTTTTGCATCAGACGGACGACAGCCTCGCTTGGCGCGGCAGGGGGCGTCTGGGCCTGGAGAAGCGGCATACAAAGAAGAAGGCAGGTGAGCAGCGGGCTTCGCGAATTTTGCAACCGTTGTATTCCAACACAGATATCCATTCAGCACTTCCGGCAGAGATCAAAGTGGACTCGAGGGTGAATCCAATGCGCAAATAAGGAACGCTGTGTGCGAACCTGCACTATTATGGGGCGTGACCTGCACTCCCGGCCAGCGGCATGGCAGTCAGAATTATCTGCGCTATACGGGGGGATGCCGTTATTTATTGAGGCCAACCCGCCGCAACAGGTCGTCAAAGCGCGAGTCCGAGCGCAAGGGATCAAGGCACGGATCAATCTTGAGATAGATCAGGCCAACGTCATGCGCCCTGTAAGATTCTTCAAGCCATTGAAAGGCTTCCTGCTTATCGCCAAGCCCGGCGTAGACGAGCGCTATCTCATACCTTCCCACATCATCTTTCTGCACCCGCTGCTGCAACACCGTAACGGTCTTGAGAGCCGCTGCCCCCTGGCCCGCGCGGGCATAAGCATTGCCCAGATGACCCAAAGTGTCCACGCCATCCCCCGACTTGAGAAAGGCAGCAATGGACTTCGGGTACATGCCTTTTTCAGCGTAGACCTCGCCGAGTAGAAAGCTCCAGTCGGGCGGGTTGATTTGTAGGGCGCGCACTCTCTGGATCAGCGAAAGCGCTTGGTCGTATTGCCGCGAATAGTAATAGATAAATCCTTCCGCGTGGAAGGAATGCCAGGAGACCGGGTCCAGGTCGACGCCGCGCACGACCTCGGTGATTGCCTCCGGCATTTGCCCGGTGCGCGCCAGGTAAAACGCATATTTCGTGTGGATGGGGGCAGAATTCGGATTGAGTTCCCTGGCTCGTTGAAATTCGGTCGCAGCCGTCTTCCAGTCCCAGTCCAGGGTCATCGCGGCATTGGCGAGTTCGGCATGGCCTTCGG
>CAZHKN010000169.1:0-10981 GCA_964532725.1 uncultured Occallatibacter sp.
GCAGGTTGGCCTCGATCAGCTCGCGCTTGGCCTGCTCGGCATCCATGTCGCCCTGAATCATCTCGCGCTGGGTGCGCTTGAGCTCGGCGATGGAGACGCCGGCGTCGGACTCGAGCTTTTCAAGATCGGTGCGGCAGTTTTTCTGTTGGCGGCGGTACTCCTTCTTGAGCTCTTCGCTCTTCGAGGCCTCGAATTTCTGATCCAGCGAACGAATCTGGCGCTCAAGGGTACGCATGGTCTCAACGGTCTTGTTGACCTTATCGAGGAGGCGTTTGCGTTCGAGCGCGGTGTATTTGAGTTCGCGGACGATGCGCGAGATGAGAATCTTCTCACGCGCGATGAGCCAGCGGGTGTGGCGCACGGCCGATGCCTTGGCCTTGGTGGCCGGCAGGGCCAGTTTTTCTTCAAGAACGGTGATCTTCTTGAGGTGCTTGACGATCAGGTCAATGCGGGCCACGGTGCCCTTGACGCGGGTTTGCACCACATCTTCGGTGAGTTCTTCTTCGTCGAAGACGACCACTTCCTTGACATTGCGTACGCCGCGCTTGAGGTCTTCGCCGAGGGCGACGATCTCGCGAATAACAATGGGAGAGCGGGAGATGGATTTGAGAACCCTCATCTGGCCGCGCTCAATGCGCTTGGCAATCTCTACCTCGCCCTCGCGGGTGAGCAGGGGGACGGTGCCCATTTCGCGCAAGTACATGCGCACCGGGTCGTTGGTCTTCTCCATCGTGCCGGGGGTGAGGTCCAGCTCGACATCTTCGCCGTCTTCGAGGTCGAAGTCCTTGTCGCCGAACTTGGGGCCGTCGAGTAGGTCGATGCCCTGGGTGCCGATGGTAGTAATCAGATCGTCCAGATCGTCGGGCGAGGAACCCATCTCATCCGGGAGCATGTCGTTCACGTCGCCGTAGGTGAGATAGCCTTTCTCCTTGCCGACATCGATCAGGCTCTGAATCTCGTCGTCGAATTTCTCATCAATCGCCAATGTTGTTCCTTCTCTCGATTTAGAAGCAGTTTCCGCGCCTTTTGGCGCAGCCGAACACAGTCCGTCGCAGCGCGCACAAAAAAGATTCCCAAAAAAGGCAATCGCAGGCGCACAGGGACACGAACCGCAGTTCGCCGCTATGGAGCGGTTTCAGTGTTTGCTCGGAACAGGATGACTAGCGCTTCAGGTTTTGCCTGGGTTGCCCGCGAGCCGCAGCTCATTTTTGGGGCATAGGGGCGCGCATCCTCACAGAGATCAGTAGAATATCACAGCCTGCCCTGAATCAAACAACAGAAAAACCGGGGACAGGCGCAAAATGCGGCAGTAAATCGCTGCTCATCCACTTCATCTCCTGTAGATTTGACGCATTTGGGAGAAATATTGACGCAAAATTTACCAGCTCCGCTTGATCTTCCCCAGCCAATGGGACGGTGTGAGGGCGCGAGTTCAACGGAAAGTTCTGTTTCTCTCTGACTCCCGCATCGCCGCCCGCCTTCTCCCTTCTAGTAATTCGAGCACGCTTAAACCTCCGCAGACAAGCCCGGTTACACGGTCCACGACGGGCATGAGCGTTACGCCGGTGAGCGCCATCTCTTCGGCGACCGCACGGCAGGTTTCGTCTGTGTATACATAGACTTCGGGCAATTTGTCAGGCCGGTCGATGTTTTTGCTGCTGCCGGCGATATTTAACTCAGAGATCACTTCCGTTACGCTGATCATCTCCAGCGGATCGACCCCGTACTCGCGGGAGAGGTGATAGCCGCGGCGGCTGAGCTTCTCGGTCAGAATCGAGCGCGGCATTAACAGAGAAGTCGCCAGATAGGCAGCCACACATGCCAACGATAGCGGCAGCAGAGCGGGCAGGGCGTGGGTCAGCTCAAGCGAGAAGAGGATCGCGGTGAGCGGCACACCCAGCGCGCCAGAGAGCATCGCGCCCATGCCCATCAATGCCCAGAGCGCCTGCGTCTCAACCGGCAGATGGGCGAGATAGGCGAGGGATTCACCGAGCGCTGCTCCGATCATCAGCAACGGGGCGAGTACGCCGCCCGATGTACCCGAGCTGAGTGAAAATGCCCACATCAGCGATTTGGCAAGCAGCAAGCCCAGCAACAGCGCCACCGGAGCATTGCCGCGCAGCAGTTCAGCGATATTGTCATAGCCGACGCCAAGCCCACGCGGAAAGAAGAATCCACCCACGCCGATGCCGACGCCACCGATTGCCGGCCACCACATCCAGTGGATGCGCAGACGGCCGCAAACGTGCTCAAAGCCATCTTCGAGGCCGTACATCAGGCGGCTGAGTCCGGCTGAAGCGAGGCCGACGAGGATTCCGAGGGGCGCGGCCACGAGCAGCGCTTGGCCTGTCGGAATGGCCGAGTGCAAGTCGACGGAAAAGAGAGGACCCGCTCCCAGCCAAAGGATGCGCAGGGCGCCTGCGACGATGCTGGACGCGGCTACCGGAACCAGCGAGCGTGGACGCCATTCAAAAAGCAGTAACTCCACTGCCAGCAGGATGGCCGCGATGGGCGCGGCGAAGGTGGCCGACATGCCGGCGGCCGCGCCTGCCACCAGCAGCGTGGTTCGCTCGGCATCGGTAAGATGAAGCCACTGCGCGACAAGGGAGCCGAAAGCGCCGCCGGTCATGATGATAGGGCCTTCCGCGCCGAAGGGTCCGCCTGACCCGATGGCGACGGCCGCTGAGAGCGGCTTAAGGACTGCGACCTTGGGGTCAACGCGCGCGCCACGCAAGAGGATTGCCTCGATGGCCTCGGGAATTCCGTGGCCGCGAATCTTGTCGGAGCCGTAGCGCGCCATGACGCCGACCACAAGGCCGCCAGCAACAGGAACAAGCGGCATGATCCAAGGCGAGAGCGGCGAGCCGGCAGGCCCTACGGGCGCGAGGCTCAGGCGATGGTAGTAGAACAGGTTGGTGGAGAAGGCGATGGCGCGCAGCAGGAAGACGGCCAGGAGCGACGCGCCAGCGCCGATGAAAACCGCCATAGCGGTTAGCAGCCATACGCGCCGATCCACGGTAAAATCGCGCAAAACAGCGGGCCGCGATCTCATCGAGCCTCCGCAATCGAGCTGCTCTGCGAATGTTTGCAGATCTGCTTTAACGCCTGCGCCAGTCGCGGCGCAAGATCGTTCAGTTCGCGCGCATGGTCTCCTGAGAGCTTGCGCAGAATCTGATTGCCTTTGCGTGTCAACCGCAAAATCGCTCGCCGCTTGTCGTTGGCATCCACGGTTCGCGTCAAAAGGCCTTCGCGTTCAGACCGGTCCACAAGCTCAACGGCGCTATTGTGCCTGAGGCCAAGCCGTTCGGCCACATAGGAAATCATCACGGACGTACCGGCAGGCGCGCCGGCAATCTGCAATAAAAGCTGATGCTGCTGCGGCTGCAACCCCGCTTCGAGAGCGGCGTTCTCGCTGAAATGGAGAAACTTGCGCAACTCAAAGCGAAAATCCGCCAGGTTTTGCAGCAGAAACTGAGGACTGCCTTCAAAAAGCTGCGTTTGCATATTTATATCGTCTCACGATATAAATATTTGCGCAAATCACAGAAAAAAGCATCCAGAGAACTTATAAGACAGCGCAAATGCTCACAGATTGAGCTGCTCCGGCACATGGCGAATGAGGAAGCAGGGCTGCTCGTCTGCCAACATGCCGCGAAGACCGGAAGGAAGAGGGCACGCCCGATCAGTGCCGGCGAACTTGAAGCGCGGTATAACTTCTTGCCGCCGATACGATTGTGAATCTCAAGAACTCCCAGGAGTGCTTTCGCAGATACTGAAGCCCGCAAATTCCGGCTCACCGGGTCACAGAAAATTTCCACACAACAAGTTACATCTTCGCTGATAGCATCGGTACGCGCGCCGGTTCACCTCAAACGGCGCGCTGAGGAGGTCAGCGATTATGCCAACACCACAAAATCTGAAAGGGATGAACGTCATCCTTTTCATGACGGATCAGGAACGCGCAATCCAGCATTTCCCTCCGGGTTGGGAAAAGGCCAACCTGCCCGGACTGAAGCGGCTTAAATACAACGGACTCACCTTTGAGCGCGCTTTCTGTAATTCCTGCATGTGTTCGCCCAGCCGTGCCACGCTGATGACCGGGTTTTTCCCCGCGCAGCACGGCGTCAAGTGGACCCTCGAAGAGGATATGCCGAACACTGAATATCCCCAGCAGGAGCTGCTGCCGAGTTTTGCCAATATTGCCTCGGTGATGCAGTCGGCCGGTTACGCCACACCGTATAAAGGGAAATTCCACATCACCAAACCCAGCAACGCGGATAACATTTACACGCCTGCTGACCTCGCCCGTTACGGCTTTCAACGCTGGGATCCTACTGACGCCGGCGCGAATCAAAACCCCTCCGTCTACGGCGGCGGCGACGCCGACCACGACAGCCGCTACATGCACGATTGCCGTTTGATGGAAGCCGGCGACGAGGGTGTCCTCGCTTACCTCAAGTACTACGCAGACAATGACGACGCGAACAAGCAGCCGTTCTTCCTGATCGTCTCGCTGGTCAATCCTCACGATGTTCTCGGCTACCCCAGCTCTTCCGGCGCGCTGGCCAACGGCTACGACACAAGCTGGCTTGAAGGTTCCATCGAAGTGCCGCTCACGCGCTGGGAGAGCCTGGACGGCAAGCCCGCCGTGCAGAAGAAGTTTCTTCAGCTCACTAATTTTGGCCTTGGCCAATTTGGCAGCGAGGAGCAGGAACGCAATTACATCAACTTCTACGGCAACCTGATGAAATCTTCCGACAGTTATCTGGTGCGAACGCTCGACCTGCTTGAGCAGAAAGGTCTCACGCAGAACACCTTAATCATCCGCACCGCCGACCACGGCGAGATGGGACTAACTCATGGCGGCATGCGCCAAAAGAGCTTTAATTTCTATGAGGAATCCACCCGTGTGCCGCTGGTCTACTCTAACCCCAAGTTATTCCCAGGGCCGGTAACTACAAACGCCCTGGTCTCGCACGTCGATCTTCTGCCCACGCTGGCCACGCTCTTCGACGCGCCCGCGAAAGCCCGCGCGCAATGGCAGGGCATCGATTACTCGCCGCTGGTTCTCAGTCCTAACGGGCAAACAACCCAGCCCTATGTCGTCTTCACCTTCGACGACTTCCAGAACGGCCAGGCGTCCGGCCCCTATCTGCGCCAAAACAGCCACCTCATCAGCGTACGCGAAGAAAAGTATAAGCTGGCCAAGTATTACACCCCAGAGATTCTCGCCAGCGACTCCGAAGCAAAGATCGAACCGGAATGGGAGATGTATGACCTTCTTGCCGACCCGCAGGAGGTAAGAAACATCGCCTACCCCGGCACGCTGCGCACCCCGGAAGAGGAGCGCGAATTCCTTCGCCTGCAACGGCTCATTGAGGAGGTGACCCAGAAGCGGCTGCAACCCAACTCGCAGACGCCGCCCCCGCCGCCGCCTAAGGTTTTTCAGCCCCACCCGCCGCAGAACTCCTCCACCAGCCAGTAAGCAGCTGCGCCGCATCCATCGGAACAGAACTGAGTGCCCCCCAGGTCCTCGCATTCGGGGACCTGGGACCTTATATCGCCCCAATATGTTCTTCTATCACTCAGGACGTGCATGACATTGATGTATCAAAACCGAAGGACTTTTCTTTTTACGGCAGCCGCTGCCACCGCGGGCGAGCTGCTCTCTCCAACGGCGGAGATATTTGGTCAACAAGCGCCTGTGCCTTCCGGAGTCCTCATCCCGAAGTTTTCCACGCCGGACCCCGCTTGGCTCAAGACTTGGAATGCAGCGCTCACCGTACTCAGCGAAAACGT
This sequence comes from uncultured Occallatibacter sp., assembly GCA_964532725.1. GTDB lineage: Bacteria > Acidobacteriota > Terriglobia > Terriglobales > Acidobacteriaceae > Telmatobacter. Next base: position 5,800 of record CAZHKN010000169.1, read on the forward strand.
GCGTTCCGTACCCGGGTATAGCCGCCCGGTACTCTTCGAAGGCAGCACATACCAAGGGATTTGGCAGGAGTGTGGGCCGCATGAATCGCTCGTCTATGCGACCCTACATAAATTTGTGCCCGAGGCTGACCACACTATAGATCCACTGGCAACTGCCCGTAACACTCACGCAGCCTTCTTTTCGTTGCAGCGCGAAGACGGCCAACTGCCGGCAAGCGTGAAGATGAGCGAGAACGGCTATGGGCAGATTCAAATGGTCGTTCCGATTGCGGCGACAGCATGGGAACTTTCCCAGTTGTTGCGCGACGAGGAGTTCCTTGCAACGGCTTATAGCTCCTGTTGCCGCTGGGATGCCTGGCTGCGCCGCTACCGCGATACCCGGAAAACTGGTCTGGTGGAAGGATTTTGTACCTATGACACGGGGCATGACAACAGCCCGCGCTGGAAGGGCATTCCCAACCGCTGCCCGGACGCCGATGCGCGTAAATGTCCGCCGATCCCGTCGATGCCCAGGCTGTGCCCTGATCTTTCGGCGACCGTATACGGCGCGCGAGTCGCCTTGGCTGAGATGGCTCTGGCGCTCGGCAAGAAGGCTGAAGCTGCGCGGTGGCGCGAGGATGCGGAAGCGATACGCAAATTGATCATCTTAAAGCTGTACAGCCCGGAGGACGCCGCCTTCTTCGATCTCGACGCGGAAAATAAATTCGTCCGTGTCCGGTCCGATGTGATCAGCCGTGTATTGGGAGAGCATGTTCTGAAGCTTGAAGACCGCCAGGATCGCAAAATCTTTGCAGACCTTTGGGAACGGCAGTTGCACAACCCACAGGCATTCTGGGGGAACTATCCGCTGACCAGCATCGCCCAGGACGACCTGACATTCGTGCGTCCGATTCCGCGCAATAGCTGGGGAGGAGCGTCGCAGGCGCTCACCGCGCTGCGAACGCTCAGGTGGATGAACTTTTATGGCAAGGGTGAGGCGCTTAAGTTCCTGATGGAGAAATGGTGCGAAGCGATTCTGAGGAATGATGAGTTCTGCCAGCAACTAGATCCGCAGACCGGCGTTTTTACTCAGCCTGATCCGGGGAGATATTCTCCTGCAGCGCTGGTCTTCCTTGAATTTGCGCGCCGGCTGGGAACGCGCTGAGAAAGACACCATTCCAGGTTCCGTTGTGGGTGTCGGGTTCTATGCGGACGGAATCTGGGCTGAAAATAGATTTTTGAGGCCAAAGACGTCTGCATATAGATAGATAGATTTTCGTGAAAGTGCGACGGATGGAGGCGAATGGCGCGGATTTCTTGTGCGTCTTCTCGATTAAACTACTGATTCATCGTATCTTACATCGGATAATTGCGCGAAAAAATATCTTCTCATCCACGCGCAGTTTTGATTTTGGGCACCTGCGGTGGGGCCAATCGCCTTCGGCGTGGCTGGTTGAGGTTTGTGCTTTCCCATCCTTGCGCCAGAAAAAAGCGCAAGGATAGGGCACACGGCGAACGCTTAGCCCTTCTTCTCCGTCTTCGATTCTTTCTCGGCGCGGAGCCTGGCGATCGCGGCGACTACCTCATCCTCGCAAGGAAACTTCCCATCCTTGGCCGGATCGTAAGGCGGCAGATTCGGAATCTCCACGCCGAGTTTCTCCAGCAGCGCCCGCGCCTTGTTCAGTTCATAGCGGAGAACGTACGGTTCGCCGTCCGCCCAGGCCCACTTGTAAGCTGCAAGCGTGTGCTTCTTTGCCCGCTCGCGCTCCCCGAGCGCCATCCAGAGCTCCGCAAGAGGAAGGTCGGGCGGTTTCTTCACCTGGGAAAGACGTTCAGCCTCATGGCGCGCCTCTTCCACACGGCCCACATGGAAGCGGGCCAGCGCCAGCCGGGCCTCGGCGCCCGCATCCTGCTGCCCCACCTCATGCGCCATGCGTAAGGCCTCACCGAAGCTCTCCATTGCCAGCGTCCACTCTTCCCGGTCCAGCCGCCAAGCTCCGCGCAGACGGTGGAGCTTGCGGATAGAATCGCGATTTCTGCCTGCCCTGGCCAGTTCCTCGGCCCGAATCAGATCCTCTTCTCGCAGATCGGAGTGCATATAGCGGAAGCACGCGTAACTATATTCCGCTTCACCGGGACGATGACTGGCCCGCGTCCAATTCCGGCCCATCGGGTCGAGCAGATCCCATAGTTCCCTGGCCTCCGGCCCGCAACCGATTCGGGTAAGTTGAGTGAAGCGGACAAGACGGGAGCAAAAGAACTCCTCGGCATTGTCGGCAAGCGCCGACAAATCGATGTTAAACTGCGCGCAGCGATCTTCTTGACCCAACCGGTTCAGTGCCCCCAAGTTGACGGATATGTTGTACAAACCGGAACATACCGACAGCCAATTGCTCGTCCGCAGCTCGGACGCGAGGCTTGCGCCGGATGCCGCCAAGGCATCTTCCCAATCGCCGAGTAGCGACAAGGCGACGCCGGCTTCGTTCGCCAGATAGGATGCGTCGTCCTCGCTCACTTGATCGGGCAATACGCCCCAGCCCTGCGGGAAGAAAGGCCGGAGCAAAGACAGAACCTCTGCGTTTGCTCCCAGGTTGAACAAGAGGGCATAGGAGAAATCGCCCCTGTAGGCGTCGCAGGCCTCCTGAAATTGGCCCATCTTGAGCCGCGTCCTCACAATGTGCAAGCCTACCGCTACATCGTCCAGCGTCTCCGCCTCGTCATACGGGCTGTGTGCTTTGGCGGAGAAGTAATCGACCACCCGCTGCCCGTAGCCCTCTTTCTCCTCGGCCTTCAACCCTCCGGCAGCGACTCCGCGGACAACGGGGTGCAGATCAAAACGCCTTGCGGGCTTGTCGTATTGCAGTAGTCCGCGTCTCTCCAGATCGGCGATGGCAGCGGTCAACTCGCGGCCAGCCACGACGCACGGTGTGGACCTTCGCCATGCCTCCAAGGAGGCATGGCGGCGTTTCGACGCCGCTTCGTACTTCGCCAACTTCGATCTCTTCACCTCCTCGGAGTTGTTTTTCCACCAGAATCCATTCCTCGGATCGTCAGCCTCCTCGATTTCCTCCGGCTCAGGGGGCAGAAATGGATTCAAGCCGTTTAATGTCAGGTAATCCACGGCCACGGACAAAAGCGCCATCATCGACAGCAGCTTACGGCTATTTTCCGGCAGGCCTGCGATGGAAGCAGTCAGGATATGGTTCTGTATTCGTTCCACTTTGAGTTCGGCCAGATTCAGTTTTCCGGCCCCTTCCGGGTCGTCGAGCCATGCGTCGAAGTTGCCCCGATCGGGCAGGTAGTCCAAGATGAGGCCGGCAAGCACACCAATCACCAGCGGATGGCAGTCGCAGTTGCTCTTCAAGTAGCTCTGAATGGCCTGCGAATATCCGGTTACGCCGCACGATTTAAGCAACTGCTCAGCATCCTCGGCCCGCAGGCCGGGGAGGGGTTCCCGCCGTACCCCTGGAATGGCCTGCTGCGCCGGGTTGAGCAGTACGCGCGGAACCAGGCGCGAGGTGATCAGCAATTTCGACGGAGCGGCTGCGGCCAGGCTGCGGAGCAGGTCGTCGTCCTCGGGGTGAATTGCCGCGCATGGGTCGCGCTGGGCGATCTGGTCGGCGGGCCGGTTGGCCTCCTCGTCGCGCAGCTCGGCGGCATCAAGGCGGTTGTAGGCAACCAGCACGCGTTCCAGCCCGTCCAGCACCAGCAGCCAGGGGCGCGCCTGCAACAGATGCAGGAGCGGCTCGCGCAGTTCGGCGGTTTTTTTCTTGCGGAGTTCTTCAAGCGGGGTTTCTGTCATGTAGGCCAGGGCGCGGCGGCAAAAATCGCCCATGTCCGCGCCTTTCTCATAAAAGGAGTACCAGAAGCGTCCAGCCCAATCGGTGCGCTTGCGCGCAGTGGGTTCGGTCATCCAGGTCCAGGTGAGGATGCTTTTGCCGGTGCCTCCGATGGCGTCGAACAAGAGCACCGGATAGGGATCGGCCGCGGCCGCCCACTCGTTCAATACCTCAAGCTTGTCCCTGCGCCCCAGGAATTTGTGGGTACCGATATAGCGTGGTTCCGCGTATAACTCCGGGGGTTTGGGAATGGGGTCGGACTTCTTTGTGTCATGCGTTGGAGCTGGTGCCGGCGGAGCCTGCGTCGGCACTGCTGGTCTGGCATTCTCATCGAGATAGAGCCGGAGCCGAGAAACAGCCTGATTGGCTTTCGTGGTGAAATCTTCCAAACTACTGAAGCTGTCATAAACCCGATGCACCTTTGAACTTGAGTCCCAGAGCTTTGCGCGTTCTCGAAAGGCGTTCAACTTCTTGAGTTTCGCGGCATTGGTTTCTACGCCGGCCTTCTTCACGTCGTGGTCGTCGCTCATGATGAACAGCAAGATAGGACGTCCGAGCCTCAGGGCTTCATTGAACTCAAGCTCGGTAATGGAAAGCCGATCCGGATTTTGGTCCGGAGAAGTCGGCGTCTGGCCATACTTCAGGCTGATGACGCCGGCGTAGGCCGCTCCATCGCGGACCATCTGGAGAGACGAGTCGATTACATCCACATCGGGCCGTGCCCCGCTGTTTTCCATAGCGATCTCGGTCAAGCCGTGGGTTTTGATGGCCTTGATCAGGGCCGTGCGGTGCTTCTCCAGATCGGTGAAGGTACCAGAGACGGTGACTCCGTAAAACGGGCGAGGCTGATAGTCTCTACCCCCTGTAGGATTGGCAGAACCTCCCTCGTCACCATGTACCATCGTCAATCCGATCCTCCCCGCAGCCAATTCCCCCGCAAGAGTCACGTCCGCACACAAGACTGATAGCCTTACGGCTAGCTCCCGAAGCCGTAACTTTTGCATTGAGTCCAATTAACCGAGAACTGCATCAAGCTACAGGACATTTGGTTGGGTAATTAGTCGTCGCGAGAATCGTAATCAAAACCCGGTGCCTACGCAACCATAAAATAAACGAGTATGCACGCCATGATTAGGACAATCTTCAAGTGACGGCTGGCCCACCCATTGTAAGCCCAGGAAATGGGTGGGAGAGCGCGAACCCAGCCCAGTTCCTGTCGGGGCATAAATATGAGCGCCCAATTGCCTCTCCTTTACAATCCCTCCAGGGGAGATCAATGAACGTAGAAGATTATCTGATTGATCGGGAGGGCAAGGATTGGGCTGAGCTGATCTCTGAGTGGCGATCTCTGCTGCCCAAGACAT
>CAZHKN010000170.1:0-10945 GCA_964532725.1 uncultured Occallatibacter sp.
GGAGTCTCGTCGCTGGGGTGATCCAGGGTAGAACACCAGATTCCCACCCAACTTCTGTCGTCCTCAGCACAGCGAAGGACCTGCGTTGCCTTTCATCTCAAAAACAAGCAAGTTGGACAGCGTATGGAGGGAGGTCAGGGCCGGTAGGCCGGGGTTTTACAGGCTCGGAAAAACTCAATTTCTCAAAACATCGGAGAAATCGATCTCGTCAGTATGCCCAGGAGCGACCCGTGAAGCTTGGCTGATGTTTTCTATCCCTCAATTATCACCCTTTCACCATAAATTGTGAGTTTTCCCGCAGCCAGTTTAACCCCTGCACATCAATCGATGCTTGTATTCAGAATCGAGACATGGGGCGCCCGGCAAGGCCAGTTCAACAGCCAGAAGCGGGTTCTATAACACAAGAAGCGGCGGCAACCAGGTATTTTCTAACTGCGTTTTACATGGACTATGCAGTGCATGCAATCGCAAGCAAGCAATGTTGAGTGCTTGCCGCAGTAAAATAAAATTCCATAACCCCACTCTCTCACTAAAGGCTAAAATTGCGAAAGAGTGGGGTCACTTCGCTAGGGTTCGATCGTGAGCGGAGCCGAAGCCGATCCTGCAGATGTATTAACCGTCACGTTGTATGTCCCGGCCGATGCACTTATCGCATTGTAGGAAACATTGAGCTGTGTTGGCGAAGAGTAACTGACAGACAGCTCCAACCCTGGGCCGTTCGTCGTCACAGATGTACTCCCTTCAGTGTTATATAACGCTTCTCCATAGATAGAAAAAGTTCCAGTGGTTCCCTGAGTGATGAACCATGGAGAAATCCCACCGCTGTTGATAGCTGGAGCTGGAGGGAGAGAATTCGTTACGGTGAGATCTACGTAAGCGATCCCTCCGCCGGTTCCGGGTGTCGAAACCGAGATGGTATGCGTGGTGAGAGCGGCGGCCGATGACGTCAGCGTGTAGTAGAGATTGATTTGGCCTGCAGAAACATAGGTTTGGGTGATAGTCAGGCCGTCCGAGGCTCCGCCATCCGCTAATGTTGTCGTCGGTCCTTGGCTGTCAGTCAAATTTTGTCCATAGATGATCAGATAGCCTGAAGGTACTGTGGTAGTAACGGACGAGGGTGTAATTGTCAGATTGCTAGGCCCCTGCGCCCATGCCATGGTAAGGCCGGAAGCAAGAACGATGAGGGAAAACAATCTTAGAAGCTTACTTAGAGTCGCAGAAATACGAATCGTCATTGGATTCTCCTTGGGGGACTGCGGGTTGTGAGTGGTATTGTTGCCGGACACATTCCAATGATAGGAATGGACCGATATCTTGATTGCAGCGAATTTTAGTAGTCAGATTTTCTACAGTCAATCACAAAGTTTGATTGGAGTACGGCACGAAAGGCCGTGTCCCTAAGTAATGATGAATGATCGGTTAATTAATTAAATTGTAATTTAATGTGATTATAGGCACGGTAACCCTCCCTTAGTTCCCACCTATGTCGGTGTGCCCCACCCTTCGATTTTTTCTATCGAAGGGTGGGGGAAAGCACGAACCCCAACCCGCCACGCCGAAGGCAGTTGGCCCCAACGCAGATGGTGATCTGAATCACAGCCTACGGACCCCTGCGGCTGATCTTCTTGTTACGGAAACGCAACGCGGCGCGTCTTCTCCACCCCCCTTGTCTGAGAAGGAGAACTGACCACCCCGCGGCAATTCCGCAGGAGGTTCCATGCAGCCGATGCACAATATCCCCGCGCGCGGCGGGTTGAACTACGACGAAACCCCGTTTTTGGCCATCTGGGAGGTGACGCAGAGCTGCGACCTGGCTTGCAAGCATTGCCGCGCCGCCGCCCAGCCCATCGCCCACCCCGACGAGCTGAATACCGCTGAGGGCAAAGCCCTTATTGACCAGATTGCCGAGATGCAGGTACCGATTTTTGTCTTTACCGGCGGCGATCCGCTCAAGAGGAAAGACGTCTTTGAGCTGATCCACTACGCCTCGGAGAAAGGCGTCAAGGTAGCGCTCACCCCCAGCGCCACGCCGCTGCTCACCCTCGATGCAATGCACAAGCTGCGCGACGCCGGACTCGTCCGCCTCGGAATCTCGCTTGACGGCTCGACGCCGGAGATTCACGATGCCTTTCGCGGCTTTCCCGGTGCGTGGGCGCGGACAATTCAGGCCATTGAGTGGGCCAATGAGGCGGGGATTCCCATCCAGGTCCACTCCACAATCAGCCGCCACAACGTCGACGATCTCGACAACCTCTGCGCGCTCTTCGAGAAGCTGAAGATCGTTATGTGGAATGTCTTTTTCCTCGTTCCCGTAGGCCGCGGGCAACTCGGCGACCTCCTCTCCGGCGACGACTTCGAGAAAGTCTTCGGCAAGATTTACGAGCTCTCGCACCGCGTGAACTTTCAGATCAAAACCACAGAAGCGATGCACTACCGGCGCTATCTCCTCCAGCACAATCTTGAAGAACGCAAGATGGGCCACGGGCATCCCGGAGCCCCAATGGGCGCGGCCCACGAATACGAGCCGGGCGCGCCGAAGGCCGATGCAGGCAGCCGGACAATGGGCTGGGCCACACGCCGCGTCAATGACGGTAAGGGATTTTTGTTTGTCTCACACACGGGCAACGTCTACCCCAGTGGATTTTTGCCGCTGCATGCAGGCAATATCCGCGAGACTCCGCTGAGCGAGATTTACCGCGAGGCTCCGATCTTCAAATCGTTGCGCGACACCAGCCAGTTAGAGGGCAAGTGCGGCGCCTGCGAGTACAAGGAGATCTGCGGCGGCTCACGGGCGCGGGCGTACGCTGTGACCGGCGACGCACATGCCGAGGAGCCATGCTGCATCTATCAACCGCGCAACTGGGTTCCCCGGCAGGTGCATGAGCCGGCTGCAATCTGCCAGCCCGAACCAGCCGCGTTGTCGATTCTGTAGGCCGCTACTCCGAAGGCTGTCATCCTGAGTGCAGCGAAGGACCTGCTTTTGTTCTTCCCTTTCACTCAGGCATCGTTCGCACGGCGCGCATCGTAAGATTAATCAGGGTCGAGTATGAGAATCGCAATCATCGGCGGCGGAATAGCGGGGCTTTCAGCCGCTTACGAGCTGGAACAGGCTCGGGCGGCGGGCAGTTCTGTCACATACACGCTCTACGAGGCAAACACGCGCCTGGGCGGTGTGCTGGCCAGCGAAGTGATAAATGGCGCAGTCCTCGAGCGCGGGCCGGACTCCTTTCTCACCGAAAAGCCCGCAGCAGCCGCACTCTGCCGGGAACTGGGCCTTGACGCGGAGCTTTTGCCCTCAAATGACGCCGAGCGCAAGACGTTTATTTTAGTAAAAAACCGCCTCGTCCCCCTCCCCGACGGCCTCATGTTCCTCATCCCCACCAAGTTAATTCCTACAGCAATGACGCGGCTCTTCAGCATTTCGACGAAAGTGCGCATGGGGCTGGAGCTGTTGAATCCTCCGCGCCGCCGCGACAAGGGCGACGAGTCAGTTGCAGCGCTGGTGGCGCGTCACTATGGCGCGGAGGCCGTTGACCGCCTCGCCGATCCCCTGCTCTCGGGTATCTATGGCGGCGACGCGGCACAGCTCAGCGCGCAAACCGTTCTTCCCCGTCTCGTCGAAATGGAACGCGAACATGGATCGCTGACGCTAGGCATGCTGGCCGCGCACCGCAAGATGCGCCTGGCGGCAAAGCCTCCGGCAGGCGCAAATGGAGAGCCGGCGAAAGCTCCGGTAGCGCCACGACCAATCTTCACCGCGCTGCGCGGGGGACTGCAGCAATTGATCGACGCGCTGACGGCAAAGCTCGACCGCAAGAGCATTCGACTCTCGACGCCGGTGAGTGCGTTGCACAAAACAGCCGAAGGATGGGAGATTCAGGCGAACGGAAACAAGGGAAATGGGCAAAAAGAGAATTTCGATGCCGTGATTCTGGCCTCGCCCGCCTGGGCCGCCGGAGTGCTGCTGCGCCCAGTGGATGAGGAGCTGGGCAAGGATCTGAGCGGGATTCCCTACTCCTCTTCGATCACCGTGAACCTGGTTTACGACGAGGCAAAGCTGGGCGCGCTGCCCGAGGGATTCGGCTTTCTGGTTCCAATTGTCGAGGGCCGCTCAATGCTGGCCTGCACCTTTGTCCATCGCAAGTTTCTGGGGCGTACGCCGCCGGGCAAGGCCGTCTTCCGGGCGTTTTTGGGCGGGATGAAGAATGAAGCGCTGCTGACGGAGCCAGACGAAGCACTTGCCGATACAGTTCGGCGTGAGCTGAGCGAGATTCTCGGCGACAAAGTAATTGGCCTCAGCGTTGAGCCGGAACACGTACAGGTCTCGCGATGGCGGCGGGCGATGGCGCAATACTCCGTGGGCCACCAGGAGCGCAAGCAGCGCATCACTGAGCGCGTAGCGGCGCTGCCAGGGCTGCGGCTGGCCGGCAATGCCTACGACGGCATCGGGATTCCCGATTGCATCCGGCTGGGGCGGACGGCGGCAAAGGAGCTGGTAAGCGAGTTAACGAGCCAGCAAGTTAGCCAGTCGGCGAGTTAGCAGGTCAGCCAGTCAGCGAGACGGCGCGGTGATTTGCCTCCGCGGCAACCGGCACGATTGAATCTCCGCAATGTTTGCAGATCGTTTTCTTCCCTTTCGCTAGACTGCAAGCAGAAGTCCCTGCTTTGCGTCAGTGTTCTGAGTCCAAAGCTCATTCAATAAAAAATACTGTCATCCTGAGCAAAGCGTTCTTCAGCGGAGTCGGAGGACCTGCATCTATATCAACCTCTGTCATCCTGAGCAAAGCGAAGGACCTGCGTTTGCTTTTTGTCGCTGAAACCCCTGCGGCGGGGCAAGCGGCCTTCGGCATTGAGGATGCTATTTCTTGAATCGGTCTGCAACAGCGGCGACAAAGATGGTGGCCTGCACCCAGCCGGTGAGGATGAGGAGCCAGCGGGTTCCCATGAGAAACCAGTAGCTATTCGGAAACGATAGCCATTTGAGCCAGCCGATATTCGGATACAACGGCTGCGGCTGATGCTGCGGATTCGGCATCCATTTGTCGTCCATGCCCAGCTTCACCAGCGGAATTGCATTCTCCAGGGCGTAAATGAAGGGCTGGAATTTTGGATAATAGGCCGAAACCGGCTTGTAGGTTATCGATCCCGATTTGCCGTCAACTTGAACCGCGTTGGGTTGGGTCTGGACGGTTTCGATCATTGCTTGGTTGTACTCCGCTCCGGCAAAGATATGCGCGCCCAGCAGAACCGAAAAGCTGATCGTGTACAAGATGCGCAAGGGGGCTTCTTCGAGCCATGCGAAGGCGATGGACCAGCTGCGATTCGGATGGCGAAGATAGGGCCATGCGAGGGGAATTGATTTCCAAGGCGTGAGGATGAAGAGGGCAATGCGCAATGGGATAAGGATCAGGCCAAGAACAAATTTGATGATGTTGAAGATTTTTTGTTCGGCGCGCAATTTGCGAAATCTGTAGATCACATGCTTGGCGTCTTTGCGGTCGCCTCTGGATTCGAGGAGTTTGGCGAGTTGCATCCAGGGCTGGGGCTTGAGGCGTTCTTCGGGTGACTGACGCATCAGCCATTCAATACGCTCATCAACCTTCAGGCCGAGTTCAGGCCCAGACCAGCGATTCATAATCTGCTCGTCAGATGGCCACTCGTGAAGGGTCAGTTCTTCATAGGTCAGTCCGTCAAGGATAAGATTTCCTGAATGAGGCCAACTCTTCTGGTCGTCATGAAGATTTCTCAACTTGACGCCCGCGAGATTGAGAAAAACCTCTTTCGATTCTTGAATCCCCGTCCAGTACAAATCACCGAGGATGTGCAGATTATGGCAATAGACCGTGGCTATTTTCGCTCCGAGAAATATGAGATCTCTGCCAATCTGCGCACCGAGTAAGCGAATTTCGTCTAAGGACTCGCTGCCCCTGTAAAAAAAGAAGTAGCCTTGAATTTCGGCGCTATCCGCATTTAGTGCGGGTTGTCCATTCACACCCAGCTTCGCGTCTGCGCAAGCCAGATCACCTCTGATCCGCACGCCCAGCAACCGAATGGTGCCGTTGGACTCGAAACCATCGTTCAGAAAGACGTCGCCGCCGATCTCGGCATTGTCCGCTGTGAGCGCGTTTGTGCCTTCTGCGACTGATAGCTTTGCGCCGCCGCACTCCAAGTTGCCGGTGATCTTCGCGCCGGGGAAGCAGATTGTGCCGGTGGACTCGAATTGCTCGTTTAGAAAGACGTCGCCGCCGATTTCGGCTCCATCCGCTGCGAGCGCATATGCGCCTTCTGGGACTGATAGCTTTGCACCGCCGCAGTTCAACTGGCCGGTGATCTTTGCGCCGAGGAAGCAGATTTCGCCGGTGGACTCGAAGTGCTCGTTGAGATGAACGTCGCCGCCGATCTCGGCTCTGTCTGCTGCGAGCGCGTTCGTGCCTTCTGCGACTGATAGCTTTGCACCGGCGCAGTTCAACACCCCACTGATCTTTGCGCCGAGGAAGCGGATTGTGCCGGTGGACTCGAATTGCTTGTGGAGAAAGACGTCGCCGCCGATCTCGGCTCCATCCGCTGAGAGCGCATCTGTGCCTTCTGAGACTGATAGCTTTGCGCCGCCGCAGTTCAACTGGCCTGCGATCTTTGCGCCGACGAAGCGGATCGTGCCGGTGGACTCGAACCCCTCATCGAGAAAGACGTCGCCGCCGATCTCGGTTCCATCCACTGAGAGCGCGTATGCGCCTTCTACGACTGACAGCTTTGCGCCGCCACAGTTCAACTGGCCGGTGATCTTTGCGCCAAGAAGCTTGATTTCGCCTGAGAAATTGCACTTTTTGAGAAAGAGCGGACCGCGGATATTGGCCCAGCTTGCCAAGATGCCTTCCTTGCAGGAGGAGTCGAGCAGATAAATTCCGAGGGTCTCGGCGGAGAGGAGAATGATCCTACCCTCGATCGTGCAATGCCGGAAATCGAGAGTGACGGGAATCTTGCACTCTTCAAGGTCGAGATTGCCGGGGATGGTATAGCCGTAGACCCGCAGGCCTTTGGGATCAATCTGTGGCGCGGCGTCTTTCTCTGTCACCAGCCAGCGCAGAAACTCCGGGCGGATTGTTGAGCGGGGAGCGTCTTCTTCTGGAATTTCTAGATCAACTGAACTCGCCGAGTCGCGCAGCACCTGCAGCTCAGCATCGGTGATCTCTGGGTCGAAGCGCTGGCAGGCGAGTTGGATGAGTGCTTCGGCGCGTTGCTGGTCGAGGAGAGACATCGGCGTTTTCCTGCTTTAAGTCTTTGTGAGTTACTTTACCGTTTATGCGCGGGTTATAGATAAAAATTATGGTGGAAATATATGGGTCCGCGACGAAAAGAAAACGCAGATCCTTCGCTACGCTCAGGATGACCACCTGCGGTGGGGCCGGGCGCTCGCTTTTCGCTCGCAGGGAGTCTGTGCTTTATTACGCTCAGGTTGAGGGCTCTTGTGTGGAGCGCCGGGTTTGTTCGCGAGACGAACTACATCCCACCCTTGCCCAGCAAAATTCCAATCCCGTAAGTGACTGCGCCTTCGAGCGCGCCGACGACAGTCATCTCTAACCCGGACGACCACCAGGAGCGGACGGTAATAAGCGATTTCGCTGCTCCCACGGCAAAGTGCGCGGCCAGCGAGATGACAGCGGCGGCGATGACCGCTGTCACTCCGCTCAAGAAGAAGAACGGAATAATAGGAATCGTCGCGCCAATCGCCGTGGAGAGCGCGCCGGAGCTGGCCGAGACAATGGGGTTGGACAAGGCTTCTTCAGAAGAGCCGAGACGCTCAGAAGCCAGGGCGCGCAGAAGCTGCTCGGGGTCGCTGGCGATGTGGTTGACCATGTGGTCGGCGTCGGCCTCGGGGAGTCCCTTGACCTGGTAGTAGAGCGAGAGCAGTTCGCGGGCCTCGGGAGTGTTCATCTGGATGGCGTCGCGCTCGCGGGCCAGTTCGGCCTGATAGATTTCGCGCTCGCTCTTGGCCGCCAGATACGCGCCGGAACCCATGGAGAGCGCCGAGGCGATCATGCCGGAGAGTCCGGCCAACAACACATATTTGCTGTCCCCAGCCGTAGCGCCCGAGACGCCACTGACGATGCCGAAGATCGCGCCAAGTCCATCATTGACTCCATAAATCGCGTCGCCAATCCACGCTCCGGGCTGCTTGCGGCCGTTATTGCGCTTGGCCAGCAGTTCTTCCAGAACCGCCTTGGGGTCCACCTTCGGCGCGCCGGCGGGGGCGATATAGTGGCCGCGCAGCAGCGACCCAAGCTCGCGGTGGTGGTCCTTCTCATCCTCAATAACGTGTTCAAGAATAGCGATGGAACCTTCGTCGCCCAGTTCCTTGAGCTGGCTGCCGTAGTTGGCGATATGGCGGCTTTCCTCAATCTCCAGCCGGCGCAGCGCCATGCGCACGCCGCCGGCGCGGTTGGCCAGCGAGTTGGCCTCGCCGCCGGGGTTGCCGGTATAGACCGGCTCCGGCCCACCCAGCTCGACGATGCGGCCATGCCACAACGCAGCGTGCTCCCACTCAGCCCCGGCAAGGTGGCGCAGCACCTGAGCGCGAACCGGGTCGGTGTCGCGGTCGGCGAGGGTGAGATAGGTGTGGTAGCCCTCCATCTCGGCCTGCCAATTGCCCTCCAGAGCCGCTAGTACCTTCTTCCGCTTTGCGCCGCTTAACTCGTCTTTCGCCACACTTTTCTCCTGACTTCGAATCCAGACCCTCTATTGAGGCTTGAGTTGAGAATAGCTGAATGCCGGGCCGGGCGGCGAGTGATTCAGCGCACTGTGCGTTCCACCCTTCACAGATGCAGGGTTTTCCGTATAGTGTTATGGACGGCGCGACAAGCCGCCTTGAGGCGATGTGCAGCGGGGATTTGGGATTAAGCCGAATGCCAGAGATCTGCATCCGCCGGATTCAGCATCAGGCCCTAACCGGGTAATTTTTCTGAAGGAAGCGGGGAACAACTTATGGCAACACAAAACAAACAATCGGCGTCTCTTACATCGCCGGGGTATCTGATTCCGTTCATCACAGTCACTTTCCTCTATTTCATCTTTGGGTTTATTACCAACCTGAATATGCAACTGGTTCCCCACCTGCGCTCGGTCTTCGATCTGCCCTGGCTGCAGGCGGCGCTGGCCAACGGCGCGTTCTTCACCGCCTATTTTGTCGTTTCGTCGCCGACCTCGCGGCTGATTGAGGCCATCGGCTACAAAAGGACGATGGTCGTCGCGCTCTTTGTCCAGGTGGCCGGCGCGCTGCTGTTTTTGCCTGCGGCGGCATTGCCCAATTTCTGGCTCTTCCTGACGGCCGTGTTTATTGTCGGCTCGGGCGTAGCGGCTCTGCAGACGGCGGCAAATCCGTATGTTTCGGTGCTGGGTCCGGAGTCAAGCGCTCCGGTGCGGCAGAACCTGGCGCAGGCCTTTAACTCCATCGGCGGCACCATTGCCCCGCTGGTGGCCGGCGCGCTGATTCTCAAGCACAAGGTTGTGCTGGATGCGGCAACGCTGGCGGCAAAGACTGCCGAAGAGCAACTGGCGTACAAGATCAGCATCGCCAGCACAGTGCGGTTGCCCTATTTGGTGATTGCCGGTGCTCTCTTGTTGCTGGGCGTTGCGGTTTACTACGCACACTTACCCACCATTCAAGCCACGCAGGAATTTCGCCCCACCAAAGAAGGCGTTGCGCTTCTGGATCAGAGCATCTGGAGTTACCGGCATACAGTTCTAGCGATGCTAGGCATATTCTTCTATGTCGGCGTCGAGGTGGGCCTGGCGCAATTCATGGTTGGCTATTTCGGCCTAAAGGAACTGGGCGGGCTGGCTGCTGCGACTGCTGCTGGATTGACCTCCTACTATTGGGGCGGAGCGCTCATTGGCAGGCTGCTGGGTTCAGCGATTCTGACCAAAGTAAATGCCGGCGTTCTGCTCGGCCTCTTTGGGCTGGCAGCGGCCTCTGGCGTCCTCATTTCAATTTCGACCACCGGACAGGTTGCGGTCTGGAGCCTGCTGATTTGCGGATTCTTCAACTCCGTGATGTTCCCCAACATCTTCGCGCTGGGCATTACCGGCCTCGGCCCGATGACCAGCAAGGGTTCAGGGTTGATCATGACCGCAGTCGTGGGCGGAGCAGTGATTCCGGTGGCAATCGGTGGGCTGATCGACAATTTTGGATTCCGTATCGCCGCGATTTTGCCTGTGCTGTGCTACCTGTACATTGCCTTCTACGGATTTGTGGGCCACAAGCAGAAGCTCTCCGCATAGCATTCGATTCAGCGAGTGAATATGAAAATGCCCTTCGGCCTGCGCCGGAGGGCATTTTTGTGCATGTCGGAGAGAAAATCCCGGCTAGAGCGATGTAAGACATGCAGCTTTGCCGCAGGGGCGGAAGGCAAGACAAACGTAAGACATTTGCGGGACCGATTCTCGGATGCTGTGAGACAACGCTTTTTATCAGGAGATCCCTGTTAGACAGTCTTACGTGGAATCCGCCTTTGAGAGAAACTGTCTTATGGTTTTTGTGGCCGCCAAAAGACAGTTTGCTGAGCGCACAAGCCGCCAGAAGCCGGAAAAGCTGCGAATCGATGAATAATTGCCGGTTTGTGGTGGTCCTACGCGCCGAAAAAAGGACTCGTAGGTCAATGAGATGCGGCCTGGCATACTAGTTTGTCCTGTCAGGAGCAAAGCGGTCATGGAGAGCCTGTACCATCCCTCCGAACGCATCAACAGCTGCGGGGCGCAGCTACCGCACCGAGGGCGCTACGACCCATCTCATAAATCGAGATCTGGTAATTTGGCCGCAATGAAACCCACATTCAAGCGGGTTGAATGAGATTCGCCAGTTGAAAAGTTTGGTTTATGAGAGAGACTCGAGTGTCTTATTCAATAAATGCGCCCCAAAACAATCTGTCCTCCTTAGCGAAGTTTGGCGCAT
>CAZHKN010000171.1:0-10898 GCA_964532725.1 uncultured Occallatibacter sp.
TTCATAACCGAATCTGGTGCATTGCGGGCTGTTTCCTCAGGGGCTAAAGCCCGCGTTTTACTGGCTCCGTAGCGGCACGGCTGAAGCCGTGCCCTTTCAAGACCGGGTTATGAAACAGCTTCTACGAGTTTTGGCGCCAAGACTCGGCTGCTCGCAGGGCGAGACCGTGGGCTACGGAGGTGAACTCGTTTCCACCGCGAATGCGGTCTTTGCCGAAGCGACTCTCAAAGATGCGGCGCACCGCGGGCACGAATGAGCTTCCGCCGGTAAGGAATATGCGGTCGACTGCACTTGGATGGATGCCGGAGGCTTTGAGGAGCTTGTCAATTGAATCCTCGATGGCCTGCAAATCACTCTCGATCCAGGATTCAAATTCGAGCCGTGTAACGGGGATGCGCAGGTCCATGCCGCTTTCGCTAAAACGGAATTCGGCATTGTGAGAGTGAGACAGCTCGAACTTGACCTGCTGCACTGCCTGGTGAAGCTGGTAGCCAAGGTCTTCATCAATGAGCGTAATCAATGCCTCGATCTTTTCCGGTTCCAACGCTCGAATGCGCGCGCTTTTGAGTATTTCGCGGACGGAGTTGGTGCGCAGAAAAGAGAGATAGTGCCAGCGCTCGAGGTGGCTGTAAATCCACGCCGGAACGGCGGGCAACAGTTTATTCAACGAGCGTGCCTCAGAGTTCGATCCCAGCGCGGGCGAGACAAGTTTGCGAACGATGCGGGCGTCGAAGGCGTCTCCCGCAAGGCCCACTCCGCTGTTGCCGATCAGATCCTGGGGAGCGCGCCCGCGGCGGCGCACGCCGGGACCGACATTCAGCAGCGAAAAGTCGCTGGTGCCGCCGCCAAAGTCGCCGATCAAAATCAATTCGTCGTGGTCAAGCGTTGCCTCGTAAGCGCAGGCGGCCGCGACTGGTTCCATCTCGAAGTCCACGCGTTCAAAGCCCGCAGACGCAAATGATTCCCGTAGCCGCGAGACGGCAAAATCGTCCTCCTCCGGTGTTTCTGCGCCAACGAAGCGAACAGGGCGGCCCACCATGGCATAGCGAATGGGCCTTTCAAATTGCGCTGCCGCATGTTTGCGCAAATCGCCGATCATGCGTGCTATCAGGTCTTCCAACTTGTAGCGGCGGCCAAAGACCTCAGTCCCGGTAAGCGAGCGGCTGGAAAGGTGAGACTTGAGCGACTGAACGAGGCGGCCCTTTTCCTCGGCCTGAAGATAACGCTCGATGGCGGCGGGGCCTGAGAGGACATGCGTTTTCCGGAGACCGGCTCCTGCTTTGAGTTGTTCAAGATAGAGAACCGAGCGAAAAGATTTTACCTGGACGCCAAGCGACAGGAACGAAGCAAAGCGCACCTCGGATTCTGCGTTTAAAAGCGCGACTGAGCTGTTTGTGGTGCCAAAATCGAATCCAACGGCGTCCAACTGATCTCTGATTGTTTGCATCTGATCTATTATTTCGCAACGGGGCAAGCCTTGCCGGATCTGCAAGGGGCAATTGGGGCTTGAAAAATATCTCGTGCTCGACTCGCTGCTAGAGCCGCCAGGACAATTGCTTCGCCGAGAGAAGGAATCAGAACGGCGGCGGAAAAATTGCCTCCGGCTTGATCGCATACGCCTGCCGCGGCTCATTACCGGCGACAGTAATCCCTCGCGAAAATGTAGCGAGCAGTGGACGGGCCCTGTCCACTGCTTTACCGGCGCCGGCCACTACGATCCATAGCTGACCGTCCTTGGCATCGCTTGGCCTGCCGAAGACCGACGCTCCCACAAAATCAACGCCCCGGTTGGCATGCTCCACAGCGAGCCGCTCAGCGAGGGCGATGCTGATGGAGCCACACAGGAGGTGCAGAACGCCGGGTGAGAGCGCATCGATCAACCTGTGGATGCCGAAAAATACCTCTTCATATGCCGCATCGTCCAAGAGCATGGTGATTACGGCATCGGAGCCTAGTTCGGCTTCAGCCGGAGTCGCAGCGGCGATGGCGCCTTCGTGGATGAGCGGCTTAGTGCGTTCTTCAGTCCGGTTCCACACCGACAATTCGTATCCCGCAGCGAGCAACCGCAGCGCCATCGGTGTGCCCATGTTGCCAAGTCCGAGAAACCCGATCCTCATGGCAATTCCTGTAAACGGAGCTGCTGCCTGAAACTTCGCAATTAGAGACTGATGGCATACTGCGGACGCTGCGGGCGGGCCAGCATGGCATTGGCCTCATCGTCGTTATGAAAGCGCTCTCGCACTGGATCCCAATGCAGGCGGCGCTTGGTTTTCATTGCGATGTGGTGCAGCAGGCAGGTGGAGTTGGCGCGATGGCCTACTTCCACGGGAGCAATCGGCGCCTGGCGGCTGCGGATGCACTCCAGCCAATTGAGATGCTGGTCGGCGCTCTGGTAAAGATGAATCTCGTTGGCGGCGATTACACTCTCCAGAATTTTGGCGTCGCTGGCCATCAGCGGCTGTGGCTTTGCGCCCTTGCTGGCCGGGTCGCTGGCCGTTACCTCGGAGTCGCGCGTAACAAAGATCCAGCCCTCGCTGCCATACCACTTGATGCCATTGGGAAAGTCACCGCTGATGTCCATGGTGATTCCGTTGGCGTACAGCGCGTGAGTGAGGAACTTGCCATGCACATTCCACAAACCGTGGGTGGGAAACTCGGCCTCACCCCAGATCTCGACCGGTCCCGTGTATTCGGTATTCATGCCCAGATGGGCTGTATCGACGTGATGCGAGCCCCAGCCGGTAATCATGCCGCAGGTGAACTGCTGGCAGCGCAGCCAGCCGGGCCGGTCGTATCCCTTCTGCGGATGGACGCGCATCTCGGTGTAGTAGACCTCCGGCGTGCTGCCCAGCCAGGCGTCATAGTTGAGATTGGCGGGTACAGGCATGGGAGCAGCTTCAGGGCCGCTGGGATCGCCGGGCAGGCCGATTTCGACATGCTTGATCTCGCCAATGCGGCCATTGCGCACTAGTTCGCAGGCGCGATGAAACTGTTTCCAACTGCGCTGCTGCGAGCCAACCTGCAAAATGCGGCCCGAGGCGTTGACGGCGTTGCTCAGGGCGCGCCCCTCGGCAATGGTCAGGGACGCGGGCTTTTGCAGATAGACGTCTTTGCCGGCGCGCACCGCATCGATGGCCAGCGCCGCATGTTGATGGTCGGGGGTGCTGATCACCACCGCATCCACATCCCTGGCCGCCAGCAGTTCCTTGTAGTTGGAATAGACCGTGACGCCGTCGTAGGGCTTGCCGGTCTTTTTGGCGTAGTAGCCGTTGACCAGTTGACGGCCTTCTTCAAGGCGGTTGGAGTCAAGATCGCAGAGCGCCATGACGCGGGCATCATCCGACTGCCAGACGCCGGGCAGATCGTGACCACGCGCGATGCGGCCCACACCGATTGAGCCTACATTGATGCGATTGCTGGGAGCGCTCTGGCCGAAGACGGTCGAAGAAACGATGGTAGGGAAACCTGTAACGGCGGCAACTCCTGCGCTGAGCTTCAAAAAAGTACGGCGCGAGGCTTTGGTACTCATCATCTTGATTCTCCAATGTGCCGGCTGAAGCGCCTTGATAAAGTTCTGTTACTAGAGGCTGTTTCATAACCGAATCTGGTGCATTGCGGGCTGTTTCCTCAGGGGCTAAAGCCCGCGATTTTACTGGCTCCGTAGCGGCACGGCTGAAGCCGTGCCCTTTCAAAACCGGGTTATGAAACAGCTTTTAGCTAAAGGTCAGCCGGCGCGCATTCTTCTGCGCCTTCAGAACCAGTTCGGCGGTCAGCAGGGCCTGTTCCTGGCTCTGCGCCGTATGGGTGCGATTGATGATGTCTTCCACCAACTGCGGGCCAAAGGGCAACTCCACCTGATTGCAGTCGATGTAGCGTGTCTGCTTGCGATCCACCAGAAAGAGGTGATTGCCACCGGCGCGCCCGGCCACGTCGATGTACTTGCGCAGTTCGATATAGCCTTCGGTACCGAGAAGAAAAAGGCGTCCATCGCCCCACACTCCCAGGCCATCGGGCGTGAACCAGTCCACGCGCACATAGCCGGCACCGCCATTGCCATGGAGCATCATGTCGCCGAAGTCCTGAAAGCCGGGATGGTCGGGATGGTTGACGTTGGCGATTTGTGAGGCAGCGACCTCGGCGGTGGTTGAGCCGGTGAAGTAAGTGAACTGGTCCACCTGATGCGAGCCGATGTCGCACAGGATGCCGCCGTAGCGCGCCGGATCCCAGAACCAGTCGGGACGGGTAGGCGCGTTCACCAGATGCGGCGCGATGTTGAGCGTCTGCACCACTTTGCCGATGGCTCCCTGCTTGACCAGATAGCCGGCCTGCACGGCCGCGCGCACTTCAAGCCGCTCGGAGTAGAGGATGGCGAAGATGCGTCCGGTCTCGGCGATGGTCTTGCGCACCTCGTCAAGCTGTTCGAGGGTGGTGACGGCGGGCTTGTCGCTGAGAAAGTCCTTGCCATGGCGCATCACCCGCACGCCGAGCGGCGCGCGTAGGCAGTTGATTGAAGCGCTGGCAACCAGTTGAATCTCCGGGTCGTTGAGGATCTCGTCCTCGCTGCCGGCAAGGCGGGCATTGGGGTAGAGCTTGCTGAAGGCGGCGATGGCCGCGGGCAGCGTGCTGTGGAAGGCGACCAGTACGCCGCCTCCGCGAATCACCGCGGCCGTGATCCCATAGATATGCGCGTGGTCCAGGCCAATCACGGCAAATTTGATGGAGTGCCGGGGCTTTGCCACTGGCGACCCGTCCGGCGTGGGCGAGGCGATCTCATGGGCGACCTGCCCTTCGCCTGCAAACGCTCCCAATGCGGCTGTGGGCAAGGCGACGGCCACCCCCGCCACGCTCAAGGTACGAAGAAAGTCTCTGCGGTCTACGGACGTGCGATTCATTCTGATTGTTCATCCCTTCAACCAAGGCGGACTTGCGCACCCTCTTAGGTGATCAGTGGGTTGAACTGTCCACCGGGGTCGCGGCAGTACGCCAGTTGATGACATGATAAACCGCCGGCTCGTTGCCGACATTGCGCAGGCCGTGCAATTGGTTGGAGGCAAAAAAGGCCACCGAACCCGGCCCGATACGCTTCCATGCGCCGTCGATCAGCACCTCGACTGTTCCCTGGCGTACAATCACCAACTCCTCGTTGGGATGGCGATGCGGCGGATGCGGCGACTTGCCCGGATCGAGCGTGGTGACGTGGATCTCCAGTTCGTCCAGTGTGGCTGTTGGAGAACGTGTAATGGAGCGCACCGAGCCTACATCCGTTGCTTTGGGAGTAAGGGCGTTCCAGTCAAAGGCCGTGGAAGACAACACGGAGACGTGACCGGCAACGGCAAAGGCCGCTAACGATGAAGTTGCAGCGATCAAGGCAACATGAGATCCCGACGGGTCAGCATAAACTCTCCTCTGCCAGTCTTGTTCAAGTGTCCCGAGCCGTTGGTTCCTATTACAAATCGCAGTTGATTCCTTGAACGGATTTGAGACCCTCAACAAGATTTGGGCTGAACTGAACCAGCAAACTATTTTTACTACAACAAGCGCAGAGCTGGCACGAACAACGACTCGTATAGGCAAGGCAATTGCCTGAAGGAATCGATCAAGCGAGGCCGAAGAGTTCAGCCCTGCATCCTCTCCAGCGCGACGCGGTTGACGGCGACTCCGCGCTGATTGGCCTCGTCTGTTCGATCAGAAATAAGCATTCCCAGAAGACCTGGGCTGCAGATAGCGGGCTTTAGGATATATAAATCTAATTAATGGTTTCGATTTTGCGCTAAAGAATCAGGTTCGCATATCGAAGATTTACACACTTTTTGCTTGCCAACCTGTTCATTTTGTTTGTTTAATAAGAAGAAATTAGGCCGGTCGCAAGGAAATCTCAGGAAGACGCAGTTTCCCCGTGAGCGCGAAAACTATATACCGCTGCATGGTTTCCTGGTTCCCCGATTTCCTCTAGACAACTCGTCGCAACGAAATGCAACGCGAAATTATGGGAGTCATTGCATGCTTTTTCGGTCCTGGTTTGAGGCCGCAATCGGCTTCAGGAATCGGATTGCTCTTTTTGCGCACAGATGGATTGTGCTGGCGTTCCTAGCCGTTTCAATTGGAATCAGCCAGCAAGCGCTTGCCCAGACACCGGCGATTACCGGCATTAGCCCCAGCACGGTGATTGCGGGCAGTCCCGCCTTCAATCTGACTGTAACGGGCAGCAACTTCATCAAAGCATCCCTGATTAATGTCAATGGAAATACGCTGACGCCGTCGTCCACCAGCGCCACGCAGTTAACGGCAACGGCGCCGGCCTCCCTGGTAGCTTCAGCGGGTTCGCTTCCGGTTACAGTCTCCAATCTTCCCGCTGGCGGCGGCCGGCTAACTTCGAATGCCGTGGTGCTTACAGTGGCTGCGCCCGCGGCCCCTCCGTCCTTGACCAGCGCATCGCCTGAGTTCCCCGTGCAAGGGGCAAGCCAGATACGCATGACGCTGGTGGGATCGAACTTTCGCGCAGGAGCGACGGTAGTGATTTCCCCGCCGTTGGCGCTGCTCAGCGCATCCACAGGACGAATACCAGCTACGGATGTGACCGTAGCCAGCGTAACCCTGGTCAACTCCGGACTGATGACCGCGAGTCTCAATATCAGTCCCACGGCCGCCACCGGATTGCGCGCGATCGATGTGCTCAATGCAGACGGGACGAGCACTGCCGGAGGAACGAACACGTTCGCTTCCGGAAGCTCGCAGCCAATGCGCGTACAGCCGGGGAGTTCTCTGGGAGCTCCGCTCACGATTTTGAATATGGGTCTGTTGCATCCTCGGGACGGAACCGTCGTGATGCAGGGCCAGGAACTGGATGCCGACGCCATTCTGGCCGGGTCAGGAACCGGAACCGTGATTGGCGAATGGGTGTGGGATGGCAATGTAGTCGAGGAGTTCTCCGCGACCATAGTGGGCGGAACGAGCACGACGATTCGTACGCGTCAATCGCTGCCGACCGCGTTTCTGGGCGCGCACAGGCTGCAGTTGAGGATGATCCGGCCTAATCAGGTGGCGAGCGCGCCGGTTACTGTGGTGATCAATCCAGGCGGCTGGCAGTTGGAGCAGATGATTTTTCCGGAGTATGGCCGAGGCTTTGGCGCGACCGATCCTCCATCGCTTTTGTGGTCTCCAGTTCCTGGCGCGGAGAAGTATCAGGTTGGCTTTTCCAGTCAGCCGTATCTGAGCACGGTCGGCAGATGGTTTGACGTGGTAGATAATCGCTGGGATATTCCAGCATCCGTGTGGAGGGATTTACCGGAGGGAAAGATCTATTGGACAGTGCGCACGATCGATTCCAATGGCGTATCGCGCAAGCCATTGCCTCTGCGCGCTCTTTACCGAGCTGCCGAAGGCGGCTTGAGTGCGGCAAGTGCGCTTCCATCGCACACACCAGCCGGCCATACGCTGCTGGCATGGAAGCCTACGCAGACAACCGGTTACTACTTTGTAACCATCAGCAGCGACTTTGCCGGTGCGCAGATTATTCGCCAGTATCTTACCAAGGATTCTAAGTTGGACCTGCGCGCGGTGAATGGGAAGCTACTCGCTGGGTTGACTTATTACTGGCAGGTGGATGCAATCGCGCCAACCGGGCAACTGCTTTTCTCCGGTCCGGTGCAGAGTTTTGTAGCGCAGGCGGGTCCGCAGGCGCAGTTGAAACGGCGAGAAGCACCGGTGCTATTGGCCTCATTGGGAACACTCCCCGTGTTGCCCGGCTTGCCTGATTTGTCGAGCGAGATAACCGGCCAGACACCTGCTCCCGGCAGCAGCACGAGCCAGTTGCAGCCGTCGATTTCGGTGAGTTTTCAGGCACCGGTCAATCCGTCCGATGTGAGCCTGATGGTGGATGACATTGACATTACGACATTGGCGCAGGTTACTGAGGCCAAGGTTGCTTTTACGCCCCCGCTTGCACTGGCGGGCGGAGAGCACGATGTAAATCTCACCGTGGGCAATGACGCCACGACATGGAAGTTCACCGTTCTGGCACCGGCCGCGCCTGTTCCCTCCGCGACGCCAACGCCGTCTACTTTGGAGCCGGGCACGGACGCCGAGGCTGCTCCTGTCGCAACCGCAGGACAAATGCCAAAGGCATCGACCGCCGCAGGCGCGCATCATGCTGCAACAGCAGCGGCGCAAAACACCGCGCGGCCTTCGCTTGACGGCCAGATTGGGATGAACACGCAGTGGGCCTCCGGATCAAATCCACCGGACACGAATGTTCTATCGGCAGCCGAGCACATGACCTACCAAAAGGGTCCATGGCATGTGGATGCCAACGGCAGCGGCGCGCTGAATTCTGTCTTGAATCCCGAGGTACAGCGCACCAGCAAAGGGCTGGTCAACGACTACGTGCTGCAGGCCGGTTACAAGCAGGAGCAATGGGAAGCAAAGCTGCGTTTCGGGATCGTAACCCCGGTTCTGTTTAGCGACGCGCAGTTTGTAACTGCCGCGACGCCTCGACAAGGGGCAGAGTTGACTCTGAAGTCACTCGTGGGCACACTGGGATACTTTGTGAATACCGACGACACAGCGCTTGGCGGAGGCTCGGGGATCAACTTTCATCAGCAGATCATGGGCGCCAGTTACCAGGCGCCTCTGCCGCAGTGGGCGCAGTTTCGGCTGATGTGGCTGAGCGCGCAGGATACGGGAGCTCCGACGACGGTCAGCTACGATTCGCAGGGCAACCCGATCATTCTTCCCAATCCGATTGCCACAACCTCTGCAGGCGATGTGATGGGCGCATTGCTCAATGTGCATCTCAAGAAGCAATGGTTGTGGTCTTCCGAGTACGCAATCAGCTACGACAATGCCAACACCTCTGACCCGACGTCGAAGCGCGAGTTTGGCCGCGCCTGGCGGTCGGGCATCTCAGGGCAGGCCGGCAAGATGAATGCCAATGTCGCTTACCGCGAGGAGAGCGCCAACTTCGGCAATCCGGCAAATCCTAGCCTGACGCAGTCAAGCCAGCCGAATCTGCGCGGCGTGGATGCATCCATTACCGATGCCACCCGTGCCGGAAACTTCGGGCTGACCTATACCTTTCTGGATAACAATATTCACCCCACCACCAGCGACGAGTTGCACATGAACAGCTTTGACGAAAGCTGGAGTAAAGCGCTGGGCGTGAAAACCAACCTGACCGTGGAGTCGCGTCAGTCGCTGACCGGAACCGGAACGGTCCCCGCCGCCCTGCAAGGACAGCCCCCCGATCAGACCGGCGCGCAGGACTTGCGGGATATCTCCGGCAGTATTAACCTGAGCCGCCAGATCGGCGCCGTGTCGATGACCGCAGGCGGGACGCGGGACTGGAGCCGCAACAACCTTACGCCCAGCGCGGACACGATTACTTCTTCAGTGAACACCGGCGTCAACCTAGCCACGAAGGGGTTCTTCCAATTGAATGCGCAGGTGAATGCCAATTGGGTTGCCGCGGACGGACAGACGGTGGGAACAACAAGCGACTATACCGTTTATGTTCAGCCGGCTTTTTCCTGGAAGAAGCCCACGCTGCAGATCTCTCCGCTGGTTACGGTGACCAAAGGCCAGACAAAGCTGGCCAACGGCACACTGAGCAGTAATACGCTGACTGGACAATACGGCGGGAGAGTTTCCTGGACCCTTCCCGGCGCCTGGAAATTCAGCACCTTCTCCGCACAGGGAAGTTACAACCAGAATCACGATACCGTTGCAGGGCTTGATCAGAACACAACGCAGTTGATGATTCTGTGGACTGTTACCTGGGGACATAAGCACACGTTCTGAGGAGACGGCGATGAAACAGCAGGCACCCAAGTTGAATCTCCGCGCACGCGGCGCGCTTCTGGCGCTCTTGCCGACAATGTTGTTTTGCGGCAACGGCAAGGCGCAGTTGGCTCCGCCGACCTTCATCGCCTTCAGTCCCACGCAGGCAACGGCAGGTTCTACCGTCACGCTTACATTCACCGGAGCAAACTTCGTTCCGCGCTCTCTGAATCTGATGTTTTCTCCCTCGCAGGGAATTACCGTGAGCAGCGTGCGAGCGGTTTCTTCCATGCAGATCACCGCGCAAGTGCAAGTTGCCGCGAGTGCCCAGCCGGGCAGCCGCCAGGTCATACTTTTGGATGCGGATCATAACCTGCATGTCTCCACGCTCTTCACGATTACCGCTGGAGCGCAGAATAATTGCCCGCCGGGAATGGCCGCGACGGCCTGCGGTTCTGCGCCGTCGCTGACGCCCGCGCTACGAGAATTCACTCCGGTTCTCGGCGCGCAGGGCACAACGGTAGCGATCACGTTTACCGGCGCAAACTTCACCGCGCCCGCGTCGGCACAGTTCACGCCCAACAGCGGCATTACTGTGCAATCCGCCACTGTAACGAACGCCAACCAGATTCAGGCGCAGGTGGTCATTGCCCCCAATGCCTCTCTCAGCGCGCGTGGCGTAGTTTTAATTGTCGGCAATAAGCAAAGGCTGACGGCGACGAATACTTTTACAGTGGTCTCCAGCGCGAGTACCGCTCATGCGCCGCCCATGCAGATTCTCCGCGTGATTCCCAATCAGATTGCCGCGGGCAGCCAGAATGTAGACCTTACGCTGGAAGGCACGAATTTTGTCCCCGGCACACAGGTGAAGTTTACGGTGGGAGCGGGAGTTCCCGCGGCGATTTTTGCGAACGGCCCAACTCGATATATCAACAGTACGGAGATGCATGTGTCGGTGAATGCGCTGCCGTCCGCGCTCCCCGGCGGCCGCGACATCAATCTGCAACCACCCGGCAACCCGATCCGGCTTTCTGCTGTGAACAACCAGCCCGGCGGACAGCCTGTCATTGGCAAGGGCATGTTGAACGTGCTTGCCCAGAAACAGTCCGGCCCTCCGGCGATGC
>CAZHKN010000172.1:0-10898 GCA_964532725.1 uncultured Occallatibacter sp.
CAGTGGTTGGTTTCTTGCGTTTACTTCCGCCCAATACTGTCCCTTTCCAGCCATCTCATCAATCTCACCGAATGTCTGGTTCGCCGGGCAAAGCTATGACGTCACGATTACCGGAACCGGCTTTACCACCGCTGCGTTGGCTACTGCGGCTTGTCCAGTGAGCACGGTAACCGTTACCGGATCCTCGGCTGCATTGGTGTCCAACGTCAATGTAGTCAGCGCAACCGAGATCACCGCTACGATAAAACCCCTCACCGGCCCCGCTTTCGCCGCAGGCAAGGCCACCCCGCAACCGGGAGCCTTCGCGGCTACGGTCGAGGTCGTCCCCACACCAAACCAGGGCAGCGGTCCTGGCCCAGCCGTGACGCGCCTCCGCAGGGCTGCAACTCTGGCCACTGCGAATGACACCGCCGCGACGGCTCCCAATGCGGACGTTCTCGAACCCCCGCAGATTGTGTGCAGCGGGTCATTGATGGCGTGTAATGGACAGGTAATCAGCGGCGGGGCGGCGTCGGCAAGTGTCGATGTCGGGCAGCCGGTTTCCCTAAGCACAACACCTTCGGCAGAAACGCTTTCCGATCTGCCAGTTTATCTCTCCATCGTCTCGCCTACGTCCTGGACAGTTGGTGGCACGAATATCGGTCAGCGTGTGTTCGGCGCTCCAGATGTAAACGACAACCCTCAATCAGCATCTTTCTCTCCGACTGTTCTGACAAATGCCGATCTGACGACATATTGGCTCTACCCCGCCAACAACATCCCAGTCACATTCGAGTACTGCGTTCAAAATCAATCTGCCAGCCCGGCGACGGTCATTTGCAGCCCCCAAGCTACGGCATACTTTAACGTATCTGGACCCACTGCGCAGGTTACGGTGTCTCTATCCTCTGCATCCACCCCTCCGGCATATGGTAAATGGTCCGTCACTCCACCCGGACCCACTGAATGCGCACTTCAAATATTATCCTTTGGGATTTTGGCCCCAGGTTGCCAAATAAACCCTACAACTGTTGGAATTGTTTTTAATGCCACCAATATCGCCAATGTACCGGCAAGCGGTGGGGCATTTGCATGGTTGCAAGTCCTCGACTCCTGGGAACTTTCTGGAACTGCTCCCGGAGGCGTAACACCGCTTTACCCCATCAACGGGCTGACACTAGATTCATCTGACCCCTATAGTCCGGTAATTAATGGTAATTTTGTGGCCACCGATTCGCCGGATATCGGTCTCAGCACCCCAAGCTTAACGACTGCAACTGATTCTTTCTCGGCCACAATGTATCTTATGTGGTCATCCAACATTGATCCAGACTCGATCAACGTGCCGATTGGGTATGTTTCCTGGAGTATAAATGGAGTAGCTGATAACAACCCTTCCGCAACACCCCCTTGGTCGCTCGACCCAAACCAAGGGCCGACCTCTGCTAATGTCTGGTCTAGCAGCGACACGAAAGGGCCTTACCCAGGATTGCCGATATGGAATGCGATTATCAACAGTAAGCCCGCTCCAAATTCTACTCCGCAATCAGCGCCGATCTCTGAAGGTGTCGAATCGCAAACTGTTCATAATAAAAAAGAAAAGGAGCAATAGTGAAAACTCTCACATCGATCATCATCGCGTTGATCGTCGCGTTGCAAGCAATTGCTCTGCCTGCCCAGACGCCGGAAAAGATAGAACCCTGGTTTACTCTGACAATTTCAGAGTACCGTCATGACAACTTTGGTCCAGGCATCCACCGTGTCGAAGTAGCCCTTACTAACACTTCAAAAGAAGCGCACCATTGGGAAGGCTGCGCCGTTTTGAAAGGGTATTACTCCGCTTCGGTGACCTACAACGGAGTGCCTTTGGTTGAGCAGGAGCAAGCAAACGAGAAGCATCAAAATCAGGAAAAAATGCGACACGCAGGTTGCACGTCAAGTTTTGCTGATGACAATGTACGACCAGGAGATGCAAGAGGTGATATTTTCGTCTTTGCTGGGCCTCACGGTTACGATATGTCCAAGCCGGGCACATATGAAGTCACTGTTTCAAGAGAAACGGCGCCAGATGACCCCGCAAGAAGTGTGACAGTAAAATCGAACACGATCACTATCGTCGTGCCAGAACCTGAGGCAGACGCGTCGAAATAACCTTTCGTCTCAACAAAAAACCGCCCCGGACATACACACCTGTGTCCGGGGCGGTTTCCTCTTCCGAGGTCCCCATGTTCATCGCTGTCAAGTCCCACGAGATGGTTTACAGAATGTCCCTGGATATCCTTTACACATTTTGGGGGAGTTTTTGTTCTTCGGCAACTAAGAAGTGGAGGGAAGAAATGAAGTATCTACCGTTGACGACGTTCATTCTTGCGACTCTTTGCACAGCTAGTGCCGAGGCGCCTGCCTCTCAGAGATGTTCAATTTCGATTGAGGCATTGTCTGCAGAAGTGAAGGCAGGATCTCCTGCCTATCTGAGGATTCGCCTCTTGAACAATGGTTTCGAGGAGATAGACTCAAACGGCCCCTCTCAGAATGGCGCGGACTCAATTTATATATATGACTGCCGCGATGACGCGGGCAAGCCCGCGAACAAGGCCTCCTACGGGCTCTTCACGGATGCGGGGGATCATCCGGCTTTCAAACCTGAGGAGGGAGTGAGGACTGGCGAGAGCTATGAAGAATCGGTCCCAATCAACGGTGCTTGCAATCTAGCCGCCCCCGGAAAGTATACCGTGCAAATTTCTAGAAGCTTCCATAATGAAGATGGCAAGGATGAAGTAGTGAAATCCAACATCATCACGATCACCGTGCTTCCGCCCGACCCGCCAACCGACGAGGTGAAATAACGGGAGGGATATTGCCGTGAAGATTCAATCAACATTGATCTTGTTCGCAGTATACCTGGCAATCTCGTGTAGAGGCCGCGTTGCCTATGCTCAGGAAATGTCCTTGATGCTGAAGGCAAACCCGTCACACGACGGTGTCATCGCCGACAGCGGTGTTGAGAAACTCGGTGAGACAATTTATTTGGTTGTGAATGTAGAGAATCAGTCAGGCCGCACATTTTCGAGCAATGTGGCCGACTGTGACGAATATTACACCTTCGATATTCTAGATGAGCAAGGAAGACCTGTGCCTGAAAAAGAACGGTTGCGTAACCTTCGGGAGAGCCTCAAACCTGGTGGGCGGAGGTGGCGGCATGGCCTCATCAGCGAGATCGAGCCAGGAGTGAGCTGGAAGGAGCAGTTGTTTCTTTCTGAGTACTACGACATGAGCCGACCAGGTAAATACACTATCCAGCTGCAGCGGAAACTCCCAGAAGAGCTAGGAAAGGGAACAGTGAAATCGAACATCATCACGATCACCGTGCTTCCGCCAGACCCACCAGCCGACGAGCCTAAATAACATGTGGTAAAGAGATGAAATCATCGCGCAGCTTGCTATTGATACTCGCCGTTTTAGTGGTGGCTGGTACAGGCGGGTGGCCCAGGTCCCATCCAGTGAAATGAATTGAATGGGTGCCCCATGTCCTTCGCTTTTGGGACAGGTGAAAGCCGGGCGCCCCACTCAACCAGCCACGACTGACCTTGCCCCATCCATTCACAGTCTCATTGTCTCATCGTGAACGGGTGGGAAAGCACGAACCCCAACCCGCCACGCTGAAGGCAATTAGCCGCGCCGCAGGTGCCCAATTTCGCATCGAAAAACGCGTAAAAACGTGCAAAAACAGCCCATTTTCAGGCTGTTTTTCATGCTTTACTCCGCGCCCACAGGCAGAAACCCGCAAAAAAACTCCGCCTGAGCGAGGAGTTTTCGCGCTCACCAGATCTCCTCCGCTCAAAACTCCTCAACCGTGCCTGCCAAACCCCCTTTTTTCTAGGCATATATGCAGAGCACAGAAACACAGAAACTGTGCTGCATCAATGCTGCGCGACAGGCGGACAAGCTCCGGCTATAGTGCAGTCGAGAGATCCCACGCTTTCAAAGGCAGGTGAAAGTTCGTGCCCGCTGATTCTCCAAACTTTAACCACGCCCGTTAAATCTCTCTTGACAAGCGCCCTTCTCCCGGGCGTATAGTTCTCTCCGCATAATAAATCGAATTACTTCTAGCTTGAACCCTGCGGAAGCTCGTTGACGCACGCCTTATTCCGCGCGCAAACAACCCCAAACCGAAGGAGAATCCCCCATGATTCATCTCCCTGAAAAATTCCAGCGGGCTTCATTCCGCAACTCGCGCGGAACCGCGCGGAATCGGGCTGCATTCGTCCTGTGCCTGACCCTTGCCGTGCCGCTCCTCTGCGCTACGCGAATCGCCGCGCAAACTGTTGCAACATATGGGTTTGAAGACGGCACAGCCGATGGCTGGGGCTCGTTCTTCAACGCCAGCACTCCGGTAGCCTCTATCGCCGCCGCTGAGTCCGGCTCGTTCAGCCTGCTCACCTCCACAAGCGTCAGCGGAACCGGCGGGCCTTCGATCTCGCTCAACAGCGTTCTACTGCCCGGCGCAAAATACACCATCACCGGCTACGTCCAATTGGCAGCTGGAGAATCCGCCTCCGACGCCAACTTCACCATCCAGCGCCACGATCCCAGTTGCTCCGGCGGAACCTGCTACGACACGATTGGAACCTACCAAGTGCCTGTATCGAGTTCCGGATGGGCGCAGATTGGCGGCAGTTACACCGTCAGCGCTACCGAGACCGGCTTGTTGCTTTATGCGCAGTTGGTTGGAGCCACCAGCGCGCAATCCTTTTATTTGGACAACGTTGTGATCACCGAGACTGCGCCGCCGCCGGGTGGAACGCCGGTTGCCGCCTACACCTTTTCCGATGGCGGACTCGACGGCTGGGCGCCCTTCGGCTCCCCCACGCTGACCAACGCCGCGCCGCCGCTCGCCGATCCCCATGGCGATGCGCTCAGCCTGCTGATCACCAATCGCACGGCCAGTTTCATGGGACCGAGCCTCAACCTGCTCAGTGTGCCCAATGTCGTTGCCGGCGCGACTTACCAGATCTCCGCTTATGTACTGCTCGCCGCTCCCGACAGCAATAACCCGACGGTGACGCTCTCGACCAAGACCGCGGACTGCGCCTCATCCGGAAGCTTCGGCAGCATCGCGACCTCTGCAGCCCTCTCCAGCACCGCCTGGACCAAAGTCACCGGAACCTTTACCTTCAGTAATTTACCCGGCCCGCCCACCAGTCTGGTTCTCTACATTCAATCCACCAGCGCGACGGATTCCTTCTACATTGACGACGTCACCATCGGTGAGCTAGCGCCGCCGCCGCTCAATCCGAGCCAGCAGGATAACTCGGGCATCGCCACCAACTTCTCCGATGGCGGCCTGGATGGCTGGGGTTCGCGTTCCGGCTCTTCAACGCTGGCCAATGTTGTGCCGCCGGTGCTCGATCCGAATGGCGATGCGCGCAGCCTGCTGACAACCGGGCGAATCGCCAACTACGATGGCCCGCAGATCAGCGTCAGCGACAAGATGTATGTCGGCTCGGAGTACAACATTAGTGGATGGATACTACTCACTCCAGCAGACGGATCGACCCATATAATCAACGTGAGCCTGCAGACAACGCTCGATGGAACGACCAGTTTTCCAGGCGTCAGCGGCTACCCCGGCGTTACTGTGCCCGCGGACGGCGCATGGCATCAGATCAGCATCAATGGATACACCATGTCCAGCGCCTACGACCAAGGACAGGCTTTCCTCTACTTCCAGACGTTTCCGGCGTCGGGCAATGATCTGGTCTCGTTCTATCTTGGCGACTTCCAGCTCAGCTACGTTGCGCCGCCGACGATTCAGACTAGC
Organism: uncultured Occallatibacter sp.; assembly: GCA_964532725.1. Classification (GTDB taxonomy): domain Bacteria; phylum Acidobacteriota; class Terriglobia; order Terriglobales; family Acidobacteriaceae; genus Telmatobacter. The sequence continues at coordinate 5,801 of CAZHKN010000172.1, forward strand.
ATTCCTTCCATCTTTCAGACCTACGCCGACCTCTTCCCAATCGGCGCGGCTGTGGACACGTCCGATCTCTCCGGTCCACATGCGCAGTTGCTCACCAGACACTTCGACAGCATGACGCCGGGCAACGACCTGAAGTGGAGTTCGGTTGAAGCCACCAAGGGTGCATTCAACTACACCAATGGCGACGCGCTGGTGGGCGAAGCGGTCTGCGCCGACATGAAGGTGCGCGGACAGAATCTTGTCTGGTCCACGGGTGAGCAGACTCCGTCTTATGCCTTCGGAGACGGAACAAACTCGACCGCCAATCAGGCAGTTGTGACCGCCAACATTCAGGAGCATATCCAGAACGAGGTGCAGCATTACGGTTCCCAGGTTTATGCCTGGGACGTGGTCAACGAACCACTCGATCCCACACAAGCCGATTGCCTCGAACACGGCCCCTTCTATCAGGTTCTTGGCGCAAGCTATCTGGACGTGGCCTTCAATGCCGCCGCCCAATATGCTCCCGCGGGCACCAAGTTCTTTCTCAATGAATTCAGCACCGCAGATCCGGCTCGTTTGGCATGTCTGGTGAAGGTAGTCGGCGAACTCCGCGCGCGTGGCGTTCCCATCAACGCCATCGGCCATGAGATGCACAACGCGATCAACTATCCTTCTCCCGCGTCGATGGAGACCGCCATAGAAACCGTGCACCACCACTTCCCCGATCTCGAACAGCAGGTCACCGAACTGGATATGAGCGTCTACAACGCCGGCGACACAACATCAAACTATGGCAACAGCATTCCGCCGGCGGTTCTAGCCGAGCAGGGCTGGCTCTACAAGCAGTACTTTGATGTCTTCAAGCGCCTGCGCCACAAAATCAGCGCCGTCACCATCTGGGGAATGGCCGATGACGATACCTGGCTGGATAGCTTCCCTGTCTCCCGCACCGACTATCCGCTGCCCTTCAGCATGGGCCTGCAAGCCAAGCCTGCATACTGGGGCATTGTCGATCCAACCCAGCTCCCGGGCTATGGACTCAAATTCACTAGCTCGAAATCCACCGAGCAGCACAACATGCGCGTACTCACGCTCACCGCAACCAACGGCGATGTGGGCACTGCCTACACAGCCCAGATCAATAACCTCACAGTGACTCAGACCGGCGGCAGGCGCTGCTCACCGGTTGTAACGCCAGCCACCTTCCCAATCACGCTGGGAGACATCCCAGCCTCCAGCACTGCCAGCGCGGCATTCACCTTCGATTTCACCGGCTGCAGCGACGATGCGCAATTCATCGTCAAAGCTCCGTGGAGTTCGGCAACCTATCACACCGGCACGCACACCACCTTCATTGCCGCCCGTAAAGACCACGACGGAGACCGGGATGGAGGCGCCGAGAGATAACTCAAGCAGCTTTCAAGTCGTGCTTTGAATATGCCTTGCCCGCGGACCCCATCCTTTCCTCGTTTATTGGGAATGGATGGGGTTCGCAGTGTGCTCTAGAAACCGATCAGAATGTATTCCCTGCGAATTGATACCGTCACTGAACCCCGGCGCGTGCGGAAAAGAAGAATAATGGCCGGGTGCGCCATCGTTGCTACGCTCTCTTGTCGCAAGAGTTGAGACCGGCATCGGACAGTTTTATCCTGTGGAAAAAACGAAGTCGGTGTGGAAAATTCAGACGGAAACGACGAAGCTTTTCCCTTTAAGGCACTAACTCTTTCAATCAAACGCTTTAGTAAAAATAAGAACGATAAAACGCTTTACTAAATCATTTAATTCGGTTGAAGACAGGCCCAATTCCCACAATAAATGCTTTTAGTAAATCGTTATATGAAATGCATTTTCTTCTTGCAAGCCGTTCATGCGTTTCTGTAGTTTTCATCGTGGTCGCGAAACCAACGATCAGTGGTCTTGAAACTTGCTCACCCATGCGGCTTTCAAGTCCGTCACAGGCAATGTACAGTTCGGGAACCGGTTGTAGCGCAGCCTCTTTTCCTCCTCTCCTTGAGCCGCACGGGGCACAGCGTAGCCATCCGAACCTGTTTAACTGTTTCCCAAATGGCCGCCCTCGGAACAACCCCGGAGACTCCTGCGGGAATCGGCAGTCTTTAACCCCAAAAGACGAAAGAGAGGTTAGTATGCGTTCAATAAGACAAGTTTTGTCACGGGTTCAGCTGGCAATCCTCAGCGCTCTCGTAGTCGTAGGTTGCGGAACAGTGGCGGCAAGCGCCCAGACCGTAGAAAACAATGGGCAGGGTACGAACAACGGATATTTCTATTCGTTGTTTACCAGCAGCGGCTCAGCAACCATGACATTTCCAGATGCGGGAACATATCCCGGCAACTATGCCATTTCCTGGTCTGGTGTCGGGGATATGGTTGGAGGTAAAGGCTGGAGTACCGGCAGTGCACAGACCATTGGCTACAATGTCGGCTCCGCAAATGGCTATAACACCATTTCCATCTATGGCTGGCTGACAAATCCGCTCGTCGAATATTACATCACTGAGTTAGGTTCGCTCTATACGGCGGATGCGACGTTTAAGGGCAGCGTGAGCAGCGACGGGCATACCTACAACACCTATGAGCATGAGCAAGTCAATCAGCCTTCCATTGAGGGAACCGCGACCTTCGAACAGTACCTGGATGCCTGGGGTGGATCATCAACCGGATCTAACCACACAGTCACCACTGCCAATCACTTTAACCACTGGAAAAGTCTCGGCATGACGGTAGGTTCCTTCAACTATCAAATTCTCGGCACAGAGGCATATAACGGAGCCAGTGGATCGGTGAACGCAACCGTGTGGTAAAAATTGCTCGCGGATTATCTGATCTTGCCAGGGCCGGCGGGTCTAGCAGCCGCCGGCCCTGCATTCTGTATTTCAAGAAGCGAAAGTGGTTGTTCGATCTGGATAATCGAGGTATCTCAATGAGCAAGCAGTTCATTCGAACAACAATCATGGCAGTAGCAAGCTTAACCGCAATCATAACTATTGCCGGCGCTGCCTCGGGAGCAGTGCCGGACAGCAGCTTTGTATTGGTCAAAGGCGGGACTTTCAAGAACACAAAATCAAATTACTACGGAAAAAGCATAACCATATCGGACTTTTATATCGGCAAATACGATGTAACGCAAAAAGAGTGGATTGAGGTAATGGGAAGAAATCCCTCAAAATTCAAGGGAGATAATTTGCCGGTGGAAATGGTCAGTTGGTACGACAGCGTGGAGTACTGCAATAAAAGGAGTATCAAAGAGGGACTGAAGCCGTATTACAACATTGAAATGACCAAGCCTGACCCGAACAACAAGCCCGATCCGAAATTTGGCGATCTTGACTATATAAAGTGGACGGTAACAATCAATGCAGGCGCGAATGGTTACCGGTTGCCAACAGAAGCAGAGTGGGAATATGCCGCTGGCGGCGGTCAGATAAGCAGGAGTTATACATACAGCGGAAGCGATGATCCAGATGACGTCGCATGGTATTGGCAAAACGCCGGAGATAAATACCTGACCGGGTTCTGGAACTGGTCCGCAATCGAGAAAAACCATGATCAGACAAAACCTGTCGGCAGCAAGAAGCCCAACGAATTAGGGCTTTACGATATGTCCGGCAATGTAAGGGAGTGGTGCTGGGATTGGTATGGCGACCTGGAGACGAATATAACTGACCCCAAAGGAAGCCGAAGAGGCTTTAGCAGGGTTTGGAAGGGTGGCGGTTGGATGGGCGCAGCGGAGTTCTGCGAACCGGCTTTCCGGGGCCATCTCGCAGCAAATGGCATGGGACCCGATCAGGGTTTTCGCGTCTGTCGCAGCAAGTAAATCCGAGGCCTACCGCGCAATCAAGAACATCAGCCAACTGGCCGCGATCACCGCGCCGACAAAGAGTACGAAACAATAGATGCCGAAGCGCAGCATACGTGGCGGGGTCTCGCGCATCGTAATGCCGAAGACCGTGGAAACAAAAAGCGCAAAGAGCAGAACAGCCGTGAAGTGCGAGGGGCGGAAGATCAAGCGGGTTTCCTCCCGGTGCGCAGATTGTGGGCGTCAACAGCGGCGATGACGTTAAGCAGCCCGGCGACGACGATGAAGCGAGAACCCCAGTCGGCGGTGGTCTCGCGTATCGTATCCGCGCCCAGACCAAAGACGCGACTGAGGACGTAAACCAGCCCGTTGCCCAGGTCGCCGGCCATACCCAGATAATCCAGAATTTCGTGGGCGCTGGTGTAGATTTTGCCCTGCATCAGGATGCCCACGGCGAACATGCCGATGATCGACGCGGAGAGCAGCGCTCCACGGCCCCACTTGCGCAGCACAAAGTGGCCCGCGCCGGGCACCAGCCATCCGGCAATGAGAGGGAGATAAACGAAGCCGCCCGGTTGCGCGGCATTGCTTTTTTGCTCAGTAGTCATTCCTTTTTGACTATACCGCATTGGGGCTAGTTGTCAGCCGTCAGTTCTCAATTGTCAGTAATCATGCTTTCAGGTCGGCCTCAAAGCATGGTGTGAGCAAAAAAACCGAAGCGATCACTGATCGGAGCCGGACAATCCATGCTGCCACAGAAAACTGACGATTGAAAACTGTTTTTCAGATTCTCACCAGTTCCCGCTGAATCTTGCCCGTGACCCAGGCCTTGCCCGGAGCGGTGAGCATGTCAATCTCGCTGCGCACGCCGAACTCCGGCAGATAGATGCCCGGCTCGACGGAGAAGCATGTATGAGGCAGCAGGCGGCGCTCGTCGTGGGTTTCCAGGTTATCGAGATGCGCGCCGGAGCCGTGGATCTCCGTCGCGATATTGTGGCCGGTGCGATGAGTGAAATACTGACCAAAGCCCGCCGCAGTGATCACCGCCCGGGCAGCATCGTCGGCCTCAAAGCCGCAGATGGGCCGATTGGCAGCGAAAGCCTCCTCAACGGTGTGAATGGCGGCATCACGGGCGTTACGCACCGTCTCGAAGATAAGCTGCTCGCGCGGGCTGGGCTCCCGGCCAACAACTCCAGTCCATGTGATGTCGTAGAAGATGCTGGCGGGCTTTTCCATGCGTCCCCAGATGTCGATCAGGATGAAATCGCCCTCGGCAATCGGGGAGGAGCGCTCAGCGGTAGG
>CAZHKN010000173.1:0-7002 GCA_964532725.1 uncultured Occallatibacter sp.
ATCGTCCTGGCCGCGACGGCTGGGACTCATCTCGTCCAGCTCGTGGTGCAGCTTGTCGCGAGAGTTGGTAAAGTCGCGCAACAGCTCTACCTCGCGGTCAAAATGAATCAGAAAGGCCTGATTTTTGCTCGGGGCTGCATTCGCCTCATCCGGCAACATGGTATCCACAAACTTGCCCGCAGCCTTACGCTCACTCTCCAGCGCCCCGTTCAACGACCGGCTGGTATCCACGAGCAGACCCAGGCGAAAGGGCAGATTTGTCTCCCGCGTAAAGCTCTTGATCTTCTCCGGATGCCCGTCTTCGGTCAGCGCGAAGTCGCTGATATTCAGCGATGTCACCAGTGCGCCGTGCTTGTCGCGCACGGTTACCGGCAACAGCACTTCTCTTGCATCCACCTTCAGGGTCAAAGCCGGTTCTTTGGCATCGGGCTGCTGGGCAATGCCCGCAGCAACCCCACCAGCCAAAACCAGCGCAGAAACGAGAGCGAGGGGAAAGAATCGATTTCTCATGGCCATCCAGGATTGCATACTTCCACCCCATTAGACGAGCGCCGAATCACTCCGTTGACGAACAGCGGGTTACAAAAGCCTCATGGAGCGAGGATTGTTTTTACAGAAATAAAATTCTGCCAGGTTGATTGAACCACAAAGACCTTTTCTTCGACATAAGTAGTGAATGCACATGGAAAACGAAAATCGGACACAGTATGAGTGGATCGCGCTTCGCTGCCAGGCCGATGAGCCGGGTGCATTCGAGGACCTGATTGCAATCATGGAGCGGCCGCTGCTTTATTACGCGACGAGTTTGACCGGCAATCAGGACAGCGCGCTCGACGTCTTGCAGGAGGTATGGATCAGGGTCTTTCGTGGCATCGGAAAGCTGCGAGACCCCAGATCGCTGCGCTCCTGGCTCTATTCGATCACGCATGGAATCGTCGTGGATCGTATCCGCCGCAACTATACCCGCGAGCAAGCAGAAAAAGTGCAGTATGAGGGTTTCGAAGAAGCGGAAGAACCATCGTTTGCGGAAGAGGATGCGGCGGCCATTCATCAGGCGCTGAGCAAAATTGGTCTCAGGCATCGCGAGGTTCTGGTGCTGCATTTTCTTGAGGATTTATCGGTTGCGGAGATCGCGCAAGTTGTGGGCTGTTCCGAAGGAACAGTCAAATCCCGCATCCATTACGCAAAACGGGCAATGAAGGAAATTCTGAGTGGAGGACAACATGGAACAGCAAAAGAATAGTCTGCGCGACAGGTTGCTGGCGCGCTTGCCTCGGCCTGAGAATCTTGAAACCTACAGGGAGGAAGTGGCGGCGACACTGGAGAAGAACGACAAGAGGGTTCGCTGGGAGAAGTGGAGAACGCGTGCATTTTGGTTCTTTGTGGTTGGATTTTTCGTCTACGGCGTTCTATCTCGGGGCGATCAATGGCTCACAACGCCACAAGGCTATCAGTTTGCAGTGGCTTCGTTCGTCCTTTTTATCTCCGGCGCGATTGTGATGTTGAGGCATGACATCAACCGCAGCCAAATAGCGATGCTCAAAGAAGTCAAGCAGCTTCAGTTGCAGGTGCTTGAAGTGCAGGATTCGCTGCGTAAAAAGTCGTAACCAGAGCAACAGCAAAGATTGACTTTTTTGAGACAGAATCAACAGAATCGAGGGAAAGCCGTGATGAAGATGATAATCGTTGCTTCGGTAGCCATCATGACTCTTCTGCTGCGAAGCGTCGCTCCGCAATTAGTTCAAAGTCCGTCAACTCCGTCTGGTTCCGAAACCCGCGGGATTGTGATTGACAGGATCGACATGCGGCACACGAACGCCGGTATTGTGGTTGGCTTCATTGAACCAATAGGGCGGAGAGTTGTTGCTTACGGCAGCATCGCAATCGACCCTCAACACGCAAACGCCGGTATCGCGGTCGGTATCATCGGGCCAACGGGGCATAGACTCGCCGCTTGCGGCAGCATCGCAATCGACGACAAGCGTTCCAGATGGAAGCGCGGTGTTTGAGATCGGCTCGGCTGCTAAAGTAGTCGCTGCTTCTCGCCGATACGGCGCAGCGCTCGGTATCAGTCTGAAGCAAAAAAATGAATCGGGTAATTCAATTCCTGAAAAGCCAGGTCAAAGCCAATGGAGTGCCCGATCTCCAGGCTTTCAAACAAAAAAACGGGATCGGTAGACAATTCCGTTTTACCAACTGTAGCCTCCTGCCGGCGGCGGCCATGTTCCCAAAAGCTGCCGCAGCAGGACGATCCGCCCGAAATGGTAGGCGTTATGGGCCGCAAGGCTCTCCAGCTGCTCGCGAACGGTCATTATCCGAGTCGGAATCCCAGGCCGCGAGGGACAGCGCACCAGCATCTCCCAGCGTGACTCATCTCGCGCAGCCTCGGCAGCTTTGCAATTGCCGGCAAAAAAACGTTGCCGCAGCTCGTCCCAGCTCTCGTGCTCGTTCTCCGCCGGAAATCCATCCGTAGCCTTTGCCGGAAACGGCGTCTCTACCCCGGCAATCCAATCCAGCGTTACCTGCTGCCAGAAGGTGAGATGCCACAGCTCCTGGAAAATCGTATGCGGCGCACCGGTGATGATTTGCTGCGCTGCTTCCTCGGCCAGCCCATCCAAAATCACCTCCGGCGCAGCCGCCGCGCTGTCGCCGCTCAGTACCTGTTCTAGCTCACTCATCTCGGCCTCCCTCATTTGACTGTAAATCGCGCCACAAGCGGTCGGCTTTAATCCGCGCCGAAGGCAGTTGGCCCCACCGCAGGTGGCGGTGTTACGGTTGCGTTACAATAATTATCAATGGTTGTGATTTTTGGCGTCTTGTTCTGCATCCCCCGCGCCGATAGCACATCCAAGTGTTAAAGGGCCGCAACAACCCCGTGGGTGGGGGCTGCTTGCCGGAGTTGGCTAGTTTGCCGATGCCGCGCAAGTCAAGTCAGTGCATCCACTGCGACTCGCGTTTGTGCTTTCAACATCCCCGTTCGCTCCTCCGGCAGCTTTTCAAGGAGGAGCAGGACTGAAGGCGGAATACCGTGACCCTGGTTCTTGACGAACTGACGGCGCTTGCGCCGGAGGCTGCTGTTAGTTGCAGTCTCGAAGACTATCTGGCGCTGCCGGACCATTCAATGGACGAGCGCATTGCGGAGGCGCGCGCGAAGCTGGGCGCGACAACCATCCTCCTTGGCCACCACTATCAGCGCGATGAAGTCATCCGTTTTGCCGACATTACCGGTGACAGCTACAAGCTCTCCCGCATTGCCGCCGAAACCGACGCCCGTTACATCGTGTTCTGCGGCGTTCACTTTATGGCGGAAAGCGCCGACGTCCTGGGCCATGCCGGCCAGCAGGTCATTTTGCCCGACCTGAACGCCGGTTGCTCGATGGCCGATATGGCAGAGATCTCGCAGGTCGAGGCTTGTTGGGAGGCTCTCGAACGCCTGGGCCTCGCCGATGAGACGGTGCCGCTGACCTATATGAACTCGACCGCGGCCATCAAGGCTTTCTGCGGTGAGCGCGGCGGACTGGTCTGCACCTCATCGAACGCGCGTGCGGCCTTTGAGTGGGCCTTTGCGCGCGGCAAGCGAATTCTCTTCCTGCCTGATCAACACCTTGGCCGCAACACGGGCTACGCGATGCAGATTCCGCTGGAAGAGATGGTAGTTTGGGATCCGTGGGGATTGCAAGGCGGGCAAACCAAAGCCAGCATCGCGGCCAGCAAGATTCTTTTATGGAAAGGCCACTGTGCCGTACATCAGCGCTTCCTGCCCAGCCATGTGGATGCCGTCCGCAACAAGTACCCCGGCATCCAGGTTATCGTTCATCCCGAGTGCCGCTGGGAGGTCTGCCAGAAGGCCGACGCGCTCGGCTCCACGGAGCGCTTGATTGCTCTGGTCGAGAACGCGCCCGAAGGCCAGATGTTTGCTGTCGGTACTGAGATTCACTTGGTGAACAGGATGGCCAAGCGCTTCGCCGAGCAAGGCAAGAAGATCATCACGCTGGACGACACCGGCTGCCTTTGTACAACCATGTATAGAATTAGCCCGCAGCATCTAGCCTGGGCCTTGGAGAATCTAATCGAAGGCCGCGTTGTAAACCGCATCCAGGTCCGCAAGGACGTAAAGCATTGGGCCAAAGTCGCCTTGGACAGGATGCTGGAAGTTCGTTAAATACTTTAAATACTTTTGGAATTGGGCATTTAACGCCCTCCCACCCTTGCCGCAGAAACAACTACGCAGCGAGGGTGGGCCAGGGATGGGGCATCCAGACCTTATTCTATGGAACACCCGGTAACGGCCTGACGCTGTGCGTCAAGACCCAGCACATACAAACTGCTTTCGATGGTGGTATACTCCGCGCCGTTGGCAATTGCCAACGAAATCAAATTCAACTCTTTGGAGGAATTATGCGAAACAGAATGTTGTATCAATTCGCGCTGTGTCTCTGCGTTTTCTTCCTTTGTGGAGGATCTGCGGAATTGGCGCAATGCAATGACTTGCAAATGCGTTTATCTCCCTCAACAATTAGCGCAGCCGGCGGCAGTGGAACCGCCACCATCACTTACATCAATCTCGATGGTCTTCCTGGCGACGGTTGTGGTGGCTTGACGCCCCTCACCTCAAGTCAGAGCTGGGTGACATTCAACCCGTTAGAGTTGGATTGCACACCAGTAGTGTGGGGCGGCGGCGCCGGGCTTCTTTGGACATGCACTGAACCTTTTAGTGTGGCCGCGGATACTGGCGCTGCAAGAAGCGCGCTCATTTCCGGGACATTGCATGACTACGAAACGCTTGTCACGCTTACTCAAATTTTGTCGCAAAATTGACCTGGTCAGCAAAGGGCTTATCCTTTAGCTGGCCGGTTTGAGAGGATATTCATCCTCCCTGTAGTCGTCGAAGATAGACTTCCATTTTTTGGTCAAAGACGGTGCTTTCCCAGGTCCCCAAATGCGAGGGACCTGGGGTGCCCGCACCAAGCAAAAAATCGAGGCGAGCGGCCCGCCAAATGCACGTTGTATCCACGCGCTGGCAAAACCGCTCGCCTCGTATGGACTCTACTCCTCCGCTACGGCTTGTACTCCCAAAGGTCGTTAAGATCGCCTTGGTTTCCGGTTGAGTCGTAGCCATCCCCGCCGAAGAGCCAGAGATTGCCCGACCCGTCGATCCAGCTTCCTGCGCCGAATCGACCGCCCGGAATGTTGCTGGAGGTTACTCCCAGCGTGCCGTAGACTCCGATTTGGCCGCCACCGCGTCCGACGGTATTGCTGCCGCCCATCCATGTCCACTGACCCATGCCCTCGTTGGCGCCCGGAGTGTACTTCCACAGGTCGTTGAGATAGCCACCGATTGCGATCGAGTCGTAGCCTTGCCCGCTGAAGAGCCAGAGATTGCCGGATGCATCGATCCAGCTTACGGCGCTGAATCGTCCTCCGGGAATGTTTATGGAGGCAGGCGTGCCCAGCGACCCATATACGCCGGGTTGGCCGGAGTATGCCTGCGGGACGGTGCTGCTGCCGCCCATCCAGGTCCACTCGCCCGTGCTCCCATTTGAGCCCGGAGTGTACTTCCATAGATCGTTGAGATAGCCTTGTGTTCCGTTCGAGTCGGCGCCAATTCCACCGAAGAGCCAGAAATTGCCTGCCGCATCGATCCAGCTCACGGCGGCGTCTCGCCCGCCGGGAATATTTGTGGAGGCTGGCGTTCCGAGTGTGCCGTAGACTCCGGATTGCGCGCCGTTGCTGCCGACTGTAGTGTTGCCGCCCATCCAGGTCCACTGGCCGGTGTCCCCGGTTGCGCTCGGAGTGTACTCCCACAGATCGTTGAGATCCCCCAGCGTCCCGGTCGAGTCGATGCCATTTCCGCCGAAGAGCCAGAAATTGCCCGACTTATCAATCCAACTCACTGAGCCGTATCGCCCGCCGGGAATGTTCGCGGAGGTCGGTGTGCCGAGTGTGCCGTAGGTGCCGGGCTGGCCGCCGAAGTTGGGCTGCACTTGATTGTAGCCGCCCATCCACGTCCACTCGCCATTGGCGCCCAGTTTCGGGTCAAATTTCCATACGTCGTTGAGCTCTCCCGTGAGTCCGTTGGCGTCGATGCCTTCTCCGCCGAAGACCCATATGTTTCCGGACGCATCGATCCAGTGCGCCATCTGTTCCCGTCCGCCGGGAACATTGGCAGGCGAAGCCGTTCCCTGCGTCCCATAGACTCCGGGTTGACCGGCGGCGCCGAAGGTTGTGCTGGCGGGGGTTATGTTGCTGCCGCCCATCCAGGTCCACTCGCCATTGGCGCCCAGTTTCGGGTCGAATTTCCATATGTCGTTGAGCTGTCCACCGAATCCAACGCCGGTTGAATCGTAGCCGTATCCGCCGAAGAGCCAGGCATTGCCCGAGGCATCGATCCAGTTCAGGGATTGCTGCCGCCCTCCGGGAACGTTGGAGGGCGAGGCTGTTCCCAGTGTTCCGTAGACTCCGGGCTGGCCAGAGTATGGGGGAACCGTGTTGTTGCCACCCATCCACGCCCACTCGCCGATGCAGATGATGCTCACATTGGTCACGTTGGCGCTGGCAGTGCCGGCGCCGTTGGCGACCGCGCAATTGCGGGCCGCGGGCTGGGCGAGCACCGTGACGTTGTATGCGCCGCCGACGGCAACCGCATCCACGAAGGTGAAGCTGCCGTTTCCGTCCACCGGCAAGAGGTCATCATCGTTGATACCGAGGCTATCCTGCAAGATCAGCCCAGAGCCGGTAAGGCCGGTGACCGTGCCGCCGATGGTGTAGGTAGCCGTTGCTGCGATACTCGAGCAGACAACATCCACATTGACGACATTCCCGGTGGCCGTGCCGATGGGGTTGGCGATTGTGCAGTCCTCGCCGGAGGGATCGGAAAGCACTGTGATGCTGTAGGACGCGCCGCCGCTGGGAATCGCACCGTTGAATTTGAAGGCATAGCTGGTGACGCTTGCGCTCACCGTGAGGTTGTTGCCGCTGTTATCCTGCAAGACCAGCCCCGTG
>CAZHKN010000173.1:7012-10871 GCA_964532725.1 uncultured Occallatibacter sp.
CCACGATCATGGCCGGGCGCGATCGCCGTGCAAACACGCCAGCGCAAGCCCGCAACTTCCTCGATGCCATACGTGGCCTGTTCCGTTGGGCCGTCAAAGCGCGGTTGGTCAAGTCTGACCCGACAGTTGGAGTCGGCAATCCGCCGAGGCCGAAGACCGAACCGCCGATGGTGGGCGTTGTGGGCGCTGGAGTGGAATTGCCGCAACCAGCTAGGGTTATCAACGCCATGGCCGATAACATAAAGACACTTATTCTGTTCCAGCTTCTCATCTGGTTAACCCCTCTTATGAATGGAATGGCAAAAATTCTGCCTGTCAGCGACAGGTGTGGAATGGGAATGGCAACACGCCGGCGTGCAAGCGACGCGAACTCGAAGAGGTTGGGACTAGCGAGGAGGAGGAGAAATTGATGTTTAGCGCATTGGCGTTTAGTGCATCGGGCGAATGACCAGGACGTATCGCAGCTTTTGCGGGAAGAAAATCGATTTTCTCGGGGGGAACGCCGCCGGGGTGTTCATGGACGATTATGTATCGGGATTTTCGGCGCTGTCAACTTTTTACAGAAATTAACGATTTACGGGCTAAAGCGCGCGCTTTCTCTCTTTGCGTTTGCGGCGTCTTTCAGCGAGCGTTGGAGGCGGCTCGCCGGCGGCCGGCACACAGTTTTTGTGTTTCTGTGCTGTGCATATATGCGCATAAAAATCGCGGCTTTCTCGCCGTACCTGAGGAGTTTTGAGCGGAGGCAAGCTGATGATGGCGATAACTGCTTGCGGGCGCGGAGATATTTTGCGGTTATCTCTTTACGGGCGCGGAGTAAAACGTGAAAAACAGCCTAAAAATGGGCTGTTTTCGGACGTTTTTACGTATTTTTTGATGCGAAATTGGCACCCGCGAGACGGGCATTTGCAGGCAGCAGATGCTTTCGGCGCGGCGGGTTGGGGTTCGTGCTTTCCCACCCATTCACAATGAGACTGTGAATGGATGGGGCACTCTCATTCGTGGCCGGTCAGGGGTGGGCCGTCCAGTTCAACGCTTGGCCGAAGCTGCGCACCTGGCCATCCATCCCAGAGATTAAAGCAAGAGAAGATAGTAAAGTGCATACTTGACAATCAAGAGGCGTCAATGGATACTTAAGTTAATTCTTTAGTGATAAAGATTCAGTTTGAAGGTTGATCGGCGATGAAGAGAGGAGAGAAGAGGATGAAGCTGATGCCGTATCTGCTGTTTGACGGGAAGTGCCGTGAGGCAATGGAGTTTTACCAATTGTGCCTTGGAGGAGAACTCAGATTGACCAAGGTGAAGGATTCGCCCGCGAAGGATCAAATGCCTGCGTTTCAGCAAGACAAAGTTTTGAATGCGCATCTGAGTAAAGGCGAGCTGGAAATCTCGGCGTCGGACTGGCTGGCGCCCAACGAAACACCCGTTCGAGGCAATACCGTTTGCCTGTTTCTGAGCGGCGGAAGCTTCGAGGATTTGAGTACTGTGTTCGGCAAACTCTCGAATGGAGCGGAAGTTACAAATCCTTTGAAAGAAGTCTTCTTTGGCGTGTATGGAGCTTTGAACGACAAGTTCGGAGTGCGATGGATGTTTCAGACAAACAAACAGGATGGATGACCGCGGCGGATGAAGCCGGGGCCTTTCGATGGCCTGCCGGCTTCGTCCCGTATTTGATGATGGATGCTTATCGTAGGGGCGGCCACCTGCAGGCGCCTGAGGTGCGGCTACCTGCCTTCGGCGGGTTGGGGTTTGTGCTTTCCCAGATCCCCAAGTGCGAGGGACCTGGGGCACCCATTTCAGTGCTTGGCCGGATCGATGAGGCCGGCGTATTCCTTTGACAGTATGCGCATCTTCGCTTTCACCAGTGGATTTTGAAGATAGCTGCCGTAGTAAAGCAGCGTTTGAACTGTTTGCGCTTGAGCGTTGATTTCCTTCTTTTTGGCCGCAGTGAAAATCTTCAACCAGATCACTGGCTTGATTGCCTCGCGCTGCTTGCGGATACTTTCCTTATCTGATCCGGGAGTTACATGCAGGAAGGACAGGGTAGAAAAGAACCTCTTTGATATTGGAAAGTATGGATCAAGGATTCTTTTATTCATGGACGCGACGGCGGTTTCACGCAGAGCGTCAGGCAGGCTCTCCAATCCGATGCTGCAGATCTCATCGTCATTGTAGTTTTCCCCAGTGAGCCTGGATGTCAGTTCGTCGATGGCTGCCGGAGTTGCCAGGTACTGAAGGCGGGCCCACGCAATTGCATGAGCCGGTATTCGGCGCACAGACTGCGACACATAGGTTTCTCCATCCTCGCTTTCAGTTTCTGGATCAAAATGCAAATCCAGGTTGTACTTTATAGAGGTAATCTCCTTCTCCTGCCATTCGGGAGTTGCGGGAATAATATGCAGTTCAATATTTTCAGAAAGAGAATAAGAACCTGGAACATTCCCGTTAGATATGCAGTGACTGGTAACCTTCACGGTGTAGTCGCCCGCCTGGTCAAAGCGAACCCATTGGTTCAGGTCAAGGACGGCTGTTACCGGCTTTGACTTCAGCATGGGTTGCAGACTCCAGCCATGAATATTTCTGATAAAGTCCTGCTTGAAATACATTGCCATGGGATCTGACCAGCCGGTCGCCGGAACCACCTCGAATTGGTTACAGTCAAACTCGTCTCCACGGCCGCGAATCAGCGGTAGAAACTGAAAACCCCAGTCGTTCGGGCTGCTGAACGTCAATCGGATGGGAATTCGTTCGCCGATGTGAAAGGTAGTCTGACCGTTTGCGGTTCGCAGACTTAGCTTCGCTTCGTCCGGTTGAGCTTGGATTACCAATGGAACGAACGCGAGGATTGCCCAGCCCAGCGCGCGACCAGAAACTAGGCGCTTACCCATTTCCATCACAAGTCTCCATTCGCGAATATCGGATTTACAGTTGCACGACGATGGCAAGGACGAATAAGAGAACTCGCTACGAAGGCGAAATGACGTTCCTATAGAAGGTAGACACCGATTCCTTGCGCAATGTTCCCAGATTCTTATAATTCGCGGGAAGACATTCACACTGAAATTCTGACACGAGCTTCAGGCACCCTTGAGCCGGGTACCCCTGCCACAGCGCTGCGGAAACGCGGGTCCTTCGCTTCGCTCAGGATGACAGCGGTGTGGTAACGCAGGTCCTTCGCTTCGCTCAGGATGACAGCGGTGTGGTAACGCAGGTCCTTCGCTTCGCTCAGGATGACAGCGATGTGGTAACGCAGGTCCTTCGCTTCGCTCAGGATGACAGCGTTATGGAACCCAGCAATTTATTTTTGCTCGGGTGAGGTGGCTTTTTTAGTTCCGCGGGGCACGGGGAAGTAGCCGGTGCGGGTGCGGACTGTGAGCTTGCCGTGGTCTTTGGCTTCGGCTGTGACCTGTACGCGGCGGAAGCCCGGCTCGGTGGTGGGTTTGGTGGAGTGGTAGCCGAGCGTGTACTGGTTGCGGATGTCGCGGGCGACCTCGGCGGCGATCTGGTCGATCTGCTCGATGGATTTGGGAAAGTAGGCGATGCCGCCGGTTTCGGTGGAGAGCATATCGAGCGCGCGGCGGGCGTGACGGACCTCGGCGCGGGACATTTCATCGCCGAAGAGCAATCCGATGGAATAAATGACCGGGCCGGAGAGAGCCTGGACGCGGCGAATGGTCTGCTCGAGATCGAGCTGCGAGGCATTGTCTTCGCCGTCGGTGATGAGGACGATGACCTGCTTGGGGCGCTTGGCGTCGGCGGCCAGCTTGTCTGCAGACGCGGCCACGGCGTCGTAAAGAGCCGTGCCGCCGCGGGATTCGATGTGGGCGAGGCCTTCGCGGAGCTTGTTGATGTCGGAGGTGAA
>CAZHKN010000174.1:0-10848 GCA_964532725.1 uncultured Occallatibacter sp.
AGGGATGGTGTATCCCGAAAGCACGTCCGTCCAGTTGACGCGAAGTCAAGTCCCAAAAGTTCTGTAGATTACCATTCCTCAGGGTAGTTGGTTCTTGTTGTTGATTGAGGAGGGGCCGGCTTGCGGAGGGCGTAGCCCGGAGCAAGCTGGCCCCTCCTCAGGCGGCTTTGGCGAGGCCAGCTATTGCCACATAGCGTGTGCCAAGACTCCCGTAAGCAGAGAGCAATATTGTTTTTCGCTCGAATTGAAACTCTACGAGGTACAAAGTCGTGTAGGATGTTCAACATCTGCGATCTGGGGTTCAATTGGCACGCCATTCGTCAAAGTCCGACGAGGAGTTGGTCCACGCATGCGCCGAATCAAATGACGGCGATGCCTGGAGGGAGTTCGTCTCTCGTTTTCACCGACCTATCAGCCTTTCTATTATTCGCATCGCCTGCCAGTGGGGGGCGATGCCGCAGCAGGTCGTGGACGACTTAATTCAGGAGACTTACCTCAAGCTCTGCGCGGACAAATGCCGGCTTCTGCGAGATTTCTCGGTCCAACATCCAGGGGCGATTATTGGATATATAAAGACAATTGCCGTCAACGTTGCGCATGACTACTTCAAGGCGCTCCATTCGAAGAAGCGTGGCTCTGGAGTAACGTCTCAGTTGATTGAGGATCTCGAACCCAAGGCTCATAGTTCGAGTCTCGGCGGTCAGGATGCGATGGAACGCGAGGTCCTCTTAAAAGAAGTCTACCGGTGTCTTGAAACCTGCACAGCAGGTCCTGACCAAGAACGGGATTGTCTCATATTCTGGCTTTACTACCAGCAAGGGATGAGCGCCAACGCGATTGCCGGTCTGCCTACGGTGGGATTAACTGCGAAAGGAGTTGAGAGCGCCATTTTCAGGCTCTCTCGCCTTGTTCGAGAGCAAATTGCTGGCCCGAATCTTCAGCGTCCAGGATCACCACCGTCAGACGAAAAAGGATTCCGTCCATCAGAATCGTATTAATAGGAGAAGCTGGTTTTGACACGAGCATTCGATAAACATCTCGACAATGACGAGATCGACGCACTCGTTTTGTCGAGTACGAGAAGTGCCGGAGATGGGCAACAACTCGCGGAGCGAGATCTAGCAGACATATCTCGCCATGTTGAGTCGTGCCAGAACTGCGCTCAGAAAGTGCAAATGCACAAGCTTGTGCAGAGCGAGTTTTCACGCTTGGCAACACCGGGCCAGGTACAACCCGGCCCTGATTGTATCGCTGCAATGGACTGGTTCAAAGCTGTGGCCGGTCTACTGCCCAAGGAGAAGACAAAAAGCCTCATGAAACATGCCGTCCAATGCGGACACTGTGGGCCCCTTCTCCGAAGTGCTGCAGAAACGCTGGCGGATGAAGTTACGCCTGACCAGGAGAATTTGCTCGCAACCCTAACCAGTGCTAGTCCAGAGTGGCAACGAGACATGGCTGAGAGGCTGCAGAGGAGTAGCTCTGGCGGAAATTTCAGTAAACAGAAGACTCCGTGGATGCAATCGGGTTTCTGGTGGCCAAGGCCAGCTTTTGCAGTTGCTGCTACAGCCGTAGTGGTGATCGTGGGCTGGATTGGGCTGCGATTGCTCCGTCCCCACTCTGCCGAGCAGTTGCTGGCGCAAGCCTACACGGAGCGCCGTACGATCGAAGTAAGAATTCCTGGAGCGAAATTTGCTCCAATTCGAGTAGACCGCGGCGCGGGCGGATCAAGTCTCGACAAGCCTCCTTCTTTGTTAAGAGCTGAAGCATTGATCAGCGACCAGCTAACAAAAAGGCCAAATGATCCTGATTGGCTACAAGCCAAGGCGCGCGCAGATCTTCTTGACGGGAATTTCGAGTCGGCAATCCGGACATTACAGAGAGCGCTGGAGGTGCAGCCCGATTCGCCCAGCTTGCTCACCGACCTTGGGTCGGCCTATTTCGTACGCGCCGAATCCAGCTCGCGGCCTATTGATTATGGAAACGCCATCGACTTATTCGGCAAGGCGCTGGCAAAATCGCCGGATGATCCCATTGCTCTCTTCAACCGTGCTCTTGCCTGCGATCGCATGTTCCTCTATTCCCAGGCGGTTGACGACTGGGAACATTACCTGCGCGTCGATCCCCACGGCGAATGGTCCGACGACGCACGTCAAAAGCTGAACGTGCTCAAACAAAACCTGCAACTCCACGAAAAGAGCCAGACCGAGCCGTTGTTGTCGCCCGAGGCTATTGCCAATGCAGGCGCAGACGATGCGAAGATGCGGGAGAAAATCGATCGGCGGATCGAAGACTATCTGCACGTCTCTATAACGGATTGGCTACCACAGGCCTTTCCAGTCTCAGGCCAGCCGTCGCTTCAAGCCCGTTTCGCTTTGACAGTGCTTGCTGAAATCTCACGCGATAAGCATGAGGACCGGTGGTTGATTGATTTGCTTAGTGCAACCAATTCCCAGCAATTCTCATCTGGCATTGACGCGTTAGCCGATGCACTCCGCGCAGGCGACAGAGGCGACTACGCTGAATATCAGGCATCGGCCCGGAAGGCTGTTCAGCTTTTCCGGGAGGCCACAAACCACGCCGGACTACTGCGGGCAGAAGCAGAGGAGGTCTATACCGACCATCTGTTATTTGAAGGGCAGCCTTGCCTCGCCTTGCTGAAGAACATTAAAGAGCCGCTAAAGGACAGCAGTTACACATGGCTTCAGGCGCAGATGAGCCTGGAGGAGTCGAACTGTGCCGATCTGGTCGGCGATTTGGGAGCATATCAGGCCGCGATTGACAGAGGAACCCACGAGGCGGAATCAAGCCATTATACCGGCGTCTTTCTTCGCGGCTTGGGATTTCAGGCACAGGCGGCAGCATCACTTGGGAATGCAACCAATGGGTTTTCACTGGTTTTTCAGGGGCTGGGGCATTACTGGTCGGAAGACGTTGATCTGATGAAGGGATATAACTTCTACACCGAGCTGGACACTGCGGCAGACGATCTTCACCTTGCCAATTTTCAGGTTGCTGTCTGGCGCGAAGCGACTGCTTTGATTGACCGGCATCCCAACCTCTTGCAACGGGCAGTGGCACACCGTTGGTATGCAACCTACGCCTATCTTGCCGACATGCCGGATTTGGCCGCATTTGAATTCTCAATAGCAAGCACCTTGTTTGCTGCCGCGCCCCAAACCACGGCAACCGCACGCGACCGGATGGACGCGGAAATCTGGCAGGCGAATATAGAAATTCGCCAAGGCGATTTAAAGCAGGCTGCAGAACGCTTGGCGGATATAAAGCCTATCTTGGACAAGACACCGGGCTTTGATCCTGAGATGGGATTCTATTCAGCGCAATCCGATATCGGAATGCGTCAAACAGATTCGGCCTCAGCCGAGTCCGCTCTGCGATCTGCCATTTTTCTTGCAGAGTGGGCGCTCAATTCGTTCTCCTCTCAGACGGATCGGCGCGAATGGGCGGATCAAACGCGCACGGCTTATCGCAATGCCGTGGAGTGGAAACTCCGGACGGGAGATTCCAACTCCGCACTGGAGCTTTGGGAATGGTACCGGGGTGCACAGTTAAGGGCCAATGACCTGACCACGCGACATTCGTCCGGAGACCTTGACACGGCCAATCCCCCCGGCTTGGACGAAGCGCCTCCACTGCCAAAGCCTGCGGCGGTGGCGGACAGGCTGCCCCTGCTGCATGACCAAACCGAGATCGTCTACGGAATTTTTCCCGATGGAATCGTCGTCTGGGTCTACGATGATCGCGGAATCTATTCCCAGTGGATTGCAACCCCATTGCCGCAATTGCAGGAACTGACGACTCGCTTCCAAAGGCTCTGCTCTGACCCTGTCTCCGATCTTGCCACACTTCGCACAACGGCACGTTCGCTCTATGAGTTGCTGATCGCACCCATTGAAAGCCGTCTGGCTCCTGGGAGGACCCTCCTGATCGAACCGGATGACTTTTTATCCGCAATCCCCTTTGAGGCCCTCATCGACTCCAACGGGCACGCCCTTGTTGAACGCGCGCCCGTGGTCGTATCTCCCGGCCTCTATCGGCAAATGAGTCTCCGGCCAGCCGTGGCAATTACCAATCAGGTTCCTGCCCTCATCGTTAGCGTTCCAGCGGCAGCGGAAGAGGGACTCGCGCCACTTTCCGATGCCGAGGATGAGGCCCGAGCGACCGCAGGCAAATTCTCATCTGCGCACTGGCTGCAAAACAACAATGCCACACTCGCAGCGATTCAGAGCGAAATCCGCGGCGCAGTTGTCTTTCACTTTGCCGGGCATGCCGTTTCATCCCCCTCCCGCAGCGGCCTGGTGCTTGCGGAACGCGATCCCAACACCCAGCGTGCCCGCCTGATGGATGCCGGGAGCCTTGCATCCAAACCGCCCGGCCAGCTCCAGCTCGCCGTTCTTTCAGCTTGCAATACCGGTGCTGACGCTGAACCGCTCGGCTCTGGAACCGAGAGCCTGACGGAAGCGTTTCTGAACACCGGAGTTCCGCATGTCATCGCCAGCCGGTGGAATGTGGACTCCGCTGAGACAGCGCACCTGATGAACATCTTCTACGCGCACGTGCTTTCCGGAGACAACCCGGCCAGCGCATTGCGCGCCGCACAGCTCGCCCTGGCCTCCCAGCCATCTACCGCCCACCCCTACTACTGGTCTGCCTTCAAACTCGAAGGAGCCAAATAACTCTCAAAGGAGAATCGGTCATGAAACTTCCCCTGTTCCTCTCCGTATGCCTGGTTGCTCTGCTGGGCAGGCCTGTCCAATCCACAGCACAAACGCTGGCGACACTATCCTCCGCCATGCCGGCTAGCCTCGATATTACTTTGCAAGGTCCCTGGATTTTGTATCAGGACAACAACTTTATCGGTCCAGACGGTAAAACTAAATCGCCAGCTCTCATTGTCATGGCACCGCCTATGACAGACGTCGACTCGGGCTACTATCACCAACCTCCTGTTATCAGCGTCGGGGACGGATACATGATTGGCTCGGCAGGAATTTATTGCCTTAAATTCAACATCAACTCCATGAATCAATGCGCCCCATACCGCGCAGCTGGGTCTCTTGGTCCAGGAGGATATCCAGGAACGAAACTTGTTCCAGTAATGGTTCCTGAAGGCAAGAATTGGAACTGGTATAATCTTAAATCAGGTCGCAGAACTAATGGAACATACCTGATCCTTCCGATGCCCGACTCAATGAGCGGCAATGGCAAGTGGCCAATGGAATTTGCCAAGGTGTCAGACCGAAATTCGACTAGTACTCCAACCGGATATGACACGAAAGATGTTTATAACATTGGAGTGACTCTGCATTATACGGGACTCGCTCCGACCTCGGTTTCACTCTATCAGTGTCTATTACCGTTTACCAATGATAGCGCCACAACATGCACACGGCCCAGCTACCATTCGCTCGATAACACCGGCACTCTCCACATCACAATGAAAGCTCCCGAGCTTGATGATGCATGCGACCCTCATGTTCGAGTAGCTCACCGTGAAATGCTTCTGTTCCTTGACCCCACTAGCCTTGATCCCACCAATGCAGTCCCCGTTCCAAAGAATATCAACCAGAAATATGCATTCGTAGATCCCGCAATAAACTATGACGGATACAACCCAGTCTATGACGATGCGGGCTGGAATCTTGGATGCCGAGTACAGGACGACCCCCCAAACCATATGCATCTCATGCATGTGCCGGGTCTGTTAGCCTTGGAATTGGACCCGGCTTCTGAGGCTCAATCTCAGAAATCTGATCTGAGAGTCATGCTTTATCAGATCAACGATGATATCGTAGTGCTTTCAAAGGAATTCAAGGATAACTTTTTTTCAGAATTGGATTCGAAATACAAACTTTCACCAATCCTCAGGGTCAGCGGAAGGCCAAAAGAGGGAGAAGACCCCGATCTCGGGATGCCGCGCTTCGCACTCGCTGCAACTCTGATCAACAGGTCACTGAGCAGCTACGATGGCAATGACAAGGTGCAAAGGCTGATGATCGACCAACGGGACTTTCTCGCTGCGTATCAGACGCAGACCAAAGGCGCGAAGGATTGTCTTGCGGCGATCATGATCGTCAATCCATGACAGGGCATCCCGCGCCGGCGTTCTATCGGCAGTTAATTCTACACTGCTACTAAAGTAGATCGCTTCTTTTGGATAGACGCAAAACTGTGATCCGTGATGAGAGCTTCCAGCTCATCGCGGGTCTCCGATTATAGCCCCATTAATATTTTCCGAAAACCTAAAAGGGTTTTCTCCCGCCTTGTCGTTTCTCTGATTGTGACGTAAAAAATTCGCAGCCAAATTCCCGTTCGCCTCAGCCTTCCATCACCATTATTGAATGGCAGGTCAACGAGATTCTGCGTCGCAACTCTGATTTGAGGGAGAATTGCCATGAAGCGAGCTGTAGCAATTTCCATATTTCTTTTGACCATGCTTGGTGCTGGGCTTGCCTTTGCACAAACATCTGCCCACGAGACAACGCGCACTGGTGCTACTCCGGTTCCGCCGCCCGCTCAGGCGGAGCCCCACACTCCTGTGCAGGCGAACCAGCCGGGAACTCACGACACGCCCGCTCCCGGATTTGGAAACACATTGGCGCAAGCCGTGGTCAACGACACGGTTGCCCCGGATGACCATGTTCCTTGTTTCTTCACCTTGAAGCAACTGATGAAGCTGCGTCCGCTCCCGAGCGTAGCCAGATTAACCGCCGCTGATCAGAGCCAGGTATTGACCAGCCTGGTTCAGGCGATCAATGATGCCAAAGAAACGGATCTGAACATTGGTGCAAAGCGAGAGTTTATGGAAAAGCTCGCTGGAGATCTGGATGGAAAATTGATAGGGAAAACCCCCGGAGAAGCGCTGGCAACAATCATGCGAGATTTGTACGAGATTCAAGCGAACAATTCAGAGATTCTCAAGGCCGCTCATAATCCAGACGCAATCAAGCAGCTTGTCGTTAACAAAGCGACGGCGTATGGAGGTGAGGAGTACGGTAGCTCGGTTGGCAAGCACTTGAGTGAAACAACTGAGAGTTGGTACAAACGTGAAAGCCCGACCGCGACGGTTGATGCCATAGAAAACCTGCTGCAGAGCGCGCCAGAGGCAGGATTTTCAACAAAGAACAAGACTGCGGCAGATGAAACTGCAAAAGATCTCGCCAGTGCTGGCTCAGTAGCTTCGGTAGGCGCTGTCGCCAGCTCCGCCCGTGACGCAATCAACAAGCTGGCTCCGCCTGACGACATTGGCTGCGCCTATCAGATTTTGGGTTGGAATGAATCCAGGCTATTGTTTGGCCGCAGCGTAGCGAATAACTTTATTGCCGTTCAGGTTACAGTTCGAAATCTTAATGCAAAAGAAGAGTTCATCGTCCACAATGCCATGCTCTCAGTGGATACCGACATCAACGGCGCGATCGGACAATATCAAGAGGGTGAAGACAAAATCGGGGTTGAAGCATATAACAATGCCGGCGAGTCGCTGACCCCTCGCGGCGTTGTGGGCAACGGTATTACCGCAGCCGGCGCTTTGCTGAGCACACTACAGCCGATTGTAAACGCAGCGAATTTCAGCAACGCCGTAGCAGCCTTCACCGGGGGCGTTGTTCCGGGCTGGAAGACGATGTCTCCGGATCATCAAAAAGACCAATTATTGTTGATCGCTAACAGCGGCTTTTCGGCTACTTATACCACGAAGACCGTGGTTGGCAAATCCGGCGCTGCCACCTTCTACACATGGTTCCCAGCCAAGCCGTTCCTAGAGGGTTGGTGGGTGCAGGATTGCGCCCAGAACATGGCGAAGGCTGTAGATCTGGCGGATACAAATACTTCTTCAGGTAAAAGCGGTTCGGGAGCGACAGGGGGTCAGAATAACCCAGAGCAACCTGTCCCCGAACTCGGCGTTGATAAGAAGCGCGCGCGTAGCCTCTGCAATGTCGTTCGCGATGAACCGTGGAAGATTGTTTCATATCAAAAATGGTCCCCTATCTCTGACCAGCTCTTCCGGGACCTTTCGCTAGCGGTAGTTGCCGGGATTCATGTAAGGGAGGACAGCAAGAATAAGGCCTCATTTACCGAGATGAAATGCCCCACGAATCAGAGTGGAGAACTGGATCTGACGAATACATCTTCGGACGGTTCGCTCAGTTGCGATCTCAGCGGTGACAATCTCGATAAAGCGGCAAAGCTGCGTCTTGAGAATGCCGCAGATAGCGTGGACCCTGTGCGTCCTGAAGCAACGGTTACTGTCAGTGGTGATAACACCAGTGCGAAAGCTGCCTTTAAGGTATCTGATCTGGCTTCCGCTCCAGGCACAGATTATAACGTCTACGCGGTTGGAAAAGACGGAGCCGAAAGTTCGACCGGCTTGCCGGCAGTTCATCTCGATACGAAAGACGTTACGCTTTTCGGAATCGATCCGGTCAAGATCAACCTCAACAACTTGCCGTCGAAAGTCACCTTGACCGGAATCAACTTGAACAATCTCAGCAAAGTTTGCTTTTTAAAGGATTCAGCTACACAGTTAACGGTCGACGTGAAGAAAGGCAGTTCAAAGACACAAACAAATCTTGATCCTACATCACTAAGAGTGCTGACTGCCGCAGATTGGGAGATCTATGCCAATGAATGCTCCGACTTAAGCGACAGCAAACTTAAACTGATTGTTACTGGAGCCATTGCACCGAAGATTGGCTCCTTCAGCCCTACCTCGGCGATACCCGGCCAGACAATAACGATCAACGGGAGTAACTTTACCGGGGCCACATCCGTAACGATTGGTGGCGTGGAGACGAAGCAGCTACAACACGTTGAAGACTCCAAAATTACTGCCACAGTGCCAGATGGAGCCGTGTCCGGATCAATCACTGTAATAACACCTGGCGGATCGGATACACATGATGGTTTCAAAGTGATACACAAAGCCGCTGGGGCAGTTGCCAAGAGTGGCAAGACAGGCGGCCACAACGGGACGCGACAGTAGACGATCCTCACGGCCATGTAATCTTTCTCCTTGTACGGCTTTTGCTCGCACAAATTGCGACAGGCTGTGGTGCGATGCAGATTGCGCTGCTTACCAGTTTCAGCCGGTCTCTGTGTAAAATCGGTCCCATGCTGCGCCTGTTGAGGCTTGTGTTTGTTCTGGCTACCCGCTTCTTTCGCTCTCGCCGTGACCTGCAGTTGGAGAATCTGGCTCTGCGCCAACAGCTTGCCGTATTGAAGCAGAGGCACCCGCAGCTGCGATTTGCTGCTCCTGACCGATCATTCCGGGTGATGTTGCGGCGGCTTTGGCCCGGATGGAAACGGGCATTGATCCTCGTCCAGTCGGAGATAGTTGTTCGTTGGCGCTGTGCCGGGTTTAAGTTGTATTGGACGTGGCTCTCGCGGCACCATGTCCGGGCCGGGAGAAGATGCGTCAGCAAGAAATTGTGCGATCTCATTTTCCGCACGGTTGCAGAGAACCCAACCTGGGGGCGCACCTCAAATCCTTGGCGAGTTGCAGATGCTGGACTCCAATATCTCCGAGCGAACGGTGCTGCGTTCAGCCCGCCGAAACCCTGAGCCGGCTAAACGATGGGCGGCGTTTCTGAGCAACCATCGGGAAGCAATCATGGCTAAGGACTTTTTCATCGTTCCGACGCTTACATTCGGCGTTCTCTACTGCGGCTTCATCATCACGCACGACTGGCGGCGTATTGTTCATTTCAATGTAACCGAACATCGAAGAAGTGATTAACACAGAAAGAGTTTCAGTATACAGCGCAAACGGACCAGCTTCCGGATTCCGGAGTCCGTGACAGAACGATGCATCCGAGCGCCGGGTTGGCAACTGCCGTTGCGATCTGCTCGATCATGTGATCGTTCTGAATCAGCGGCATCTAAAACGCCTGATGAGCGATTACGTTCGGTACTATCACGACGACCGAGCGCATCTAGCGTTGGCAAGGTGGCGCGCCCTCAGGCCGCGAAGCAGTCAGCAAACCCCGATCAGGTGGCAGGATCATTACTATGCCCAGGCTTGGCGGCTTGCATCATCGTTACAATTTGGCCGCCTGAGCTTTGCGGGAAACACATCGCTCGTCAAAAGTTCAAGAGGTGCGGTGGGAGAGGCGCTTCTGCGGATTTTGCACGGCCCAGCGGTACTGTCCTCGTACAACACCACCTTCTGAACTGCTGTCGGGTTTGAACTGAGGCCCGTTATTCGCCCGGATGGAGTTTGGCGAGGCACAACCCAGATTCGAATAGATAGTGAGGCCAAACACCTACTCCTCACATTTCGGCTGTAGTCGATTTTGTAGCTGTCCAAGCAGCCTTCTCGTAGACGAAAACCCAATAAAGACGAGTATTTTAGAACTAGAGCATTTGTACTGCAAGTAGAGGGTCTAGTCACGATTCCACTTTCGCACCTGCAAATCATTGAAAAATAATGGTCGGGGCGGAGGGATTCGAACCCCCGGCCCTCTGCTCCCAAAACAGATCAGATCTATTATAGAAACCTGTTAAAACCGAGTGAAAATAAGTGCTAATTATAGAATGCTTTATCGTGTCCGCCCCGAAGCCTGTTGATTCTTGTGACTCTTTGGTGCTCTGACAGGGGCAAAAACGACTACAGCGATGAGTTTGCACGGGATTTTGTGCCGCGCAACTATGAGAAAATCCATCAATCGCCGCAGGTCGTCAATAGCGTATTCTGAGCTTCTGAGGTAACCCTCCCAACAGCAGCGCCTGCGTACGTTATCGTCGGTTTCCCTGTCAGCAATCATGTAAAACTGACCCTCTAGCGCTCACTTAAAATTGACCCCTTGAGCGAGTTGGGTTGATTTGAGATGAGTT
>CAZHKN010000175.1:0-10826 GCA_964532725.1 uncultured Occallatibacter sp.
ACACCCTGGGCCTGTTCCTCCTGGTCGGTGAGCAGCGTCAGGTTGACAAAGCGACAATCAATCTGGTGGCGTGGCTGCGACCATTCGGCAATGCGGGTCAGCCGGTATTCGGTGAGATTGCGCGGCTGGCGCCGAATAATCTGAGTGAGCTGATCGGTGCTGAGAGGGATGAGGCCCCTGGGATCGCATACGGCGGCTCGCAGCCCTTCCAGCAATTCCGGCAATCCGCTTGGTTTGACGCCGGGGATGTTGGCTTCAGTGACGCTGTCCCCTCCACCCATCGGCATTTCGCTCCTCCCTTGATTAGTTACGTGGTTAGTGGTTATTAGTTACTTGGTTCTCGAACACGAATCTGAGCAAAAAGAAAGCAGACCGGGATCGATTGACTCTGTTTAGTGAATGATTGTCTGACGGTGGGAATGTGACGCCGTGATCCTACAAGAAAATTGTCCTAGCGTGGTGGGTCTGAAGTTCATTGAAGAACAGACGCAGATTCTTCGACTCACCACCCCCGAACTGAAAGACGTTCGGGGCCCCGTTCGCTCAGAATGACAGCCAGTTTTGTGTTGCGTATTTCAAACTCAGGACACTAGGGTAAAGCAAATCCTACTGGAAAGTACTCACTTCGGCGGCTTCTTTGGATTCTCTCACAGGTCAACGCGGCTGGTAAGGCATTGAGATCGACGAATTACTCCGGCCTTGACAGATGTGTCAGGGTTGAAACCCTGACCTACTTCCGTGTGCCGCTAATTTGCTGCCGAAAGTCTTCGACTCGATTTCCCTCCGCTACGCTCAGGGGCCGGTTGCTTAGGGGGACAGCGTTTGTGGGGTGAGGGATTTGGGCGCGACAGCGTTACGCTGGCGGGGTATCCTGTTTTTGCTGGGTTTTTGTATGGCTGATGTCCGTACGCTTCAAATTGACTTACTCGTGTCTTGGCCGAGTTAGTTGGTAATTTACCCTGAACGGGTGCGGGCGAGACGCCCGCACGACAGCCGGTCTGGAGACCGGCGCTCCCTTCCCCCGGCTGGCGCTCATTTCTGGAGGCTGGCGCTTCTTTCCGGAGATTGCGCTCCCTTTCGAAGACTGGCGTTCCTTTCTGGCTATACCCGAATCAAGCGGTTACGGCATCCTTGCCAAGGAGAAAGTTCAAGGATGCGCATCGGGCTTTCGACCGATCTCAACTCCAGCAGTGGGAGTTGCCGCGGAATCACGACCCCACAACTTTGCGCACCCCCCCACAGCCCTATTTCGTTCTTTTTCAGTAACTAAAGTTTAATTACTTGACCGAGATGTGCATCGATAGTAACATGCCGATCTGTTACTGAATACGGCAGGGATATTCTCCCTGAGAATTGAGGGAAATATGAAAGACACGAAACAGAATCCTGGTAGGAATTCGTGCTGCACGAAGCCTACTCATCTGTTGTTGGCAGGACTAATCCTCAGCTTTGCAATCCAGCTTGTCTTTACCCCCTTTGGCCCGGCGTTGCGCGCCGAAGCGCTGCGCGGGCATAGACACCCTGCTGGAGTTCCAGAGGGATTTGTAGGTACTCCGTTCGGGTATTTCCATCCCAGTTGCGTCAGGCAACTGACACACGGGGACAGCCTAAAACCGAACAAGCTGGCTATCCGGCATGAGGACGGAAGTTTCGAAACCATGCCGGTATGCAACTACCCGCATTACGATGCGAAGGGCAATGCTGTGCCGGACAAGCCGAATGCGCTGGAGCAGGGCACGGCTCCGACGATCAGCCATAGCTGGATTGAGGATTATAGCGTCACGACCGGCAGCGAGTATGGCGAGCTGACGGCAAGCTGGACCGTTCCGCCGGCGCCGTTATCGAACGACGGCCAGATTCTCTATTTCTTTCCGGGCATGGAGGATATAGACGACGTAATCAGCATTCTGCAGCCGGTGCTTGCATGGAACTACGATGCGAGCAATCCCTATGCCCCGCTGAACGCCTGGAGCATCGCCAGTTGGAATTGCTGTATCGTGGGCCCTGGCAGCCCCTACGCCACAGTTTATGAGAGCACACCGGTAACCGTGCATTCGGGAGACACCATCGCAGGCCTGATCGCCTCGACTTGCAGCGCGGGAACTGTGGGCTGCGAAGGATGGAATGTCAATACCGTGGATCAAACCTCGGGTCAAAGCTCAGATCTGAGCATGGCTTATGCGGACGGGCAGATCTTCAATTGGGCCTTCGCCGGAGCGGTGGAAGTCTACTATATTTCCCAGTGCAGCGATTACCCGGCGAACGCCTCGATCAGCTTTACCAACCTGGCTCTGTATGACGACAACTTCAGCCAAATCGCGAGTCCGGCGTGGTCGTTCGACAACTGGTACTCAAGCCTCACGCCGCAATGCAGCTATGGCGGGCAAGAGACTGCCACGCAAGCGACGCTTGACTACGCCCCAGCAGGGACGGCGACTCACGCAGGCATGACCTGGAGCGTAGAGGGCGGATCTCCGCTTGTTCACGTGGGCGCGGATGGTGTGACGAATCCCTATAACGGGGACACGGCTGCCACGGCTGTCTTGCCGATTCTTTGCATCGACGTGACCGGCGCGGCGCTGCCCGGCGAATTGACGCCGGACTTCTACGACGGCTGGGTGGAGGGCAACCTTCAACTGACCGCGCCGATCAGCGGTACGCTTTTGAACAGCCTTGCGACAGCGAACGGGTACTGTTCTTCGAGCTTTGGATCGGGATGGGTGATGGCCGAGTTTCATGACGGATGGTATGGAACCAACTTGGCATCCCAAAGCGGCTGGCATTTCTGGGGCAACGCAATTGGCTTGTTCCCCGCCACTCAACGTTTCTGGGTGACAATCGACGACCAGGTCGCCAATCCTTGGAATACGCTCAGCGGCAGCCAGGCAACGCACGCAGGCATGACCTGGAGCGTGGAAGGCGGATCGCCGATTGTTCATGCCGGTGCAGATGGCGTGACGAATCCCTATAGCGGGGATACGGCTGCCACGGCTGTCTTGCCGATTCTTTGCATCGACGTGACCGGCGCGGCGCTGCCCGGCGAATTGACGCCGGACTTCTACGACGGCTGGGTGGAGGGCAATCTTGAATTGTCCGCGCCGATCAGCGGCACGTTTTTGACCAGCCGTGCAACGGCGGATGGATACTGCGCTGCCACCTTCGGATCGGGATGGAGAATGGCCGAGTTCCACGATGGATGGTATGGAACCAACCTAGCATCCCAAAGCGGCTGGCACTTCTGGGGCAACGCACTTGGCTTGTTCCCCTCCAGCCAACGTTTCTGGGTAGCAATCGACGACCAGGTCGCCAACCCCTGGGGAGAGTAATGGGCGATTGATCTACATTGACTTAGCGGTCAAAGTGATGCGTCCTGCTTCGCAATGGGCGAAGCGGGACGCTATTTTTTGCGAAAAACCGCTTTCTATTCGCAGGTCAAAAGATCAGAACTTGGTTCCGCCGTTGTAGTCGGCCAGAATGTCGGCATCGATTGCCGTCATGCTGGTTGCGTCGCTAAAAATCAGGCCCAGTTCCCGGTTGTTGTTCAAGGAGTTTGTGGAGAAGTTTTCCGAGCCGGCGAATAACTTCGCCTCAGCGGTTCCATAGTCCGCCAAAATAACCTTGGCGTGGATGTAATAACCAGTGGAGGAGGTATAGACGGCGATCTTGGCTCCGTCCTTCTTGAGGGTTGTGAGAATGGAGTTATAGTCCTTGTCTTCATTTTCCTGCACCAGCGTGATGGCTACGCCGCGGGCCAAGGCCGCTTCCAATGCGTCCTCGATTCCTGTGTCTTCCATCTCCTCCTGCTCGATCATCAGCGATGTGGTCGCGCCGTTGATGATCCCCTCCAAAGCGCTGCGGGAGTTGGTCGGACTCCATACCAGGTTGTCTCCGGTGGGCGGCGTGATCGAGGCGTTGATGAAATCCGCCGCAAAGGTGGTTTCGATTGCCGCCACATCCGCCGGATCGTTGGTGATGACCGCGTAATCCCGGGTCGTCGAATAATATCTCGGCGTGAGATTGAGGGTCAGGATGGCGGAGGTCGCCGCATCTACTGTGATGGTCTTTTGGTGCGTGTAAGTATAAACCGGATTCGCCCAGTGCACCGATACATTGTGCGCGGCCAGATAGTTGTAGGCAGTTGTGTTGTTGCTTTTCTCCTCGTTCTGATCGAGGATGACACGGACCTTCACGCCGTCGGCGGCTGCGGTAGCCAGCAGCGAGGTCATTGTCGTGTCGTCCAGCTCATACATGGTCTTGTCGATGGTCTTGGTGGCGGAGGTGACCAAGTTATAGATCGGCGTTAGTCCCTGGGCTGGTTCGGCAATGAGAGTATATGTGGTTGTTTGAGCGGAAAGGCAGGCAACGCCGGCGAATGCAAAGATCACGGTGGCGATGCAAGTGGGCAAGGTTCTTTGAACTTTCACAGTCTTCTCCTTGAGCGTGGAAACGGTTGAGGTTTGACTGGGGTACCGGTGGAACCCGGCGGGGAGGGCTGATTATCGGAGTTGTATTGCGGCAATCGCTTCTCAAACGGACAGTTGGAAGTTTAGAGCGCCGCGAACCGCCTCTATGAACGGTCTATGCAAGGTTAAATACCCACTGCAGACAGGCTGTCAAAACCGGATCAAATTGAGATGAATTCTTGGCGCTGGGTGCGATGTGTAAACCTTCTGCATGGATTATCAAGAGTTCTAATTTTTCCTGACTCGCTTTGCGCACGTCCTTAAGCTCGCGCCGAGGGGTTTACGGCCGCGTTTGATCTGAAAGGGTGAGAAACGCCTGCGGCGAGAGAATGCGAACTCCCCGGAAGGGGTCCAGGGCTAGCAGGTCTTGGTCGCCGGTGACGAGGATGTCGGCTTTGCCGTTGATGGCGACTTCGAGGAATTTGTCATCATGCGGGTCGCGGCAGGCCTGAATGGGGTTGTCGATAGAGACCAGGTGAACGCCATTGCGATAATCCCTGAGGAAGCGCGCCGAATCTTCCCCGGAAAGGACTTTGGCCAGCTTCGGTCGGGTGAGAACTTCTTCAATCTCCGCCAGAGTAGCTTCGGAGGCGAGAAGAATGGCGTAGTCGAGGACACGCCCTGTGGCATGGCCGGGAGGGGAGTGTGGCGACAGTAGAGCGCTCACCAGCACATTCGTATCGATCACGACTCGTGCTTTCGGCTCCATCAGGGTTTGAGAAGGTCAGGGAGCATGTCTTCGGTAAAGCCATTCGCGGCAGCCTGCTCAGCACAGTGCTGCATCGTTTCCTTCAAGGTGCGCACTCGCGCCTTGTGAAGCAGTTGCTGCGCCTCTTCGAACTCCTTGGCGGAAACGAGGATAAAGTCGTTTTCTGCGCGGCGGATGCACACAGGCTCCAACGCGGCAACGTCCAGAACGGCCGTGAGGTTCTGTTCGGCTTCGGCTTTGGTTACTGTGCGCATGGCTGTATTCTACGCCGGTTCTGGATTTTCTTCCTGCCTATTTGCCGTCCGGCAGGCTGCGGCTGGCTTTGCGCGCAGCCGTGAACTCGTCGCTGGGGCCGTTCGACCAACTTGGATCGTTCATGGGGAATTGTGAGCGAGAGGCACAAGGTACTGCTGTGGAGTCAGAATGCGGACTCCCTGGAATGGATCGAGCGCTAATAGATCCTGGTCGCCGGTGACGAGGATGTCGGCTTTGCCGTTGATGGCGACTTCGAGGAATTTGTCATCGTGCGGATCGCGGCAGGCTCGGATTGGGAAAACAATGGAGACGATTTGAACCCCTTCCCGGTATCGGTTGAAGAGTTCTATCCTTGTCGTCAATGGAAGGAATCGTGAGAATTTTGGTCGCACGAGAACTTCGTATGCCTCTGACAATGTGGAAGGGGACGCGAGCATCAATGCTTCGCGTTCGGCCTTATCCATCGCCTTGCCCGGAGTGGATTCGACAGCGATCAGCGCACTCACCAGGACGTTCGTATCCAGGACGATGCGCACCATCGTTACGCCAGCAAGTCTGGCAGCATATCTTCCGTAAAGCCATTGTCCTTGGCCTCTTTTGAGGCCCTTTCACGAATTTCGTGCAGCGCGCTCATCCGTTTAGCGTGGAGTACGCGTTGGGCTTCTTCGAATTCAGTTGCCGAGACCAGAATCACATCCTGCCCTGGCTGTTGGATGCGCACGGGTTCGAGGACAGCCACGTCAAGGATGGCCGTGAGGTTCTGTTCAGCTTCGGCTTTGGTTACTGTGCGCATGGCTGTATTCTACGCCGGTTCTGGATTTTCTTCCTGCCTATTTGCCGTCCGGCAGACTGCGGTTGGCTTTGCGCGCGGCCTCGAACTCGTCGCCGGGGAGCCATTCTACGGGCTTGGGTTGGGCGCTGGCCAGCCAGCCTAGGACGAGGCCGAAGCGGGCGAGTTTGGCATTGCCGCGGAAATCCCAATCGGCGTGGTACTCGTCGGAGGGCTGGTGGTAGTGGTGTTCCACATAGTCCTCGAATTGTTGGTGTCCCCACTCCGCTGTGCGGCCCTCGAAGAGGTCGCCCTGATCGACGGAGAAGGCGGGAATGCCGACGCGGGCCAGCGAGAAATGGTCGCTGCGGTAGTAGTGGCCGGCCATGGGGTTGGGATCGGGGAGCGTGGCGAGATCAAATGCGGTTGCGACGGATTTGACGGTGGGCCAGAGGTCGATGCGCTCGGCTCCGCCGAGACTCACGGAGCGGGGAACGCCGATGGGCAGAAGCATATCGTAGTTGAGATCGAGCGCGATCTGACCGGCGGGGATGGGCGGATGCTGGCCGAGATATTGCGAACCGAGCAGACCCTGCTCCTCGGCAGTGACGGCGGCAAAGTAGACGGCGTGAGGCGGGCGCGATAGGGCTTGCGCAAAGGCGCGGGCCAGTTCCAAGATGATGCCGCAGCCGGTGCCGTTGTCTGCCGCACCATTGTAGATGTTGTCGCCTGTGGCGTCGGGATCGATGCCGAGATGATCATAGTGGGCGGTGTAAAGGACAGCCTGATTAGTTGCGCTCACGCCGGGCACGCGGCCTACGACATTGGAGCTGACATAGCGGCGGACGCGGCTCTCGATATGGGCATGGAGGATGACGGGAAGTTCAACGGCATGGAATGCACCGGGCCTGCCTGCAGTGGCGATGGCCTGATCGAGGTCGCCGAGACCGGCCACAGTGAAGAGTCGCTGGGCTACATCGTGCTGAATCCATGCGGCGGCTCTTAGAGTTGCGTTGGGATCGCCTTCGAGATAACTCTTTTCAACTGCTTGCGAGTTACGGACGACTTCCCAGCCATAACTCGCTAAGTCGGTGCGGTGAATGATCAAAACTCCGACAGCTCCGCGGCGCGCGGCCTCTTCGTATTTGTAGGTCCAGCGGCCGTAGTAAGTGAGGGCGTTGCCTTTGAAGAATTTTTCATCGTCAGAGGGTGGCTCGTTGACGATGATGAGGGCGATTTTTCCCTTGAGGTCGATGTCTTTTCCGTTGGGTCCTGCGTAGTCGTTCCAGTGATATTCAGGGGCGTCGATGCCGTAGCCGACGAAGACAATTGGCGCGTCGAAGTCGGCGGTTTCCTGGCCGGTCTGGTCTTTGGAGACGATCTCTGTTCCATACGTTAGATCAATTTTTTGGCTCAGAGCTGTTGCCGCGCCGGTGGACGGAACCAGCGAGAACTTTGTTTTGTCTTCGATGGTGTGAACGGCCAGCAGGGGGACTTTCTGGAAATATGTCCCGCTGTCACCGGCGGGTTCAACGCCTTCGAGAGCAAATTGAGTCGCGATGTACTCGGCGGCCAGCTCTGCGCCGCGCTTGCCGGGTCCGCGGCCTTCCAACAGATCCAAAGACAGAAAGCGCACATGGGCGCGAATTTTTTCGGGATCGATGGACTGAGCAGCAGCGCGGGCAGCGGGGGGCAGACCTGAAATCGGAGGTACAGTGGGCTGCTGGGCGTGGGCGGCGATGAGACTGATGACGGCGAGGATGGCGAGGATTTGGTTGCGGCGCATGGGGTCTCCGTGGGGTCAGTGTCTACTGAAGGCTGAAACTACGTGTGCAAAAAAGCAAATGCAGATCCTTCGACTCCCCCTTCGCTACGCTCCGGGTCGCTCAGGATGACAGCTTTTTTTGATGGTTCAGAGTGACAGCAGCTTTGGCTTAAGATGACAGCCTCGTTGGTGGTTCAGAGCTTTGTGACCGATTCAACATGACTCATTCAACATTAGAGTACGTCTTCTTTGCCCTCGGGGACAATCGCGTCCAGTGGAGGGGCAAGCAGCAGGTGGGCGCGCTTGAGAACTTTGCGCGTCAGTCCGGTGAGAGCCATCGCCGTGGCCTGATACAACGGCACCCAGCGGCGTTCGCCTCCAGCGATGGTCAGCAGGTCGGCATCATCCTCAAAGACGGTGCGGATGCGGACATAGTAATTGACCTGCATGATGGCATGGCGGACGGTCATGCGCAACTCGGATTCCGGCACGGCTTGTTCGCGCAGTGCGGGCAGTTCCCAGAGGCCGGGCATCACGGTCAGCGATGCCGGACGCTGCTCGAGCAGGACTTCGCGGTGGGGATTGCCCGAGCGCTGGCCGATGCGGACGGAGAGCGCATACGCGACCTCGCGGCTGAGCATCGGCGGCCGTGGCGCGGTCTGGTGCTCGCCCGTGGTCTTGCACTGCGCGGCGATTGGGCACTCGGCGCAGAGAGGGTTGCGAGGCAGGCAGACGGTCGCGCCCAGCTCCATTACCGCCTGATTGAAGTCGCCGGGACGCGCGGGGTCAACCAGCTCGGCGGCCAGGGCCTCGACCTTGCGGCGAGTCGCGGCTCCGGCGGCGCGGCTGCCTGCCTCCCAGCCGGAGAGACGGCAGAGAACGCGGTCCACGTTGCCGTCCACTACCGCAACGCGTTCGCCATGGGCGATGCTGGCGATGGCGGCGGCGGTATAGGGACCGATGCCGGGCAGTTTTTGCAACTCAACCGAGGCGCGGGGCAGCTTGCCGCCCAGCTCGCCAACGACAAATTGCGCGGCCTTGTGCAACATGCGGGCACGGTTGTAGTAGCCGAGACCGCTCCAGAGCGCCAGCACCTCCTGCTCCGGGGCGAGAGCCAGCGAAACAATTGTGGGAAAGGCAGCAAGAAAAGCATGATAGCGGTCGATCACTACTGCCACACGGGTCTGCTGCAGCATGATTTCCGAGATCCAGATGCAATAGGGGTCGCTGGTATGGCGCCAGGGCAGATCGCGGCGGTTGCGCTCATACCAGTCAAGAAGTTGGCGGCGCAGCCAGATGGTTTGCCTCGGCGTTCGTTCCGCTTTCCCCATAGGCAAAGATTACGGCATTCGGGCTAAGGTTGCCTCGCAGCCCGGAATCGGTTGAATTCTCCAAGAGTGGGAAAACCGGAGCTGCTTTTGGATTTAGCCTGTCATTTCCTTGTCAATTCTGCTGAGAATTCCCACCCAAACCTGGCGCGCACATGATAGATTGGCGTGAAACCGCACTGCTCGTGCCTGCACTGGATGGCCTGGCGCATGGAGAGATTCGCGGCCCATCGTCCGATTTGCCAGAGGGCGCAGACCCTCACGCTGTCGGCTTGCAAGATGACAGGTCATTTGGAGGCTCCCCCTTGAGACAGCTTTTATTCTGTCTTCCTCTAGCGCTCTTTGCGACGCCCTTGGCGGTTCACGCGCAATTTCAGGCGTATCAGTTTTCCGATGCCTCCAGTTACTTTTCCTTCTCTACATATCCCAGTTCGTCCAATGTAGACGGAGAACTTATCGGAGGAGGCGGCGAGGTAGAACCCACGGCCTTTCGCAAGGAGTCGTTTACCCGGCTCACCATCCGCTCGGGAATCTCTCCGCTGGGAACCGGGGCTGAGATAGCGACCAACGTCAACCCTCATCTGGATGTGCGCGCCGTCGGCCACTACACCAACTTCAACTACAGTTTCCCGCAAAGCGGATTCAACATTGCCCTCAACATCGATTTTGGCAACACGGGCGCGTATGCGGACTATTACCCATTCCACAAGGCTTTCCGTATCAGCGCCGGTTATCTTTACTACAATACCGACCGGGTGCGCGCCGATATCAAGGCTGGCCCTGGCGCTACGTTTACCATCAACAATATTGACTGGCACTCGGATAACGCCGATCCCGTGACAGGCACCGGCCGGTTGATTCTGGGGGGGACGGGACCTCTACTGACTGCCGGCTACGGGCATATCGTTTCTCGCACTCAGAAGCATTTTTCCTTTCCTTTCGAAGCGGGCGTGGCGTTTATTGATACGCCAAAGGCGGAGCTTCTCATTGCTGGGGAGATCTGCACTCCGCAGGGCGTTCATTGCGAGCCGGCAAGCAGCTATCCCGGCTTTGCCAGCAACCTGACAGCCCAGGTTGCTGACTGGAACAAGCACCTCGCCCCCTTGCACATTTACCCGCTGATTGAGGGAGGAGTGGCCTATACCTTCCACATCCGTAAATGAACGCGACCGGAGGCTATGGGGCTGGGCGAAGAATACGAATTACAGTCTTCGCCGCGACGAGTCGTGGCTACTTGTCAGTGGCTGCAACCATTCAGTTGTGTTGGCTGGCTCTCTATGAAGCGAAGGAACCAGTGTTCAGATTTTGGCTTACAAATGTAAGATTGCAGTCTATTCCTGGCATAAATCCGGTTATCACCGATCACAAGATAGGGTAGTGTCTCAGTCTGAATCTTGGGATAGGGAAGCGGACCTCGGGCTATTGGCCGTACCTATAACGCGGCGCGCAGATCGTGTTCAACCTCACCTCCTCGCGATGTCAGCTCAAGCTATTCTGAAGAACGTGGGAGGAGATTTTGCAGCATGGCAAAACTTGT
>CAZHKN010000176.1:0-10556 GCA_964532725.1 uncultured Occallatibacter sp.
ATGCGCCCGTAGCTCAGCTGGATAGAGCGACTGACTACGAATCAGTAGGCCGGAGGTTCGAATCCTTCCGGGCGCACCATATAAAGGCAAGAAGACAAAAGATTTAGAGGCCATCTGAGATTCAAGCTCAGATGGCCTTTTTCATCCGGCGCATATTTTAAGGGACTCTCCTTATTACTTCTTTCCTATCAGCGCAGAGTCCAGCGCAGTGGCTTGTGCAACTCGCTCGGGCCGGTAACGACAACCCTCCCGTTTGGCCGTCTCTCAATAGCCGAACGGGTTCCATTCACTTCAACCTGTGATAACCCGTTGGCGGTTTTTTCTGGAAGCTGGATAGAGATCGTCCAGTTCCCCGGCCGAGATGGCGCATACCACCCTTCGTAATTGCCCGCCGCGGACTTGGCGACACCGATGAGCGGTGAATCGAATCTGTAGGAGGCGATGGGCAACTCCGGGCTGAGGTTCAACCCCGCTTCGGTGAATTCGATCTGCAGAAGTTTGGTGATCGAGTAAAGAGAGCAGGCATGGGCGTGCAGATTGAGTACCGGAAAATCGGTGCCGTGAAAATAAGGGTCATTGACGGTCTCACCCGGATGCGAGCTTAGCGTCGAATTGTAACTGTCTGTGCCGCTCCAGACTCCATACCAGACATCCGGATAAACGTCAGCGTGCCGCGCCAGAGAATTCTTCTTCCATTCATCCCATGCCATCTGCGGGTCAATTCCCGCCAGCGCCCAGATCAGAGTCTGATTCAGCGATGGCCATACTCCGCCACGCACACAGGTTCCCGCTTCAAACGCCCCTGGTTTGTGCAGCTCCGGCCCTTCGCTCATCTGCGCCGCACCAATCGGTCCCTGACGAAGCAGGCGGTCTATCGTCGCCACGAGTTCGCGGCTCTGCGCGGGAGTGAGAGCGCCAGCAACAATCGCCCACGGCTGCGGCTCGATCCACAGCGTCGTCTCGCCCAGCCAGCCAAGCGTCGGTCCCAGCCATGCGCGCTTTAGCCACTTGCCGTTCCATTGTTCGCGCGTAGCCATGCGGGCCTTTTCGGAGCTTTCGAGTATGCGCGTGGGTAGATCCGTGGTATGTCCCGCGAAGCGCAGCATTCGCGCATATTGGTCAAATACCCATGCGGACATTGCCGAGTTCAAAACGCTCTCGCCCTGCTCGGCGCATTCTTTAAATGCAGTTGCCGCCCAGGTGCCGAGCAGCCCGTCGTTCCAATCGTCATTCAACATGCGAGTGATGCCGTGCGTGCCTACACCGACATCGTTGATCTGGTGATGAAAGCAACGAGCCAGCAGGTTGCTGACCGTTTCTTTCTGGCCGGACTTCGCGGAGAAGAGCGTGGGAATCTCTTCGTTTAGAAACTCCGTGTCGCGGGTCGCCAGCACATACTCGCTTACCGCCCACAGCAGCCACAAAGGAATGTCACTGCAATTGTCCGCAACCATCGGCGCAACGACGCCGCGACCGGTTAGTCCATACGGAACAGACCCGTCATCGCGGACTTCCTTCAGCGTATAGCGAAGCACGCTGCGTACAATCTCGGGGTCGCTGAAGAGAAAAGGCAGGCAGTGTTGCAGCGGATCACGCGCCGCGCCCTGAAAACCCATCCCATACTGGTAAAAGCCATTCTGATTGAGGATATGTTCTGCGAAGAAATCATCGTAAGTCTGACTGCTGCGCAGATAGTAATAGTTCCAGATTGTCTCGCGCCTCACCCATGGTTCGCTGCCAACATCGAACTGCATTCCACGCTGCCTCCATTCACTGCTCAACTGCTTCAAGTGAGATGCGGGCGCAATTCGGTACCTGGCAATTAGCATATCGAGTTTGAAGCCCTCTGGAAGATATCCGTATAGAAAGTGAAGAGTCTTCCCTTCTCCGGGAGCGAGTTCAACGGCGCGTTCGAGAAGCAAGCCTGTGTGCGGGCCGCGGCTATCAAGGTTGCCGTTGAACGCGCTCTTTAATCCGCTGGGGTTCGACGGGCCACCGGCGCCAAAGAATCCCGCCGCGTCGGATGAGAATCCGCTGGCCGGCGCGTCGAGTGAAACCAGAAATGTCGATGGCAAATCAACGCTCTCGTAATCGGTGCCAGGCAGTAACTCATGAATCGGTGAGATGAATTGATTCGTTTGTGCCGCAAGCGCTGTCTTCATCCTTCGCCACGCCGTTTCTTCAGCGTCGTCTCGCCCGAGAAAACTCTTCGACTCCAGCAGCCCCTGCATTCCATCAACTTGAGAAATCTTATGGCTGAACTGCCGCCCGAGCCTGTGCCGCAACTCCGTCTGCGTGCCCATGCCTGTGAACGATTCAATGAATGCCCGAAAGGAAAACTGATACGGCTGGCATCCCCAATACTCAACCCAGCGCGCCTTAGCTGGAACGTCGCGGTGATTGACAACCGTTACCTGCGAAAGCAGAACGGGATCGTCTCCAAATGGAGCGGAGATGACCTGATCGACGGAGTAACTCGCGCCGCGAATCCGCTTGCGGAAATAACCAACACCGAAGATCCGCTCGAAGCCCGGGCTGTTCCCATCGTAGTAAGTGCTCAGCGTCTCGTGGCCGTCGGTCAAATAGCCCAGACCGCCGCCAAACTGGCTTGTCTCTTGATCGATATCGTTGAGAAGCTTCGGACATCCCTCATCCTGGCGAACGCGAACGGGGCCAAAATTCGATGCCAGCGCGGTGATCCGGTCGTTTCCTATCTGATGGATATGCTCGGTGGGACCGAGGATGCTGGATGTGATTGGAGTTTTAGCACGTGGATCGGTTGTCTGATCGCATGTGTACCGGAAAGCGGGCAGACCAAACTCATCTTCGATCCATGCGCCAAAATGCCCCGAGCCGTAGGAGGCCGAATCAGGAGCGGATGTCTGCGCATGATCCGGCTGCCGGCCTGCGGTCGCATCCGCCTCAAGGTTGCCGGAGACAGCCAATCCCAGCGCGCCCCAGATAAACTGCCTCCGTGTTGCGTCCACGTATCCTCCCGCTCGCCCAATCAGCCGGCTGGCTCGCAATAGGAGCCGCCCACCATTTTATCCTTCTCACAGTACCGTGTGCTTGCTGGTCTCCTTTGCCCCAAAATCCGCGAATTCCAAACTCTGCCGGCCGCGAAGAAAGACGCGCAAATCAATTCTCAAAGCAATTCAGCGATTAAAAAACTCCCACACGCGCGACAATCGAAATGCTGCTGCGTCCCTTTGATGTATTCTCTTCTGGTTCCATGAATCATTGACGGTTTGCGTCCCAGGAGTCGCGGATGCCAATCGCAGAACAGGAGAATCCGCATGACCACTGAAAAGTTTCTCTGCAACGGAATTTTCAGCAGGATGTTTCTGCTGGGCCTCGCCATTATCTCCGCCGGAGCGCTTCCGGCCGTCTTTAGTTTGATGAATGCCGCTCCGGTTCACGCCCAGGCAGCGGCAGAAAATCCCGCACCGAGCATCGCCGACACCTGGCAGGGTACGCTGCACGTGGGCAAAGACCTGCGGGTTATATTCAAGATAACCAAGGCAGCCGACGGCAGCTATAAGGCGGATTTTTACAGCATCGATCAAACCGGTACCCCATTTCCCGTAACGAAAATCACG
The DNA here is from genome assembly GCA_964532725.1 of uncultured Occallatibacter sp. Classification (GTDB taxonomy): domain Bacteria; phylum Acidobacteriota; class Terriglobia; order Terriglobales; family Acidobacteriaceae; genus Telmatobacter. The sequence goes on from CAZHKN010000176.1 coordinate 3,600, forward strand.
CAGGACGGCTCGACGCTCAAGATCTCTGTGAGCGCAATCGGCGCCACGTTTGAGGGCAAGCTCGGCACGGATGGAAAGACGATTACCGGGAACTGGAGTCAGGGACCGAGCCCGTTTCCCCTTACGCTGACACGCGCCACGCCGGAGACAGCCTGGACAATTCCCGAGCCTCCGCCGGTGATTCCTCCGATGGATGCAAATGCCGACCCCAGCTTTGAAGTGGCAACCATCAAGCCAAGCAAGCCGGACGAAAACCGGAAGTTTCTGACCGTACAGGGAAGAAAGATGGTTGAAGTAAACTACTCCCTCAAGGATCTGATCGGTTTCGCTTATGGGTTGCACTCCACGCAGATCGCAGGTTTGCCCGCGTGGGCAGAGAACGATCGCTATGACATCACCGGACAGCCAGATGGCGAAGGGATGCCAAGCGGCGCCCAACTCAAGAGAATGTTGCAGAAATTGCTTGTAGACCGCTACAAACTCACCTTTCATCATGACCAGAAGCAGCTTTCCGTCTATGTGCTGAGCGTGGCCAAGAGCGGTCCTAAACTGACCAAGAGCGCGCACGACCCGAAAGGGCTGCCGGGGATTGGATTTCGCCAGTTGGGAGCGATGTTTGCGGTCAACGCAAGCATGAACGACTTCTGTGTTCTGGGCCTGCAGGGAACGGTTCTGGACCGCCCGGTTCTCGATCATACGGGAATCGACGGCAAATTCGACTTTACTCTGAACTGGACCCCGGATGACTCGCAGTTCACTACTTTGGGAGTCAAGGTTCCGCCGCCCACGGATGCAGCCAACGCGCCGCCGAACCTTTATACCGCTGTTCAGGAGCAGCTCGGCCTGAAGCTGGAAGCAACCAAAGCTCCGGCAGACGTTTTGGTTGTCGATCACGCGGAGAAGCCGACAGATAACTAGCAGCAGCGCAAAAAAATCGGAGGCACAGAGCGAAACTGGGGGAGCCAACGTCTGATAGGCGAAGGCTCCTTTCGACTCAAAAGACCGCATACGGCCTATGAAATTGTGTCTGCAGATTTTATGCCAGGGATACCCAATGCTTCTAACCCTCACACAGAACTTCTCCGGGAACTGTTATCTATACCAATAACTCTCTTCCACCCGGGCATATTGTCTTTGCAAATAATACAAGTTTTTAATCCATTGATCTTGACAGACAAAATAGAAGCAGGCATACTGCCTCAAGTGTAGCTGTATTCAACCAACTACCATAACTCAGTAAGAGGCATAAATTGCCTCTCATGGGCTTATGGTGCTAACTCCTGAAGTCAATCTCGCAATCCCATGCCGGACTGTAAAGGTATACAGTTCGCGTGTACGGTTAACCCACATTTCACCTCCAACAAAGCAACTCGCGAAAGGACTCGCTATGAAACTTTCTTTACCTCAGAAACTCGTTGCTTCGGCCACTTTGGCTTTGCCGGTAGCTGCATTCGCCATCTTCATGCTCGCAGTACCTCAAAAGGCCTATGCGGTGACAACCTGTCAAGCGGATGGTAACAGCTACTCGGAAGGAGCATCCAGAGTTTGTCAATACACCATTGACAACGTAATATACAACGGAACTCAAACTTGTCATGACGGCTCTTGGGGCATTTGTCAGTAAAGCTATCGCTGGTTTGTACCAAGGACATCTGTCGAAATTGAAGCGAAGTCAGTATCAGCGATTTTGGTTGGAGCAGGTTATACTCAACAAATAGGCAGATCTGCTCCAGTTTTTTACGAGACCAATTGCAATTAAGAGTCAAGAAGTGGAAGGGTGGCATGACGCAAAATGACAATGTCTCGGGATATAGAGTAGGTTCTCTCTGGGTAGATATTGTTCTGATCCTTTTTTTGGCAATCTCGCTCGCCGGGAATGTCGTGCTCGGGTGGAAGGTCAAGTCTCTGCTCGCATTGGTTCCTCCAACGGAAGCTCATGTTGGCATGCCGATCTCCGATCTGAAAGTGAAGACGCTCTCAGGGCAGATGAGCAGTGTGCCTCTCAGCGCAGGGCGCGCGACACTCCTGTATATTTTTAAGCCAAACTGCCGATGGTGCGCGGCAAACCTGGACAATATACGTTCGCTGAGCAGTCAAGGAGCGGCAGAGGAGCAATTCATAGGCCTTGCTACAACTGACGAGAACCTCGACGCGTATCTTCAGAAATCTCCTCTTCCGTTCCCGGTTTATGTGATTGATGACCCCGCTCAGCTTGTAAAACTCGATTTCATCGGTACTCCGCAGACCGTGGAAATCTCCCCCATGGGCAAGGTTCTGCATAACTGGGTGGGAGCATACACGCCAGAGATAGCGGCCTCGATCGAGAGCCGCTTTTCGGCTAAGCTTCCCGGCCTGATTTCGCAAAACAAATAATGGACTCCGCAAAGGATCTAATTTATCCAATATAGTGATAGCGATAGCGATAATGAGCGGTTTCGATATCTTCGACGTCTTCTATATATGGCGCAGGGTGATTACCGGTGGGTTTGTGGTCAGGGTCATCTGTTTCAATTCATTTGAAGGGATTTGTTCATGATGGATCGCGTTGTTGGCAAGCATTCTTTCAGAAGAGGCCTGCTGCTCGTTGGGACTATAACAATGGCCGCAGTGATGCCGGCCGCATTCTGCCAGAATGACTCAAGCCAGAACGAGACAGCGCCGCATACCGCGACGCAGGATGTGAATGCGCTTGAGTTTGATGTAGCAACAATAAAGCCCACGCCGAAAAGCAACAACTTCTGGAAGATGGAATTTACCCCAGACGGCTTTACCGCGAATGGTGTTTTTCTGCGAAAAATTATTCAAGAAGCATATGGAGTCTACGAAGAGGACCGGATGACTCAGGGGCCAGTACCGCTCATGTATCAATCCTTCGACATTGAAGCGAAAATGGACGGCGCGGCGGTAACAAATGTCCGGGATATTAGCCTGGATCAGCGCAGGGCCATGCTGCAACGGCTTCTTGCGGACCGCTTTCAATTGAAGATTCACCATGAGATCAGACAACTCCCGGTCTATGCGCTTCTCGTCGCAAAGAACGGACCGAAATTGCATCAGTCGCAACCGGACAAAGGCAAAAAAAACGAAATCAGAGGATATACAGGTCTTGTGAAGCGGAGCGCAAACGGCCTGTTGGAGATACAGGGATTTTCAATGGCGTGGTTTGCGACGCTTTTGAGCGGACAGGTGCATCGAACCGTGTTGGATCGGACTGGTCTAACAGGCTATTACGATCTCACCTTGCAATGGACTCCCGATGATCTCCCTGGCCCCAAAGGTGCGGCCGCTGTAGCTAGTCAACAAGGAAATGTGCAGGATACCTCCTGGCCTCCGATCTTTGCGGCGCTACCTGAGCAACTTGGCCTGAAACTGGAATCGGCGAAAGGTCCAGTGGATGTGCTGGTCATCGACCATGTCGAGACACCGTCAGAGAATTAGCATAAGGTTGGAGCGAAGAGATGATGCGGCTGCGAATAGCCAGGATATTGATCTTCTGCATCTTTGTGTGCCTCTGCGCTTCAACTTTGGCCGCGGCATCGGAGTATCACGGGCAAGTTACTTTCGGCGGTTTTGCTGTGCCGGGAGCTACGGTGACAGCAACGCAAGGGACAAAGCAGCTCTCCGTTGTCACTGATCAGGGAGGCGTCTACTCCTTTGCCGAGTTAGCGGATGGAGCCTGGAAGATCGAGATTGAGATGCCCTGCTTCGCGACGATCCATGCCGACGTAACCATTGCTCCGCAGATGCCGGCAGCGAAGTGGGGGTTGACCTTGCTTCCGCTCGATCAACTGAAGAATCTCGCTTTGCAGGCAAAAATTCAGCCCATAAAAACACCCGCTCCTATTGCCGGCGTCGTGGCCAAGAAGCCTGAACCAACGGAAGGCGCGATCGAGATCCCCAAGCCGCCCGACGAAGCCAGCTCACAAGCGGCCGATGGATTTCTTGTGAATGGCAGCGTCAACAACTCGGCCACTTCGCAGTATTCGCTCTCGCAGGCCTTTGGCAATCAGCGCGCCAACAGCAACAGCCTCTACAACGGCGGATTCTCCGCGATCATTGATAATTCCGCCTTCGATGCGCGGCCATACTCATTGAGCGGGTTGGAGACAGCAAAAGCTTACTATGACCGCTTTACTGGAGGACTCTCATTCGGCGGTCCGCTCAAGATTCCGCGCCTGTTGCAGCGCGGGCCAAACTTCTTTGTCGGCTACCAGTGGACGCGTAACCAGAGCGCCGCCATCGTGCCTGGCCTTGTTCCCACGCTTGACGAGCGCGCCGGCAATCTCTCGGGGCTGCTCAACGCGCTGGGCCAACCTATTGCAATCTTCAACCCTGTAACCGGCCTGCCGTATACTAATAATGTTGTCCCGGTCAACTCGCAAGCCGCGGCTCTTCTTGGACTCTATCCTGCACCGAATATTAACGGCAGCGAGATCTACAACTATCAAGCGCAGGTGCTCAACAGCAGCCATCAGGACGCGCTGGAATCGCGCCTGAACAAGTCGCTGGGACGCAAAGACACGCTCTGGGGCGGTTTCAACCTGCGAAGCACACGCGCAGGCAACACCAACCTCTTTGGTTTTGTGGATACCACCGACACACTGGGCATGAACACCAATGTCAATTGGTATCACCATTTCAATCCTCACCTGACAGCCACGGTTGGTTATCGCTTCAGCAGGCTGCGCACTCTGATTGTTCCTCAATTTGAAAATCGCCAGAATGTCTCCGGCACGGCGGGCATTAAAGGCAACGATCAGGACGCCGCCGACTGGGGCCCGCCCGCGCTGTACTTTTCCAGCGGCATAGCGGCGTTGAGCGATGCAAACAGCGAGTTCAACCGCAACCGCGCCGACGCATTCACGGCATCCGCCGCGATCTACCATCGCAAACATAACATCACTGTTGGCGGCGAGTTTCGCAAGCAGGAGAACAATGATTTCTTCGAGCAGAACCCGCGTGGAAATTTCACTTTTACCGGCGCGGCCACGGCGGGCGCGACCGGCAGCGGAGCAACTTCAGGCTCCGACCTTGCGGATTTTCTCATCGGCGTGCCCGACACCAGCTCCATCGCATTTGGCAATGCGGACAAGTACTTTCGCCAGCCGGTCTATAACGCCTATGCGACGGACGATTGGCGTATCCTTTCAGTTCTCACCATCAACGCAGGCCTGCGCTGGGAGTACGGCGCGCCCATCACCGAGATTAGCGGACGCCTTGTCAATCTCGACATCGCTCCGGATTTTTCCGCAGCAGCTCCAGTACTGGCCAGCGACCCAGTCGGGCCGATCACCGGCTCTCATTATCCCAGCTCGTTGGTGCGGTCAGATAGGCTCGGCGTAGAGCCGCGCATCGGAATCTCCTGGCGCCCCATTCCTGCTTCCACAGTCGTTGTCCGCGCAGGGTACGGTGTCTATCACGACACCTCTGTGTATCTAGCGCCCGCGCTGCAACTCGCACAGCAGGCCCCGCTGTCGAAGAGTCTGAGCGTTGAAAATAGCGCAGCCTGCCCGCTCACGCTCGCCAATGGATTTAGCAATTGTTCCTCGGTTACCGCCGATACCTTCGCAATCGATCCCAACTTTCGTGTGGGCTATGCACAGACCTGGCAATTAGCCGTGCAGCGCGATCTGCCCGCCGCGCTGCAACTCACCGCGACTTATCTGGGCGTCAAGGGAACGCACGGGGTACAGCAGTTCCTGCCCAACACCTATCCAATCGGCGCAACCAGCCCCTGCCCCGATTGCCCGCTGGGCTTTGTCTATCGCACTTCAGGCGGCAGCTCCACGCGCGAGTCGGGCCAGTTGCAACTGCGCCGCCGGTTGCGCAATGGCTTTACCGCATCTGCCCTTTACACCTATTCCAAATCTCTCGACAATGACGCTCAACTGGGTGGCCAGGGCCACGTCACGGCCAGCGACCAAAACAGCGGCTCGTCTGCTCCCTCGGCATCCATCGCGCAGAATTGGCTTGATCCCCGAGCAGAACATGCGCGCTCCACCTTCGATCAGCGCCATCTGCTCAACCTGCAGATTCAATATACGAGCGGCGAGGGTATGGGCGGTGGAACATTGATGCACGGCTGGCGTGGAAGATTGCTCAAGGAGTGGACACTCCTCTCCAACATCAATGTTGGCTCTGGCCTGCCGGAGACACCGATCTATCTAGCCGCCGTTCCCGGTACCGGCTTCTCAAATACCATTCGCCCCAGCCTCACCGGCGCGTCCGTCGGGGCGTCTCATGCAGGAGTGCATCTCAACACCGCAGCCTACACTGCACCCGCCTCCGGTCAGTGGGGAACGGCAGGGAGAGACTCGATAACCGGTCCCGGCCAGTTCAGCCTGGACAGCTCACTGGCGCGCACTTTTCGCCCCACTGCACGGCTTTCTCTTGACGCCCGCGTGGACGCGACCAACCTGCTCAATCATGCCGTTTTCACCGGCTGGAATACGGACTGGAACAGCCAGCAATTCGGCGCGCCGGTTGCGGCAAATGCAATGCGCAGTCTGCAAACCACGCTGCGGTTGAGGTTCTAACATGCGCAAATTCCCTTCCCTGCTCATTCTTCTAGGCGCCGCGACGCTTGCAAGCGCGCAGCAGATCGGCCAGAATAAATCCGCCGACGCGCAGCCCTTCACGCTCTCGGTGAAGGTGCAACTGGTGGTTGAAGCCGTCGCTGTCAGGGACAAGGATGGAAAGCCCATTCAAGGACTGACCGCCAAGGACTTCGCACTCACTGAAGACGGCGTTCCGCAGACCATTCGCTTCTGTGAGTATCAAGATATCGCCGCCCTCGCCGAACCTGTTCCGGCAGCGCCAAAAGACGCCGAAGACCTGAAAATATACAAGCGCCTGGCCCACACACAGATTACGCCAGAAACAGTTGATAACGAGCGCTATAATAACCGCCGCCTGCTCGCGCTCTATTTCGATATGTCGGCGATGCGCCCTGCCGAC
>CAZHKN010000177.1:0-10524 GCA_964532725.1 uncultured Occallatibacter sp.
AGGCGGTGTCGATCGACATCACGTCTTCAAAGTGCCCGTGCTTGGGGCAATCCTTGACCATCAGGATCTGGCCGTCGCGCTCGATGATCTGGGCCTTGATTTCGCCCACCTTCTCATTGAGCAGCACTTCGTGGGGCAGCTTGCCGTCAAGAATCTGCTGGCGAATCTCCGGAACGCACTTGGGGCAGAGCGAGTCCGTGGTACGTGGCCAGCCGAGGGGCGGCTTCTCCTTTTCGTAGCTCTTGAGCAGAGGCTTGTCGCTCCATGAAGGCGTAAAAGAGGGGTTCGGGCTGATGCGGTTGAGCTGTTCGTAAACAACCCAGGCTCCCTTGGCCGCGTAGACGGCAACTTTTTCGGCGTACTTTACGGCTTTGGACATATGCTGGCGTCTCCTTGAAATAACTGTTCGGTGAAGCGGTTTGAGGCGGCGCAAATGCACCCGGCCTCCCGAAGTTCCCGAAAAGGCCGGGAATAGCGAAAGCTGAAAATCCAGTACTAGAGTAACGGCACCCCCTGGTCAACCCAAATCTGGAGCAGCGAATGGCGGAATTTACTTTTAAATGGCAGCAACTCGGCATCGAACGGTTAATCAAGCTCAGAGCAGGCCCGCGAACGGCATGTGGATGACTTTGAGGATTAACCTTCCCCCTGGCTGCGAGAAGCTCTACCACCGTGCTATCAGCGTTGGAGGCAGCGATATGCCGCAAATCCGCACCCGGATATCCTCTTTCAAATGCATTACTTCAGACCCAAGGTAATAAATGTGCATATTGGACTTGCATATTTTAGTAACTTTTGGTAACGTGATGCGCGTCACAGGAGGAGCCGTGAATAGTGTTCCGAAAATGGTCGAAACAGTTACCAATGTGGCGATCTTGGCAGTATGCGGGCTGCTTTGCTGGACACTCCTGACTCATAAGAACTTTTTCTCTGGCGCGGCGCCTATTAACGCGGAGACTACCCAGCTTGAAGGCAAGATGTTACCAACTCTTCATGGTTACCATTGGGGAGATCATCCGGGTACTCTAGTTTTAGCAATTCGCAGGGGATGCCACTTCTGCGAAGCCAGTCTGCCTTTTTACAAGCGGCTCGGAGATCTGGAAAAGAAGAATGCACTTCGCGCGCATGTGCTCGCCGTGATGCCAGATGATCAGGGATCTGGAGCTGGGGCTTTGCAATCCGGCGGTGTGGCTGTTGAGGGTATCTTTAACCAGCCGCTTGACACGATCAATGTTTCGGGAACGCCAACCCTCTTGTTGCTGGACACACATGGGCGTGTCGCGCGGGCATGGGTTGGCCAGCTCACTCCACAGAGCGAAAACGATGTGATCGTCGCCGCGGAGAAGTAAGCTGCCCGGCCGGAGCCGTATAGCGCAAGCTGCACGGTAATTCAACTCTAAGGAGAAAATGTAATGAAAATTGCAACTAGAGTGCTCGTCCTCGCAGCCCTTTGTGGCGCATACGCCTATTCGCGGGCGGCAAGTATTGCGTCCGTTGCCCCATCGGTGCCGGTCTGTTGCACTGCTGGCACAGGCGCGGCTTGTTGTGGCGCAAGCTGTTCGGCTACCGCAACCAAGTGCACGGCGAGCTAACCGCCCCCCCTTTACCCAACCGCTGGGCTTTGGGAGAATGGGAGAATGCTTGACATCTGGAGGTGCAAGTCCAGACTGCTTTCAGTTGTCTAATCCACAGAGCCCAGCTATCCTCTCGGACTGTTTCAAAATCCAATCGGGATTGACTGCATGCATCAGGCACGCTATCTGATTCGCAGAATCTTTCGCTCGTCCGGTTTCTCCACCATGGTGGTGGTCACCATCGGATTGGCGGTGGGGGTCAACCTTGGCGTCTTTTCTATTACTCAATCCATATTGCTCCACTCGCTCGGGGTTCCTGAAGCCAAGGATATTATTCATTACACTTTGGGCGGCAGCCCAAATGGGCTTCCTCTTTCCGGTCCTTGCTACGAAGCGCTTCGATCCAGCGCAGCAATGAAAGATATCTTGGCATGGAAAACGGAAGAGTTTAGACTTCAAACTCCTACCGGAACCGCAAAGATATATGGTGCGTTTGTAACTGGAAACGCGTTCACGGTGTTTGGGCTTATTCCGTCCTTGGGCCGCTTCTTCAACGGCGGAGATGATGCTCCCGGAGGTGGCAAGGATGGATGGGAGGCAGTCCTCGGTTACTCTTATTGGAAAACGCACTTTGACGCCGATCCCCATGTAATTGGTCAGACGGTCACGGTTGACGGCGCGCCCGTTCATATCGTCGGGGTACTGCCGCGGGAGTTTACCGGAATATCGCCGCTGGTTCCCGCAGATATCCTGCTTCCGCGCCATTTTCTGGCAGTGAGCAGCCCAGGGCAGGACCGATTTGCTTATCCCGGCTATTTTGAATGGATGGTGTTTGGACGCCTCCCGCAAGGCGTTTCGATGCGGGAGATTCAAACGAATTTGGATGCAATCGGGCCGTCTATTCGGCAGTCGGCTGATCCCGAGGGCAAGATTTTTGCGGCAGGTCTGTTCTCAAATCTTGCTCCGGGCGCGCTGATCAATGTGGAGGACGGACGGCTGGGAGCAACCTCTGGGCTAAAGGCGCTCCACATGCCTCTGCTGGCAATGGAAGCGCTTGCGGCAACCCTCTTCTTGTTTTGCTGCTGCAATCTGATCTTGCTCTTCGTAGGGCGAGCAAGCCGCGAAGCCCACACCGCGGCAATTCGGATGGCGTTAGGGGCCCGTTTGGGCAACGAGGTGCGCTTCGCCATGTTTGAGGCTACCGTGCTTGCTGCGATAGGTTGTATGGTAGCCGCGCCAGTGGCTTGGAGTACGGCGCATATTCTCTCTCGTGTCCTGCAGTCCATTCCCGGTTTCGACACTTTTCCGACGATCTCGCCGAACACCGACCTGCTGGTTGAAGCCGTTGGAATCACTTTAGCTGTTGCATGCGTAGCAGGCGCCGGAGCCAGCCTATGGCAAGAGCGAAAACGGCCAAGCTTGATCCTAAGAGCAGGGATCCGCAGCGCGACCTTGCGCTCCAACTCCTGGATTATCGGCTTCGAGGTCTTTGCCTCTGTTCTTCTTATCACTGCCGCGCTTGTGTGCGGCGTGGGCTTTGAGAAGTTAGCCGGACAGCCATCTGGATTTCCTTCTGTAAGCGCAGTCCTTGCAACACTCGATATTGAGGAGGAAACGCCCAGCGCCGGTGCAGATTCCAGTAAAGAGAGCCGCATTGTTGAGCAGATCGAACGTTCTCCCGGTATTCAATCCGTCGCCACAATGAATCTGCCTCCAATCAGTGGCAGTGAAGCGAAAGCAGAGTTCGCAGTGCGCGGCAAGAATGGCGCGATGCGTCCGCTCAATGTATGGCCGGCAGAGGTGTCGATCCATTACTTTTCCTCCGTTGGAACCAGGATTGTGCGAGGCCGCGACTTTACGGCAAACGACCTGGCAGGAGAAAGCGTATGCATCCTCGGCAGCCGCGCGGCCTTGGCCTGGTTTGCTGGAGAAAACCCTCTTGAGAACTACATCTACAGTGGGGCCGATGCGCAGAATGAGGCTGCAAAGCCATATTGCCGTGTTGTGGGTATTGCGGAAGACGTTCATTTCAAATCCATGTCCGATCCGGTTGACATTGTTGTCTATCGGCTAACCACGACAACATTGCCGACAATCGTTGTGAAGGCAACGAGCAGCAGACTGGCGATTGAAGCAGTACGTAATGCCGTACAGGCCATTGCACCGGCAAGTCTGGACGCCGGCATCGGCACCATCCAGATGCATATTGACGATGATCTTCGCGTCTGGAGGGTAATCACGCTCGCGGGCACACTCTGCGCCTGGTTCGCGGCCATCATTCTAGGCGTCGGGGTCTTCGGAATTCTATCCATTCAGGTCGCGGATCAGCAGAGAGAGATCGGGATACAGATTGCGCTGGGGGCCAACCGGACCCAGGTCTGCCTTGCTGTGATAAAAAAGCTGCGGCGGGTGCTCTTCATCGGTCTTATCCTCGGCTCGGTTGCGGCGCTGCTAGCTGCCGCCAGACTGGCGCAGGTGTATGGCTTGAGTACTCAGTATGTGATCGGCGGCTACCTGGGCAGTTTGGCGTTGCTCGGCTTCCTGCTGTTAGCCGCAGCCTTTGTGCCCCTCCGCCGCGCGCTGGGCGTGTCGCCGGCGGAGTGCCTCGCCAGCGATTAAGGTGGGGGCACGCAGCGTCGGTTTCGGTCGCCTGATTAATGATGCGTTGAATGAAGACTTGAATGTGGGTGTGTCGGGCGACATCGGATGGGAACTTTACTCGTAAGCAAGGGAAAGCACCGCCACAGAGAACTCCGCGAAATATTCGTGGACGAAAATGGCGAAATGGACTATTTTCGGCGTAGGAGCCCTCCCCAATGAGCTTTCCCACCCCTCGCTGGATTTTCCTGCTTAGGCTTGAATTTGCAGGCGCTGTGACTTGTCTGCTGGTTTGCCTCGCCGTGGCCGGTTGCGGAGGAGGGGGAACCCATTCCATCCCAGCCGGGGATTTCTCGCTCTCAGTGTCGCCTGCCTCCCTGTCGATTACCGCTGGAACGACTGGTTCTTCCGTAAGCGTTTTGGCGACGGCTGCGAACGGCCTTACCGGCACGGTCACAGTAGCAATTACCGGGTTGCCTGCGGGGGTTACTGCCAATCCGGCCACGCTTACGCTAGCGTCCGGGACAGCTCAAAACGTGACGCTCGCTGCCGCTTCAAGCGCCACAGCAGGCAGCGCCACAGTTACCTTGACTGGGACTTCGGGAGCGTTTGCGCACTCGGCGACAATGGCTCTGACCGTCGTTGCGGCAGCTCTGCCGCCCGATTTTTCGTTGGGTGTCTCCCCGACGTCTCTGACCATTGCTGCAGCGGCAACCGGCTCTTCGGTGAGCGTTCTGGCGACGGCTACGAATGGCTTCACTGGCACGGTCGCGGTCGCAATTACCGGGCTGACTGCCGGGGTTACAGCCAGCCCTGCCGCGCTCACGCTGACTCCGGGAACTGCGCAGACTACGACACTCACCGCGGCGTTGAGTACAGCCGCATCCACGCCGACAGTCACGTTTACCGGCACATCCGGTAGCTTTACCCATACGGCTTCACTGGCTTTGACGGTGCAGGCAGCGACGAAGACAGTTGCCCCGGATGTTACGACTTACCACAACGACATTGCCCGCGATGGACTCAATGCAGCAGAGACAATTCTCACACTGAGCAATGTGAACTCCACGCAATTTGGCAAGATCGGCTTTGACGCGGTGGATGGCCTGGTCGATGCCGAGCCGCTCTATCTGGCCAATGTGACAATCGGCGGTAAACTGCATAACGTGATCTATGTGGCCACGGAGCATGGCAGCGTCTATGCTTTTGACGCAGACAGCGGGACGCAGCTCTGGAAGACCTCGGTGCTGGCCAGCGGCGAGACGACCAGCGACGACCGCGGCTGCGGGCAGGTGACTCCGGAGATCGGAATTACTTCAACACCGGTGATTGATCGCGCGCAAGGGACGAATGGAACCCTGTTCACCATCGGCATGAGCAAGGATTCCAGCGGCAACTACCATCAGCGGCTTCATGCCCTGGACATCACGACTGGAGCGGAGATCAGCGGCAGCCCAACAGAGATAGCAGCGAGCTATCCGGGAACGGGCGAAGGCTCCTCGAACGGCAGTGTGATCTTTGCACCGGGCCAGTATAAAGAGCGCGCAGCCCTGCTGCTATTGAACGGAACCATTTATCTTGGATGGTCTTCGCACTGCGATATCCAGCCCTATACCGGCTGGGTGATGGGCTATAGCGAGTCCACTTTGCAGCAGACGCAGGTGCTGAACATGACACCGAACGGCAACGAGGGCTCGGTCTGGATGAGCGGCGATGGGATCGCCGCGGACAGCAGTGGCAATCTCTATTTTCTTGACGCAAATGGCGTCTTTGATACTACGCTCAACGCAAGCGGTTTCCCATCACAGAATGACTTCGGCAATGCGATGGTGAAGCTATCAACAAGCGGAAAGCTGGCCGTGGCCGATTACTTTGAAACCTATAATACCGTCACCGAGTCCGATGAGGACGAGGATCTGGGGTCGGGAGGAGAAGTGTTGCTGCCAGACCAGAAGGATGTGAACGGCACGGTGCGTCATCTGATTGTAGGCGCAGGGAAAGACAGCAATATCTACTTAGCGGACCGCGATAACATGGGCAAGTTCAATGCGGCGGGACCACTGGACACAAATATCTATCAGGAAGTTATAGGCGCGCTTTCTGGCCAGGTATTTTCTACGCCCGCATTCTTCAACGGAGTGCTGTACTACGGGGCAGTGGGAGACAACCTGAAAGCCATCCCCATGACCAATGCGAGGCTGGCGACGACGGCTTCGAGCAAATCAGCCGTGAGCTTTGCGTACCCAGGGGCGACGCCCAGCATATCGGCCAATGGAACGCAGAACGGAATTGTATGGGCGCTGGAATCCGGCCCGGGTTCAGCCGCAGTTCTGCATGCCTACGATGCAACCAATCTAGCCCACGAGTTATACAACAGTACGCAGGCAGCAAACAATCGAGATAGCTTTGGCAACGGCAACAAGTTCATCACCCCGCTGATTGTGAATGGCAAGGTTTACGTCGGCACTCCGACAGGGGTTGCGGTCTTCGGACTGCTGGGCAAGTAAAGGCAAGCGCGCTTGTGGCAGTCGCTGTACACTCTACGAAGCCGCCGCACGCGCACTCTTTACGTCACGGTAATGCTATAGCCCTTCCACATTGACCCTAACACGGTTGCTGTCTCGCCTTCATGAATTGACGTTTGCACTCGTGTGGTCACCTCGTCCGCCAAGCGGCCCGCGCTGGAGAGGGACGGAGAAACAATCGCCAGGTTAAGGCTGGGGCGAATATCCACTATGCGGACTGCGCCAGGCCACACGACTTGCGGCGCATAAATGTCATCGCCATCTTTGGTGATATGCGTCCAGACGCCGTTGCTGAAATCGTTATCGATACGTACCTCGTTTAGAACAAGGTCGGTATACACCTGCGCAATGGCTGCGGTTGTGACTTGACTGTCCTGGCTGACGCTGGTCCCGATCACGAACCGAGCTGTGTACTCATTGAAGCTGAGAATGGGCGTGCGATTTCCGGCATTGGGATCGTTCGGGTCATCGCCCTGAGAGGGATAATTTGCATAGACCCCAAAATTATCGGGGATTGCAATAACAGTTTGCCCCCCGCCGGGCGGCGGACTGACAACACGCCAAGCAATGGTGTTCAGGGTAGTAGCACCAACTGGTCTCCAATAGATGGCGACCCGCACTACCTCGTAGTTGTCAGCGTTATTGACAATCGTGATTGTGGACATATGAGTTTGCCTCCTGATTGACCGATCCCCATCGTACCCGATTTCCCGAAAGCCTTGCCAATCTGGTGATTTGGCAAGGGCTTGAGACGAGAGATGCTTCCCAGATGCACCCCTTTTGTGTCACACTTAGCGGCATGGGAAGCAAAGACAAAGGCAAGAAAGAAGTAAAGAAAGCGCCGAAGCCCAAGCCTAAACCGGAACCCGGCCGCAAACGCGAAGGGTTCTCGCCAGCCCCGCCGAAGTAAGGCAGCTAACGCACAGCCTCTTCAGCGCGCCATCCAACCGCTAACGCAAGGCCCTCCCATCAGGAGGGCCTTGCGTTAGCGGTTGGATAGGGTCACTCTGGCGGTAGCTTCAAAACTGCCTGACGCATCGCCTCAGGAATTCCTTTGCAACTCTCGGCCTTTTCTCTGTCGGACCAGCCGTGCAAAGGCCAGTGATCAGGGTTTTCTTTTGTCGGCCCCCAAATGACCTTCCCGGTTGTATTCACATAACCAAATTCATGTGCCTTCGTCCAGAATCGTGATACATCTGTATCCGCAGTTAACATTCCGTCAGCATCCCCGGTCAGGAATCCCGACGCCTGCTCAAATGCAAGGCGGAAGGCAAACGCTCCTGTCCGATCGATAAAACCGGAATCTCCGTCAAGCTTTACGGGAGCAAGGCCACTGGCAAATGGACCTGCTTCATCAAAGATGAATGGTACGCGGGTCTGCCCATCTCTATCGATATATCCCCACCGTTGCCCTTTTTCAACCGGAGCAAGCCCGTTGCTGAATGAGCCTGCGGACTCATATTCCAGGGGAATAGTAACCTTTCCATGCAAATCCAGATATCCATGCTTCTCGTCACGGCTTACAGGAACACGGCCTTCTGAGGTAATTCCACTCAAGTATTCGTATCTCGATGCAAGAACCGCTCCCGATTTGTCAATCAACAGATAGCCATTTTCCGATTCGACAATTCCCACTCCCTCCCGGAAGTAGAATGTAGACACATAAATTGGAGGAATAATTTCATGGCCGTCAGCACCGATGAATCCCCAATGACCATGAATTTTAACCGCCGCCGCGCCATCTGAAAAGGGCAACGAGTCGTCATAAATTGGGCTTATTGCCAGCTTGCCGGAGCCGTCGACAAAGCCAACCTTTCCCTCTCGGCGCACGGCGCGGAGTCCATCGCGATTTGCCGCGGGCAGTGCGCTCACATTCCCAGACTCATCGATCCAAACTTCGCGGGAGCAGAGATAAACCGGCGCAAAGCAATTTTCGAAATCGCTTCCCCACAAGAATTGAGGCTGAATAACCACCGTCCCATTGTGGTCGATATATCCATACCGCCCACCCTTTACAACGACAAGCAGGTCTTTCGAATGGGAGGGCGCTACCTGCGCGAAGATAAATGCCGATTGCAGAATCAAAGCTGAAGTTGCAACGATAATCGATTTATATTTCACGCTAGCATCTTAGTCCCAAATTCAAAGGAACGCAAAACGCAGCAAAGCCCTCCAAACAGGAGGGCCTCGCTATTTCGAAACTCAATGAGTTGCCTTACGCCACCACTTCAATGCCCATCGAGCGGGCGGTTCCCTTGATGCTCTTGATGGCCGATTCCACAGAGGCGGCGTTGAGATCGGGCATCTTCTGCGTGGCGATTTCGCGCACCTGTTTCTCGGTGACTTTGCCTACCTTGTCCTTGTTCGGCGTGCCGGAACCCTTGGGGATTCCCGCTGCCTTGAGCAGAAGCACAGGCGCCGGGGGTGTCTTGGTGATGAAGGTGAAGCTGCGGTCGGCGTAGACGGAGATAACGACCGGGATGACCAGGCCTTCCATCTCTTTGGTGGAGGTGCGAGCATTGAACTGCTTGCAGAACTCCATGATGTTGACCTGGGCCTGGCCCAGCGCGGGGCCAACCGGCGGCGCCGGAGTGGCCTTGCCGGCCACGATCTGCAGCTTGACGTAGCCGGTAACTTTCTTCGGAGGTGCCATGGTTTTGTTCCTTCAGAACCAGCTTTTAGCTTCTAGCTCCTAGCTCTCGGCTGGCGTGTCTCTGTTCAAATTTTGGTGTTACTGCTTCAGCGTTTGCTCGCAACCGGCGGCTGCTAGTGGCCATGCCGGCTAGAAGCTGAAAGCTAATGGCTGAAAGCCGCAACTACTCAATCTTTTCGACTTTGCTGAACTCCAGTTCGACCGGGGTAGAGCGCCCGAAGATTGTGACCATCACCTTCATGGTCTCGCGATCTTCGTTGATCTCATCCACCACGCCGTTGAAGTTGGCAAAGGGTCCGTCATTGATGCGAACCTGTTCGTTCTTCTCAAACTTGATCTTCATCCGTGGCTTGTCTTTGGAGGTCTCGGAGCGGAAGAGGATCGAACTCACTTCTTCCTCTGAGAGCGCAACGGGCTTGTCGCCGGTACCCAGAAAGCCCGTGACCTTGGGCGTGTCTTTGAGGACGTGCCATAAATGATTGTCGAGTTCCATCTCGACCAGCACATAGCCGGGGAGAAAGACCCGCTCTACGGTGCGTTTTTTGCCGTTGATAATCTCCGTCACCGGCTCGGTGGGAATCATGACGCGACCCACCTGGGCAGTCAGCCCAAAAGCCTGCACACGAACCTCGATTGACTCCTTGACCTTGCGTTCAAAGCCCGAGTAGGCGTGCAGGATGTACCACTTGAAATTCTCATTGCGCGCGGGCTGCGGCTCCGGCTGCCCTTCGGGTTGTTCCAGTTCTTCTGACATGTTGGTTTCTTTCGCGGCTACTGCTGCAATCCGCCCAGCCGCTTCAGCAACTGGTCGAGGCCGTATTTGAAGATGCCGTCCACCACGAAAAAGTAGACGCCAAAGATGAAGACCGCGATCAACACGACGGCAGTAGTGGACTCGACTTCCTTGCGGGACGGTGTGACCACCTTGCGCATCTCGGCCCGGACATCGCTCAGGAAACGCGTGAAGTCATTCCACACACCAGCCACATTCTCGCCGAACTTTGACACGGAATTCTCCCCCTGCCTCTTTGCCGGCCGCTGTTCGCCGTTCACAGTAATAGCTTTTGTTGCCATACTTCCATTCCTTCGCAGCCGGGTCAGTCTGCCGGCCGCATAACTACTCAATCTGGCAGGGGCGGAGGGATTCGAACCCCCAAGTTCGGTTTTGGAGACC
>CAZHKN010000178.1:0-10517 GCA_964532725.1 uncultured Occallatibacter sp.
AAAGACGAGCATCGCCGGAGCGACGGCGACTGCCAGAGCCTCGGCCCGGCGCAAGGCCAAAGATTTAGGCACCAGTTCGCCTACCAGCACATGAAAATAGGTGATGCAGGCAAAGCCCACAGCGACAGCAGCCAGCGCGGCGGCATGCGCATACAGATCGGCATGAACCAGCGGCTGGGGCAAGGCGGCAAGCAGATCCAGAAATACACCTGCGGCGAGAGGTTCGCCAATCCAGCCGAGCGCCAGTGAACAGAGTGTTACACCCAACTGCACGGCGGGGAGAAAATCGTCCAGATCCTGTTGGAGGTGGCGAACCGCGCTTGCGCCGGGAACGCCGGCGGCGATCATCTGCTCAATGCGGGTGTCGCGGATGGAGACCAGCGCGAATTCAGCGGCCACAAAGAAAGCGTTGGCCAGAATCAGCAGCGCGACAGCGACGAATTGCAGCAGGGGCAGACCGTGCATCTCGCTGTGAGGATAGCATCTAAGGGTTAGCGAGTCAGCATATCAGCGGATCAGCAAGTTAGCGAGCCGGCAGGCCAGATGCGTACGGGAACCAAATGGATTGAGCGTGCGTATGGAGAAATGAGCGGGGCAAATTTCTGATAACAGTGGCAGGTTTGCGCCGTCTGAGTCAGTGTGCCTGTTTCTGCAACGAATTCATTCAAAATGAGAGCTGGAGCTTCTTTCTAACTTTGGAGGTACTGGGTGGCTGCGCGCAAGAGCAAAAAATTCTGGATTTGGATCTCGGCCCTGGTGGTCGTGGTTTTACTGGTAGCGGGCGTTGCGCTGGCGCGCGTCTACAAGGGAACATCGATTGATCCCAACCGGCTGGGCAAGGTGACGCGCGGCGACGTGGCGCGATCCGTTGTGGCCACGGGCAAGATTCAGCCCATCACCAAGGTCGAGGTCAAGAGCAAGGCTTCAGGGATTGTCGAGAAGCTGCTGGTTGATATCAATAACCCGGTCCATAAAGGCCAAGAGCTTGCGCAACTGGATCAGCAGGAGATAGCCGCGCAGGTGGACGCGCAGCGTGCGCAACTGGCCGCCGCTGAAGCCAACGTGTCTACGTTTGAAGCCAACATTGAGCAGGACAAGGTGAATGCCGCCGCGCCCGATCTGCCCATGTACAAGGCCACGCTGGACCGAAATCTGGAGATGCAGCGGGAAGGCATTGTGAGCAAGCAGACGCTGGACGATGCCAACCGGGATTATCTCTCGGCGCTGACCAAGCGCGACAACTCCAAGGCGCAGATCGGCGTGGATACAGCGCGTTTGAAGCAGGCCCGGGCGCAAGTCGCGCAGGCTCAGGCAGGATTGAAGCAACTTGAGGAGCAGTTGAGCTACACCACGATTGTCGCACCGATGGATGGCGTGATTCTCTCGCGCGATGTGGAGATTGGCGATGCCGTCAGCTCGATTCTGGTGCTTGGCTCAACGGCCACGCTGGTGATGACCGAGGGCGATACGACACAGGTTTATGTGCAGGGAAAGGTGGACGAGGCGGACATTGCGCACGTCTATATGAATCAGGCCGCGCGCATCAAGGTCGAGAGCTTCCGCGACCGCGTCTTCCAGGGAAAGGTAACAAAGATTTCTCCGATGGGCGTGGAGAAGGATAATGTGACCACCTTTGAAGTGCGCGTCTCGATCGACAACCCCGGCGGCGAGTTGAAGGCGCAGATGACGGCCAATGCCGAGATTTTGCTGGATGAGCACAAAGGCGTGCTGACCGTACCAGAGAATGCCGTGAGCTACGACGCACAGAAGAACGCCACGGTCGAGATTCCCGACAAGACGCAGAAAGAAGGATCACGCAAGGTTCCGGTAAAGGTCGGGTTGTCGAATGGCTCGGTAACCGAGATTTTGAGTGGGTTGAAAGAAGGCGATCAGGTGGTGTTGCAGCAGTGATACAGTTTTCAGTTGTCAGTTCTCAGCTGTCAGCCGACGACTAACGAGGGAGATCAAACATTGATTTGAAGGGCGGTTGTGGCGAAGCAACAAAAACCGTCATCAAACTCGCTGAAAACTGACAACTGATCGCTGTATTCGAGGTGAGGAATGAAGATTCTTGTAGCAATAGCGGCATTGGCATTGGCGCTTCCAGCAATGGCCTCGGAGGCCAGCTTCGACCGGACTCTGACGGTAAGTGGGCGCGTTGAATTATCCGTTGCCACCGGCTCGGGAAACATCCGCCTTAGCCGCGGCTTGGGCAATCAGGTGCATATCTTCGGCAAAGTCAAATCCGGCTGGGGTGGCGGGAGCGACGAGAAGGTGCGCGAGATCGCGAACCATCCGCCAATTGAGCAGACCGGCAACATCATCCGCATCGGCGGGCATCACGAGAACTTGCGCAATATCAGTATCGATTATGAGATTCAGGCGCCAGCCGACGCTTACCTTGACGCCAGTTCCGGCTCCGGCAATGTTACCGACGACGGCATCGGCGTCAACGCCAAGCTCTCCACCGGCTCGGGCAATATTCATGCCACCGGATTGCAGGGCGGCTTCAACGCCAACACCGGCTCCGGCGATATTTATGCAGAGCAAAGCGGGCAAGGGGACGTTAAGGCCGAGACCGGTTCGGGCAATGTCCAGTTGCAGAATCTGCGCGGCGGCCTGCGCGCCCACACCGGATCGGGAGACATCAAAGCGAGCGGCACGCCCGCTGCTGACTGGAAGCTCGATACCGGCTCAGGCAGCGTGGAACTCTGGCCCGGCGGCGCGGGCTTCACGCTCGAAGCCTCAACGGGTTCGGGGTCGATTCACTCCAGCATCTCGCAGGGCAGCAGCGAAGAAGAGCGCCATCACGCCTCCGGCAAAGTGAATGGCGGCGGGCCGACGGTGCGCATTGAGACCGGCTCGGGTGACATCCGCGTACATTGACCAAGCGCCTTGGTACACTTAGACCATGCTGGATGAACTGGAGTTTCGCATTAACGCAGAAAACGCGTTGAACATACTGAAGCAGCGCCTGATTGCACTCGAAGAGGAAGACGAAGCAGGCTTCGAGGTCGAAGAGCAGAGCGGTGTGCTTCAGATTATCTTTGAGGAGCCGGCGGGGAAATTCGTAATCACTCCCAACGCGCCGATTCGCCAGATATGGATCTCGGCGCTCTCCACCAGTTTCAAGCTGGATTGGAGCGCCGAGCAGAGTGCATTTATCCTGCCGCGTACAGGGGAACTATTGACTCCGCTGGTGGAACGGCTGATCGCAGAACATCTTTGCCGCTGAGCGATGAAAACGGAAAAGCCGGGCTGCTGCCTGGATCGTCCGGCGTGACTACGTGCTTCAGGCGCTTGTGCAACTCAGCCAGCTCATGCAGGCGCGCCTGAATGGTATCGACAATCGCCTCGAAAAAGAGTCCGTCGGCAACGGCAGTCCAATTGGGGCTTTGAATTGTTCCTAAAATCTCTGCGTAGAACTCTTCACCAGGCAACTGAGCGGCTGCATGCTGCACCGCATAAATTTTCTTTTCAAAACGCTGCGTACGGTTCAGGCTTCTTCCAGACTGGGCTGGGGGGTAGTCTTCATTCAATCCTCCTGCTCTCTGTGTTCAGACTGCGGCATCTTGAAGTGCGCCGCTGTACTGTAGTGCTCGCAGGTAGAGGATCGTTTCGGAAAATCAGATATTCATTTTTGTATCTGCTTGCGATTCATCCGGTCCTGTACTAAATAGAGAGATGCGGACTTGGACTCCTCGGTTGGAATAGCTTCTGGCCAGGCCTCGGGCCATTCGACGACTTTCTTTTCCCACGGCAGCAAATTATATGTAGTGGCCTGGGGTTTCGACTGCTCGTTGCGGTCCATTCAATCTCCTTGGGCCGGGATAGATTTATGTCCTCATACGATGCTACCAGCAACTCGGCATCTGGCAACAAAAAATCCCGTACTGAGTGCCTTTTTCGGCTACCTGAACCAATAGCTTTACCTTTGACGAAAACGGGCCTGTTTCCGTGCAGTTTTTCTTAGAATGATCTGTGGAAATCTTTACTAGCCGCTGATCTTCGCTTGGGCGAGGGTCAAACAGCGCAAGAGTATTCTTCATCAGAAGCCCAGCATTACAGGCTCCATCTGCAAGCGAATCTTGAATTTGGCTTCGACGGCCTCGGTGATCCGGCCGGCTAGCGCCAGTATCTCCGCGGCGGTTGCGCTTGTGCAAAGTTCCGAGCCGGCAGTTTCCAGCTCTCCCAGATTGACCAGCGCCAGCGTGTGCTTGGAAGAGATGGCCGCCGCGCCCAGCGTGTAGCCTTTGGAGAACCCCGCCTGCTCGATCAGCCACGCGGCAGGAACCTTGACTAGCCCCGGCTCCGCTTCCGGCCCGGCGGGAAAACGCGGCGGAGGCTGACCGGCTGCGGCTGCAATTTGGGCGAGCTGAGCCTCAAAGACAATCGGATTTTTGAAAAAGCTGCCCGCGCTGCGGCAATCCGGGTCGCCCTCGACGAGCAACATCCCCTTCGACTGGCGGACGCGGCGGACGGCTTCGGCAACCTCGAAGAGCGTGGGCGGCGGCGCGTCCGGCGCTCGGTCAGAAAGAGCCTTTTGCAGGTCGGCATAACGCAGCGTGGGCGCGCCGTTGGGCGTGAGCTGGAAATCAACGCGAGTAACGATGTAGCGTCCTCGGTCCGTCGTATTGAAGCGGCTGCGGCGGTAAGCAAAGCCGCACTCGGCGTTTGTGAACTCGACGAAGGCCCGGTCAGAAAGGTCGTAGGCGCGAACCCGGACAATCGCCGAGGCAACCTCTTGTCCATACGCGCCGACATTCTGCACCGGCGTTCCGCCCACGGTGCCGGGGATTCCGGCGAGGCATTCTATCCCTGAACACGAATCCCTAAGGGTCTGCTCAACGCAGTTGTCCCAGGGTTCGCCGGCGGCTGCCTGATAAATTATTTTGTCAGTCTGGTCCGGGGTATCTGCGACAGTGATGCCTTTCAAGCTAACGCGCAGCACCATTCCATTAAAGCCCGCGTCAGCAACGAGGAGATTGCTGCCCCCGCCGAGAACAAACAGCTCAATACCCTGCTCTCGCGCCCACTCCGCGGCTTCGACGATTTCTTCTTCCGTCGCCGCCTCCACATACCAGCGGGCCGGACCGCCAATACCAAAGGTGGTAAAAGGCGCAAGCGGCTTGTTTTCTTGTAGGAGCATTCCATTCAGGCTACCACCTGCGGTGGGGATGTCTGCCTTCGGCGCGGCTAGGCGAGTTCTGGCATTTTTTGACTACGAAAATCTGGACCACGAGCGCGCTTCGTGGCATTTTCTGGTTGAAACGTACTGCAATACGGAATACCATGCAGATGATGGTGGCATTTATACCGCTTGACGGCGGAGACCACTATCATCTACCCCGCCTGTACGGCGGCAACCAAAACGGTGATATCCGCTTGACGGCGGTGAACCCCGAATCTGTCCGATTGGGAGAAAATTATGCCTAACGAAGAAATCCCTCTCCTGGAGAGGGTGGCGAATTATTATTCGCAACTCACAACTGTAGCAGCCGACCTCAACGCCGTTTCTGACGAGCTTGGGAAGTCTATCGCCGAAATCGATGTTGCGCTCAAGAAACTGAATCTTGGAATTACTACATGGGTGCCGATCTACAGCGGCGAGGGAGACCATCACCGCGAAGATTATTCCTTTTGGAGTCGGGACATCGGTTATGCGAAAGTTGGCGGAAAGTGGGGAATAAGTCTCCGCACCGTCGACGGAAATTACCATGAACCTGACGAAGCAGACGTTGAGACATGGCTCTTCAACGACGCTCCCAGATCATTGCGTCTCGAAGCCATCGGCAAGATTCCAGAGCTTCTCGAAAAATTGAGCAGTAACGCTGCCAAAACCACCAAGGATCTTCGAGACAGACTGAGCGAAGCTCAGGCGGTAGCGGCAGCAGTGAAAAGTGCAGCAATCAATCCCATACGCCAAGCCGTCTGCGCTGCCTTGGAGAATGCCGGACACGCCTCAGCAGCTCAGCTCCTAAGCAGAGGTTCCTGGACTCTTGAAGCTGCAAGCCTCCAGATTGAGGTAGCGGGGATAGGAAAAAAGATGCTCGCGCTGACTGTAAATGCGCCGGCGGAGAAAATCATCCGGCAGGAACTGCAACGCCTGGGCGCGCCCTCCAGATTTATGATCGTTCCAGCCGAATTTGCGCAGAGTATTCCGAAAAACTCCGCATCTTGGTCACAGATCGATGATCCGACGGAGGTGAAGTAATGATCACCTACCTTGCTTCCGGACTTCCTGTCTTTGCAATCATTGCGCTAACAATCGTGATCGTTGGCGGCGGACTTGTCTTCTACGCCCTGCATATCAAGGGTGATGTATTTGCGGAGTTATCGCACGGCAAAACATCCCTGAAAATCGATGCGAGAGATCGGCGAAACACAAAGAGGTGGTGAGGGGCTGCGATCCCACCCTCGCGGCAAAAGCAAGAACGCCGCGAGGGTGGGGAATCCCGTTTGTTGTCTAATGCGCAGGGCGAATCGTCGCCCGTGCGGCCAGCGCTTGCAGTAGAATAAACACAGGCAATTCCCTGCCGGAGGCGACACATGTACCCAGAGATTATGGTAATTCCCATGCGCGAGGAGCTGACCCGCGCTGGCATCGGCGAGGCCCGCACGGCCGAAGAGGTAGACGCAGCGGTGGCGCAGCCCGGAACAACGCTGCTGGTGGTCAACTCGATCTGCGGCTGCGCTGCGGGCAAGATGCGCCCCGGCGTACGTATGGCTCTCGGCGGCTCAACCAACCTGCCCGACCACAAGATCACCGTCTTTGCCGGCCAGGACCGCGAAGCCACCGAGCGCGCCCGCGGCTACTTCGAGGGCAATCCGCCCACCTCGCCCGCCATTGCGATTCTGCGCGACGGCAAGCTGGTTTACCTGATGCAGCGCTACGTTATTGAGCAATCAACCGCGCAGATGATTGCCGGCGAACTGGTTCGCGCCTTCGACGAATTCTGCGCCAAGGCGACGGCGTAAGTACAGCTTTTAGCTATCAGCTTTCAGTCGTGCCGTGCCGCTTTATACCTTGTGGATCGGGCCTGGGTAGCGGGCAATTGTCTCATCGGCTGTTAAAAGAGTGATCCCTTCGACCATCGCCTGAGCAATCAGGATGCGGTCGAAGGGATCTTTGTGTATGGGCGGCAGAATGTCCACTTCTACCGTGTGCTGGCCGAGAACGGGCAACTCCTCATAGCCGTCATCGAGCATCGTGCGCCGCAAGACTCTTGGATCGTGCTGAAATCCCTTCTTCTTCAGTCCTCGTTTAATTCCAATCTCCCATAGAGACACTACACTGAAGACAAAGTCGTTCTGACGGGATTGAAGAAGTAAACTCGCCTGCCGGGAAAGCCTCTCCGGCTCACTCAAGCTCCACAACACCAGATGCGTGTCGAGGAGAAACCTCATCCCGCATCCTCGCCGAAGAACAATTTCTCAACCTCCAGATCCAGCTCCTTATCAACTTCCCAATAGTTTTCCGGCAGCGTATACATTCCCTTCAGAGCGCCGAGCACCCGCTTGGCCGGGCGCTCGGGCGCATCAATGCGCGTTACCCGCACCATCGGCTTGCCTGCCTTGGCAATGATGAACGAATCGCCTTCCACCGCCTCGTCCACCAGGCGAGAGAGATGCGTCTTGGCCTCGTGGATGTTGAACTGGCGCATGGTAGATGTATTCGATGCCATCTGACCCTCCCGGGTAAACTAAGTCTACTTAGTTTAGTTTACTCGCGGTGCCGGGTCAAGGGTTTGATCTATCAATGCCGAACGGCCTCCCATGCGGGAGGCCGTTCGGCATTGCAGCGTTAATAAACGCGCTCAATCGCCTTCCGGCGCACTGGCCAGCGCCTGCACCTTGCTGTGCCTGGTGGAGTAGAGGAAGTAGATGACCAGGCCAACGACCAGCCAGACAATCATGACGATCCAGGTGAGAAGGTGGAGGCGCGACATCAGGTAAACAGCCGAGAGGATGCCGAGTATGGGCACGAATGGCACCAGCGGCGTCTTGAAGGGCCGCTCCATCTCCGGATGGCGGACGCGCAGTACCCAGACGCCGGCGCAGACGATGGTGAAGGCCAGCAGTGTGCCGATATTGACAAGCTGAGCAAGCACACCAATGTTAAAGATGGCAGGCATGATTGCAGCGAAAGAGCCAAAGATAATGGTGGTGATCCAAGGGGTGCGGAACTTCGGGTGAATGGCGGAAAAGCATTGGGGAAGCAGGCCGTCCTTGGACATCGAGTAAAAAACGCGGGACTGTCCTAGCAGCATGACCAGCATGACGGTAGCGAGGCCGAAGACCGCGCCAATCTTCACCAGCATCGAACCCCAGCCGATGCCGGTAGCATCAATAGCCAGAGCCACCGGGGCCGAAACGTTCAGCGTCTTGTAGCTAACCAGGCCGGTCAGCACGAGCGAGACAAGAATGTAAAGGATAGTGCAAACAACCAGCGAGCCGAGGATGCCGATGGGCATATCGCGCTTGGGGTTCTTGGCTTCCTGCGCTGCGGTCGAGACCGCGTCGAATCCGATATAAGCGAAAAAAATCGACGCCGCAGCGGTGGGAATGCCGCCCCAACCGAAGTTGCCGTGGCTATCAACCGGCGGAATAAACGGATGCCAGTTTGCCGAAGCGACCGCTGGATGAGTAAACAGGAAATAGCCGCCGATTGCGATGAAAATGCCGACGATGGCGAGCTTGATGATCACGATGGCCGAGTTGAAGTTGGCAGACTCCTTAATGCCGACGACGAGGATGGTCGTAATCACCATGACAATCAAGACGGCGATCAAGTTAAACAGGCCGGTCACATGCGGCAGGCCGGCGTCGCTGACACCCGGCGGAAGAGACGTCTTGTCGATCCAGAAGCCTTGATACCTGACAAGAATGTTGCCCGTCGTAGTGGTAAGCGCCGGCGGTAGAACGATTCCCAACTGCTGCAGAAGGCTGTTGAAGTAGCCGGCCCAGCCGGAGGCGACAGTCGCCGCGCCAAATGCGTATTCGAGAGTCAGATCCCAGCCAATGATCCAGGCGACCAGTTCCCCGAGCGTCGCATAGCCGTAGGTGTAAGCTGAACCGGCAATAGGAATGATCGACGCGAACTCCGCATAGCAAAGGCCAGCGAAGGCGCAGGTGAAGCCTGCGAGCACAAAACTGAGCGCAACGGCGGGCCCGGCGCTGAGAGCGGCGGCTTGGCCGGTAAGCGTAAAGATACCTGCGCCGATAACAGCTCCGATGCCGAGCGTTACGAGGTTGAGGGCGCTTAGAGAGCGCTTCAGAGTATGAGCGCCCTCCTCACCGGCTTCCTGGGTGAGCAACGACATGGGTTTGATACGAAGCAGTCTGGACATGAAAGAGATGAGGTCCTCCTCGGCAATTTTTGTCAGTTTAGTTGGCCGGTCTTTGGGTTTCGTCCGCTGGCCGCCGCGACCAGAAGAGGTACACCGGAATGCCCAGCAGAACAAGAACCAGGCCTGGCCATGTGTATTGCGGCTTGTATCGCAATAATACGACACAAATCCATCCGGCCATCAGAATATAAAGCGCGGGCAGCACCGGATACCCCAGCGCTTTGTAGGGCCGGGGTGCGTCCGGACGTTTGAAGCGCAGCACGAACAACCCCGCAATCGTGAGGATATAGAAGAGTAGAACAGCGAAGATGATGTAGTCCAGTAGTTGCCCGTAAGAGCCTGAGATGCACAGCAAAACCGCCCACGCCGCCTGCACCAACAGTCCCGCAGCGGGCGTTTTATAGCGGGGATGGAGCTTACCGACGGATTTAAAGAAGAGACCGTCCTGGCTCATTGCGTAGTAGACCCGCGCGCCGGAGAGCGAGATGCCGTTGACGCATCCGAAGGTGGAGACAAGAATCGCCGCGGCCATCAGCCATGCGCCGGCGGAGTGGAAGATCTGCTCCAGAGCCGCCGTTCCCACACGGTCTTCAGCAGCGTATTGAATGCCGCGCGTGAGCACTGTTGTTCCGTGCGGGTCACCATGTAGAGGCAGCACCAGCAGATAAGCCACCGAAGCCAGAAAATATGCCGTGAGCACAAACCCCGTACCCAGCACCAGTGAGAGCGGAATATTGCGCTTGGGGTTCTTCACCTCGCCGGCGGTGAAGGTGATGTTGTTCCAGGAATCGGCGGAAAACAGTGAACCGACCTGCACCACGGCCAGAATCACCAGCAGATTCACCCAGACCGTCGGCCCGCCCGCTCCCACCTGTACCGGATGCAGCGTAGTCCATCCGGCGTTGTGCCAGAATGCGCCCCAACCCACGCCGAAATTTGCCTCCCAGGCTGTCGCGTTGTGGCCTACAGTAAACGCGACCAGAATCAGCGCGGCCAGTGAGAGCGCCTTGGCGGAAGTGAAGATATTCTGAATCAGCGCGCCCAGCCCGACGCCAAAGATGTTGATCACTGCCAGCAAGACGACAACGCAGATGCCGACCAGATTGGCCGTGCTGACGCCGATCTCCATATTGCCCAGCACCATCGGCCCAACAGGAAAGGCCGGAA
>CAZHKN010000179.1:0-10429 GCA_964532725.1 uncultured Occallatibacter sp.
GAGACAACCAACTGGGAAGGCTACGGCGCGGCGAGCGGCAATCCCAAGTGCGCCAACTGCATGGTGAGCTGCGGATATGAGCCCTCGGCAGTCGTCGATGGCTTTCTCTCGCTGAGCGGTTTCTGGGGCATGGTCAAGGGAAACTTCAGCATGTATAAAGATGAGCATGCGCTTCGGTTGTTGAACGAGCCTGCTCCGCATGGACCTGCGCCGCTGGTGCAGATTGCACAGCCTGTCCATTCGCTGGAGGAGACCAACGCATGAGCGCTGAAGTGCTGAAATATTCCATGGAGCAGGTCGAAGCGTTGGAGATTGCGCCTGGCTTTGAACATCACAATCTGGAAGGCTATGTTCCAGAACTCGCTAGTGAAGAAGATTTGCGCGAGGCGCTGGAAAAAGCCTTTGATTATCGCGGCGATGTGACCTTGACGCTTAAGAACGGCGAGCGCGTCGAAGCCTACATCTTCAACCGCCATACCGGCGTTTCTCTGGCCACATCTTACGTGCATTACTTCACGCCGAGCGCGCCAGAAAAGCGCAAGGTAAGTTATGCCGAAATCGCGCGCCTGGAGTTCACCGGCAAGGATCGCGCCGCCGGCAAGCACTGGGAAGATTGGGTCAAGAAGTACAACGAGAAGAAGGCCGCCGGCGAGAAGAACATCGCCCTCGTCCCGGAGGCGCTGGAGTAAGCGCTATGGAGGGTACCGTTCAGGAGTGTGGATGCATCGCTCTGCCGGAGGCCCTCCAGGCAAAAATCGGTCTTTATCCAGGTGCAACGTTTGAGATTGAAGTGACTCCAGACGGTACTGAGCTGATACTGACGCCGTTGAAAACATGCACTCCAAGCAATCCCAAACCTGGAATCAAATGCGGGTAGGTACGCGCAAAGTCGATCTATGAAAGGCTTTCTAACTGACGCGACTGAACTTGTAGGCCATCCTGTGGCGCGGGTGATTATCTTGAATCGCACACGCTCATCTTAGAATTCAAGCCAGTAATCTACTCCGAATCCCCTGCTTCGCAATCGCCGACACCGCTTTCTTATCGAACGAGACAAACGTTTCGCCGCCTAGCCGGCGCCCTTCGTAGGCAATCACTCCATCGGCAAAATCCGCTCCTGCTGCTAGCACGGAAAGTCCGGTGTCGATAGCTACGTTATCTATCGCAATCTTTCTAGTCTCGCGTAACCGGGTAATCACAGCGATGATGTTCTCGCGCGTGACGCCATAACGGCTGCGCAGAACCCAGACCAGCTCGCAGAGGGCAAGATTCGTCACAATCACGGCCTCGGCCTGTTCCATGACGTCGAGCGCTTTTTTGTATTGAACTTGATCGTCGTTCAGCACAAAGCGCAGAAGAAGATTGGTGTCGGCGACGATCTTCACCGCCGAACGCCTCTCAGGAACTCTTCGACAACAGCTTCGCCGATAGCCTCATCCATCTCTTCAATAGTCAGCCTTGCACCATTGGTCTTGCCTTTGAGGTATCCTGCGAGGTCGCTGATACTGCCTTTCTTCTGGACCGCCCGGCCCCGGAATTCGCCACCCGGCAGCAGCTCAATCTCCAACTTCTCTCCTGGCCTGATGCCAACGTGCTGGAAGATCTCCTTCCGCAGAGTCACCTGCCCGCGCGAGGTTGTGCTTACGATAGCCATGCAGTCACCCTTCTCATATTGTAATGCAGTTTTGCATTATCTGTTGAATTCTTGCAGGTGCTTCGCTTGTAGACCCTGCGACACAGCCCAGCATTTAAGATGACTGATAGAGATCAGTTGAGATGAAAGTTTTCCTGACAGGCGCAACCGGATTTGTGGGCCATCATGTAGCGCGGGCGCTTGCCGCCGAGGGCGCCGAGCTGCGCCTGCTGGTGCGCAAGACGAGCAATCTATCAAATCTTGAAGGCATTGCCGGCGATACTGTTGTTGGCGACTTGCTCGAGCCTGCCGGACTGAAAAGCGCTTTCGGCGCTTGCGATGCAGTTGTTCACGTCGCCGCCGATTACCGGCTCTGGATTCCAGATCCGCAGTCGATGTACCGAGCCAACGTCGATGGGACGCGCGAGCTGCTGAAGCTGGCGCGTGAGGCCGGTGTGCCGCGCGTGGTTTATACATCGAGTGTGGCGACCATGCACTTTCACACCGATGGAACGGTGGTAAACGAAGATACGCCGGTGACGCTGACGGATATGGTGGGCCACTACAAGCGGTCCAAGTTTCTGGCTGAAGAAGAGGCTATTGCCGCAGCGCGAAATGGCCAGCAAGTCATCATCCTTAATCCTACTTCTCCCATCGGTTCTAACGACGCCAAGCCTACGCCGACCGGGCGCATCTTTGTGGACTTTCTTCAGCGAAAATTCCCGGCGTATATGGATACGGGACTAAATTTAGTCGATGTATCCGAAGTTGCCCGTACTCATGTTGCAGCTCTCACGAACGGCCAGCCGGGACGGCGCTATATTCTAGGCGGAGAAAATCTTACCCTGAAGCAGATACTCGACAAGATGGCGGAGATCACAGGGATACCCTCGCCGACGGTGAAGATCCCATTTGCGGTCGCCGCAAGTTATGCCTTCTTCGAGGAGTGGATCACAGGGCGCATCCGCAAGCGTGAGCCGCGGGCGACTCTTGAAGAAGTGCGTATGGGCCGCAAGAAGATGTTCGCCTCTAGCGCCCGTGCTCAACAGGAGTTGGGTTTCCGCATTTTGCCGATTCAACCGGCGATGCGGGAAGCGATTGAGTGGTTTCGTGCGCATGGGTATGCGCCATGAGCCGAGTTGCAATTATTGCGGCAATGGCCGGTGAATTGAAGCCGCTGGTTGAAGGCTGGAAGCATGAACGGCGAGATTGTGTTGACATCTGGCGCTATCGTTACGATGAAGGCGAATGGGTTGCAGCCTGCGCAGGTGCTGGGCAGGCTGCGGCGACGAAAGCCTTTAGGGAAGTCGAGAAAGACGGAGCGATCTCCTTTGTCATCTCAACAGGATGGGCCGGTGCGTTGAGTGAAAAATTAATGCCGGGTAAGGTCTATGGCGTCTCCGGTGTAATCGATGCACTGACCGGGGAGCGGTTGCACGTCACGCGCTGGACCGAAGAAAGATGGCTTGTAACAAGTCCGAGTGTTGCAGACGAGCATGAGAAAATGCGCCTGGCTCAGTCGTACGAAGCCTCTCTGGTAGACATGGAGGCAGCAGCGATTGCTCGACTAGCACAAATGCGCGGAATTCCTTTTTATTGCTTTAAAGGAATCAGCGACGGCTACGGGGACCAATTGCCTGATTTCAACAGGTTTATATCGCCGGAAGGCCAATTCAAGTTGGTTCCGTTCATCCTTTTTGCCCTCGTTCGCCCCGGGTGCTGGTCTGCACTGGTGCGGATGGGCGAAAATAGCAAAAGGGCATCCATCGGCATTGCAGAAACTACGATGGATTTGCTTGACGAACGAGCTTACATCAGGAAGCGCAATGGCTACCCAAACCACAATGGCTGAAGATCGAAGCGAACACGATATTCCGTCCACGATGCAGGCCGTTGTCTATCGTGGCGTGAACGATCTGCGGTTGGAGACAGTTCCGGTGCCGGAGATTGGTCCCGGAGAGCTGCTGGTGAAGATCGCTACCTGCGGCGTCTGCGGAACAGACCTCAAGAAGATTCATACTGGTTCGCACTCCGCGCCACGCATCTTCGGCCACGAGATGGCGGGGACGATTGTCGCTGTCGGCGAACGGGTGACGAAGTTTGCGCTCGGCGAACGCGTGATGGTGCATCATCATGTTCCCTGCGGCGAGTGTTATTACTGTCGCAAGCAGACCCCGGCGCAGTGCGCGGTGTACAAGAAGGTCGGCGCGACGGCAGGCTTTGAGCCTTCTGGCGGAGGATTTGCCGAGTACATTCGCGTGATGGACTGGATCGTCGAACTGGGCGGCGTGATTCGGATACCGGACGATGTGCCGCTCGAGCAGGCCGCGTTTATTGAACCGGTGAATACCTGCCTGAAAGGCGTGAAGCTTCTGAATCTTGCCGCTGATGAGACGATTCTGGTGATTGGCCAGGGGCCGATTGGCGTGATGCTCGCTGCGTTATCGCGCAAGACCGGCGCGCGCGTGCTGACCAGCGATTTGTATCCCGAACGCCATGCGATTGCCGCGCGGTTTGGCTTGAATGAGCCAATTCACGCCGGCTCCGAGGATGTTGTTGCGCGGGTGAAGAAAGAAACCGAAGGTCGCGGGGCGGACGCGGTGATTCTTGCCGTGGGCGGCAATGGGCTGATTCGAACGGCGATGGATGCGGCCCGGCCTGGCGGCAAGGTGATGCTCTTTGCGCAGACGCAGCATGGCGAGGCAGTCATCGATCCAGGCGCGGTGTGCATGGACGAGAAGAGCCTGATCGGTTCGTATTCCGCATCTGCGGCAATTGTGAATGAAGTCACGGATCTGGTTTTGGGCGGTTATAGCGACGGGTTCGATCTGACGCAACTAATTTCGCACCGCTTTTCGATGAGAGAGGCAACGGCGGCAATAGAAATCGCTTCTCACCCCACAGCGGCCTCCATGAAGATTATGATAGAACCGGCTGAGAGTTCGGGAGCCGCGGGCGCGGTAGAGGCCCGGGAAAGATCAGGAGGGTCCGAATGGCGACAACCATGAAGGCTGCAATCCTCCACGGCCGCGAAGATATTCGCATCGAACATGTGCCGGTGCCCGAGGCCGCGCCAGGCGAGTTGATTGTTCGCGTGGGCGCGGCTTTGACTTGTGGAACAGACCTGAAGGTATTTCGGCGCGGCTATCATGCGCGTATGATTGTGCCGCCGGCATTATTTGGTCACGAACTGGCTGGTACGGTAGTTGAGGCCGGCGAAGGCGTAACTGAATTTGCAACTGGAGATCGCGTGGTGGCGCTCAACTCTGCGCCCTGCGGAGAATGTTTCTTCTGCGCGCGCGGTCAAGAGAATCTCTGTGACGATCTGCTCTTCAACAACGGCGCCTATGCCGAGTTCATACGCATCCCCGCGCGCATCGTTGCCAAGAACACGCTGCATGTGCCGGATCATGTTCCGCTGGAACACGCCGCGCTGACAGAACCGTTGGCTTGCGCCGTACACGGCTTTGAAGATTCGCATCCACATTCCGGCGATACGGTTGCGATCATCGGCGGCGGGCCACTGGGCTTGATGATGTTGCATGTGGCTGCGTTGTATGGATGCGAAGTAATCGCAATCGTTAAGCACGATGGCCAGGTAGAGGCCGCGCGGCAGTTGGGGGCGGCGCATGTCGTGCAGACATCGAGTATCCGCAAGGCGATCCGTGAAACGCGCGCTCTAACTCCCGGGGATCGCGGTGTGGATATTGCCATTGAAGCGGTAGGAGTGCCCGAGGCGTGGCAAGAGGCGGTTGAGCTTGTGCGCAAGGGCGGGACAGTGAACTTTTTCGGCGGCTGCGCGGCTGGTACGCACGTTACGCTCGACACGAATCGCATTCACTATAGCGACATCACGCTCCGCGCGACTTTTCATCACACTCCGGCCATTTGCCGCAAGGCACTGGAATTGATCGCCGGCGGGCGTTTCCAGGCGCGTGCCTTCATCACAGGCCACGCGCACCTTTATGAACTCAACCGCGTCTTTGAGAAGCTGATGAATCGCAGCAGCGAGATCAAGACAGCTATCGTACCCTGAGAAATTCTTGATGACAGCAACTGCCATGCAACAGGAGTTAGTAGATCGCGGATGGGCCGCGCTGCCGGAGAGTTATCGAATTCCCGAGCAGGCTCCGACCGTCTATGAGGCGCGCGCCTGGTGCAAGCACCTTGCAGACACACACTATGAGAACTTCCATGTAGCTTCGTGGTTTTTGCCCAAGGCACTGCGCCCGCACTTTCATGCAATCTATGCCTACTGCCGCGTCTCTGATGATCTGGGTGATGAAGTAGGTGACCGCTCCGCTGCGCTAGCTTTGCTCGATTTGTGGGGCGAGGAGTTAGATGCTTGTTATGCAGGCCGTGCGCGGCATCCGGTGTTTGTCGCATTAAGCGAGACGATCCGCGTCTGTGCGATTCCGAAAGAGCCGTTTTCCGACCTCTTGGTGGCCTTCAGGCAGGATCAGAGCATAACTCGCTTTGAAACCATGCAGGATGTATTGAGCTATTGCCGTTATTCCGCAAATCCAGTTGGCCGGTTGGTGCTTTATGCCTGCGGGGAAGTAAGTGAAGAAAAATTTCGCCTGTCGGATGCAACTTGCACGGCGTTGCAACTGGCAAACTTCTGGCAGGATGTCAGCGTGGATTTCAAGAAGGATCGTGTCTACATCCCGCAGCAGGATATGCGGCAATTCGGCGTAAGCGGTGAGACCATTGCCGCGGGCGTTGCTACGCCCGGGTTTAAGGCGCTGCTTGAGCAGGAAGTAAAGTATGCACGCGACCTTTTTGAAGAAGGCCTGCCACTGATCGGCAAGGTGAACCGCGAACTGGCGCTTGATCTGGACCTCTTCAGCCGCGGAGGCCTGGAGATTTTGCGCGCCATAGAGCAGGCTGGCTATGACGTACTCAGCGCGCGGCCTGCGATTGGCAAACGCACAAAGCTGGCGCTGGCTTTGCGCGCGGTGAGCGGGAAAATGCTGCCATTTCTGCGCCTGGGAAATACTGCGCAAGGGAAGGCTGCTTGACACAAGTACTGACCTTGGAAGCGGCCTATGCGGAGTGTCGCGCAGTTGCCAGGCGCGAAGCGAAGAACTTTTATTTTTCTTTCGTGGCATTGCCCGCGCCACGCCGCAATGCGATCTGTGCTATCTATGCCTTCATGCGCAAGGCAGATGATTTGGCCGATGATGAGAGCCTGCCGCGCGCGGAGCGGCGTAAGCAATTAGATACCTGGCTCACAGAGTGGCGCAGTGTTGCAGGTGGTGCGGATACGGCGAACCTCGTCTTTCTTGCAGTGCGTGATGCAGTGGAGCGCTTCGCAATTCCGTTAAGCCTGCTGGAGGAGTTGGTGGCCGGCGTAACAATGGATCTCGATCAGGGGACCGGTGATGCGCCGGATACTTATGCAACCTTTGATGATCTCTATCGCTATTGTTACTTGGTTGCCTCGGTTGTCGGGCTGGTCTGCATACGGATATTTGGCTATCAAGACCGCCGGGCCGAGAAACTGGCGGAGAAGACAGGGATTGCCTTCCAGTTGACCAATATTCTGCGCGATGTTGCCGAGGATGCGGAGCGCAACCGCGTCTATCTGCCACTGGAAGACCTTGCCGCGCATCATGTTGGGCTGGAATCGCTGCTGCAACGTACTTCCGGAACACCGCCCACACAGGAAGAACGCAATCTCCTCATGACGATTGGCCAGCGGGCGGAGAACTTTTATCAGGCCGCGCAGGAACTGCTGCCGTTGATTGATCGCGAGAGCCGGCCGGCGTTGTGGGTTCTGGTTTCTATCTATCATGCGCTGCTGAAGCGGATTGAACGCGCGAACTACGATGTTTTCTCCGAACGTGCCAGTGTTCCGTTGGCGCGGAAGCTTTCTATCCTTGCTGTAGGCATGTTACGAATGGGTTTAGCGCGGCTGTTTGCTTGATATGCAATTCTTTCGGGTAGTTTTTTGAACCAATCTGGCCATAACTCGGAAAAAAGTGTCACAGTTATCGGCGCAGGCGTCGCCGGCATGAGCGCCGCTTGCGCGCTGGCTGAGGCTGGTTTTCGCGTGCAACTTGTCGAGCGGCGCGGCTATCTGGGCGGGCGGGCCTCGTCCTATCTGCATCCGGGCGTGAATGAAGTTATCGATAACTGCCAGCATGTTTTATTTGGCTGCTGTACTAACTTGATAGGGTTTTATAAAAGGATCGGAAGCGCGGAGCGCATTCATTGGACCAGCGAGATGACAATGATTGAGCCGGGCGGAAGGCGTTCCGTGCTTGGACCTTCCAGATTGGGACCGCTGACCTTCCCAGCGCCCTTGCATGGTGCGTTCAGCTTTCTGCGCGCCAAGGCATTCAGTCTCAAAGACAAGATAGCGCTGGGGAGCGCGATGCGAGCGATGATGCGACCTACGGCGACGAAGGATTCAGGCGAGTCTCTTGGCGATTGGCTGCGACGGCACAAGCAGACCGAGGGCGCCCTGAATCGCTTTTGGCGATTGGTGATTGCCAGCGCCTTGAATGCGGAGATTGATGAGATTGCCGTGCCGTATGCCGCGAAGGTAATTCGCGAATTATTTCTGAATTCTGCGCAAGCAGGCAGCATGGGCATGAGCCGCGTTCCGCTCAGCGAGTTATATGCAGGTGTGATTCCATATCTGGAAGAACGCGGCGGTAGCGTCCGTTTGAATACGCATGTGGAAGGGGCTGCGTGGGATGAACGGGCAGGGAAGTGGACGATTTACACGCGAAACGGCGAATTAATTTCTGATTTTGTAATTTTTGCTTTACCCTTCGAGGCGATACAGAAGCTGTTGCCGCATCTGCCGGTGGAAGAAGGCAAAGAGACATTGGCGCGGCAGATTGAACAGCACACCCATTGGCCGATTTGCAGCGTGCACCTGTGGTTTGACCGCGAGATCACCGAGTTGGAACATGCCGTGCTTTTGGATCGCGAGATTCACTGGATGTATAACCAGTCGAAACTGCAAACCGGTCGTGGCGGGCATTACATTGAATTGGTGGTGAGCGCGACCAGGACCTTTGCCGCTCTGCCGCGAGAGGCTGCGATTCATCTTGCATTGAGCGAACTTGCCGAGTTCTTCCCAAAGGTAAAAGAAGCGAAGTTGGAGAAAGCTGCTCTGATCAAAGAAGTGCATGCGACTTTTGGTGTACCTCCAGGGATTGATGCGGCGCGGCCACGTGCTGTTTCCCCTTGGCCAAATCTGTTTCTCGCAGGAGATTGGGTGCAGACCGGCTGGCCTTCGACGATGGAGAGTGCGGCGCGGAGCGGGCATTTGGCTGCGGAGGAACTTGGCTTTGCAGCGGGAGAGCCGCTCAAGTGCTTCGAGCCTGATTTGAAGCCTGGTGGATTGATGCGATTTACATAGAACAACAGTAAGTTAGATAAATTTTCAATGCGCAAGAAAATAGACACCAATGCAGACCAGAATCGCCGCAGTCCAGCGGCGTCGATCCACATTCTCTTTAAGAAAGAATTTTCCGGCGATTGCATTGGTGACGAGTGTAAGGGACGCGGTTGCTGGCCCGGCGAGGCTCAGGTTGAGGTGGTTCAGCGCGAAGAGCAGCGAGAAAAATGAGATTGCGAGAAAGCTGACGCCGGCAAAAAAAAGGGGGCAGGTGAGGACGGCACGAATTGCGCCTTTCAGCCCGGAGTGAGTGCGAATCTCATCTAAGTCGCCGATGGATTTCATCGCGGCAGCAATGAGGACCTCGCCGATGGTCGAGGTGACGACGACGGCGGTGATCATCGCAGCCGCGGCCCAGAATCCTGTATGGATTTCAGAGGCAGGAAGCGTCATTGCAGCTGCGCCTCCTGCCCTTCAATCATTCCGCTGGCGTTGATCTCGACTCGTTCTGTAGTAGCTGGACCCTGCGCGACAAAGCCGACTCCGACGGTGATCAGAAGAACGCCAAACCAGCGCTCCAGGGAGATGGTTTCATGCAGCCAGAACCGCGAGAGCAGCTCGATGATGACGTTGCCGAAGGCTGAAGCAGGCAAAACGTAGGTAAGATCGGCGAAAGAGAGGGCCGTGAGATAGCTGGCGAAGAAACCGATCAGCAGAGCGATGCCGAGTCCTATCCAGGGAGTAAACACCGCGGCGATAAGTGAAACCGGATGAGTGATAGAGATGGCAGGAAGGCTGGCCATTCCGCGTGAAAGGCAAGAGTCGCCCAGCGGTGCGCAGACGGAGACCAAGCCTAGAACCATATATTGTCGCGCCGTGAGGGTTTGATGCGCCATTCGTGAATCAGTCCTGATGAAATTGGATTCTTCAAGTCAGCAAAAGTCTCACCGTGGCGCCAGCTGCTTCTGTGAGAATGGGGCAACCAAGCTCAGCTGGTTGCCCCATCTTGCGTCTAAAAGAATGAGTTACAGGCCCATTATGCGCCCGCGCCAACAGTGGCAGGCGGCTCTGCTTGATGGCTGCGCGCTGCTTTTACCATCTTGTTGCGCTGGGAACGCAGCTTGAGGAAGGCTTTGGCTTCCACGTAAAGCCTCGGCACATCGCGATTGACGATGGCCTTCCAGATAACGCGGAAAGCTGCCTTGGGCCGGAAGTAGTACTCGTCATAGAAACGATGCACCATTTCGAGCACGTAGTCGGTGGGCAGGCCGGGATACTCAATGTGCGCCATCTGGTGGCCGCCTTCGTCCATCATCGCCGCTGTGTTCACAATGAAGCCGTTGGCCTTGGCGTAGTCGTAAAACTCGGTGCCGGGATAAGCGTGCGCGATCGAGACCTGAATCGTCTCGACATCCAGCGTCTTGGCGAAATTGATCGTG
>CAZHKN010000180.1:0-10428 GCA_964532725.1 uncultured Occallatibacter sp.
GAACCGGCAAGCAGAACACGATTACCGTTACTGTGACCGCGCCGGACCCCAGTCCCAAGGGAGGTCTGGTGGATGCCGCACGAGTGAAATCGCACAGCAACACGAACAACAATTAAGTTCCTGGGTTGCCGTGTTGGTGTTTAGCTGATCCTTTCCCATGTCCCCAAACGCGAGGGACATGGGGCGCCCGGAGTTCGTGTTTTCCCAGAGCTCGGAAGCGAGACCTGGGGCACCCATTGTTGTGCTGGGAGTTAAGAGACTTTCGTCGCCACTGAAGTGGCTGGCTTCTCTGCTGCAGCGGATGGTTTCTCTGACCCTTCCGCCAGCCGCTCCTGCCAGCCGACCAGGCGCTGGTCGCCGGTGATCAGGCGCGCGCCGCGGGTGAAGGTGAAGTAGGTCCAGACCCAGGCGGCGAAGACCGAGAGCCGGTTGCGGAAGCCGAT
Organism: uncultured Occallatibacter sp.; assembly: GCA_964532725.1. Lineage (GTDB taxonomy): Bacteria > Acidobacteriota > Terriglobia > Terriglobales > Acidobacteriaceae > Telmatobacter. The sequence goes on from CAZHKN010000180.1 coordinate 444, forward strand.
GAGGAAAAAGATGTGGACCGAGAGCCAGGTTGCCCAGGCGGGAAAGCCGCTCCAATTGGCTTTGAAGGGCCAGCGGATGCGGGCGACGGCGTCCATGCGGCCGATAGTGGCCATGTCGCCTTTGTCCCAATAGCGGAAGGCGGGGCGAGGCTTGCCTGCGAGGTCGGCGGCGATAAGCTTGCCGACGTGATCTCCCATCTGCATGGCAGGTTGGGCGACACCGGGGACGGGACGGCCATCCTGCTCAAAATGTGCGAGATCGCCGAGGACGAAGACCTCAGGCAAATCGGGAGGGTTGAGCCGATCATCGACAATGACGGCTCCGCGCGGGTCGAGCGGCGCGCCGAGGAGCTTGCCGAGAGGCGAGGCCAGCACACCGGCAGCCCAGAGGGTGACAGCCGATTCGATACGCTTGCCGCCTGCCTCGACCCAGCCGGGACCGATAGCGGTGACGCGGATGCCGCTGGTGACTTCAATGCCGAGGCGACCCAACGCGGCTTCGGCTTTGACGGAAAGCGCCTCGGGATAAGCGGCCAGCACATGTGGCGCGCCCTGGATGAGCCGTACACGGGCTTTCGAAGGGTCGATGTGGCGAAAATCGCGGCGCATGTAGAGATGGGCGATATCGGAGATGGCTCCGGCCAGCTCGACGCCGGTGGGTCCGCCGCCGATGACGACAAAATTGAGCGGCGGATGCCAGCCGTGCTCGAGCATCTGACGTTCGGCCAGCTCAAAGGCTAAAAGCACACGGCGGCGAATCTCGGTTGCGTCCTCAATGCTCTTGAGGCCGGGGGCCAGCGGCGCCCATTCATCCCTGCCAGAGTAAGAATGTGTGGCTCCTGTGGCGAGAACCAGGTAATCGTAGGGCTGCTCGGCTCCGCTGGCCATCGAGACCTTGCGCGCGGAGGTATCGATGCCGATGACCTCATCCATCAGTACAACGATGTTGGAGAATTTGCGCAGGATGGAGCGGATGGGTTGGGCGATGTCCGCAGGAGAGAGCACTGCGAGCGCAACCTGATAGAGCAGCGGCTGGAAAGTGTGGTGGTTGCGCCGGTCAACAACGGTTACATCTACCGGCAGCTTACCCAGCATCTTGGCCGCGCGGATGCCGCCAAAACCGGCGCCCACGATCACTACCCGCGGCCTGTAGGCTGTTTTGCGATTCTGCGCCTTCGCGGTCTCAGTCAATCTGCGCCCTCCTGACTCTCTTTTACCTGATGAGCGAGAGGGAGGAAAGGAAACAATCGCTTACGGGTGCTGCTCGATCTGAAAGTTAACCGTTGCGGTGTTGCCGGTGGCGGCGATGCCCTTGGTGATTGTCGCGATGCCGGGTAGAAATGCCGGGGTAAAAGTGACGGTGCCGTCGAGGGTCGAGGTTGCGGTGGAGTTTGCCGTAGTGAGCAGCATGGGCTGAGAGCAGCGGCCATGCGGCGGGCAGGGCGAAGTCCAAAGATAAACCGCCTGATAGATGCTGACCGTGCCCCCGGCCATCGGGTTGCCGTCCATATCCATGACGCGCAGCTTGATGGGAGTGGCCGAACCCTCGACCGCGAAACTCTGCGCGGCTCCGGTGACGGGCTGCAGGGTTGCGTACTCCGGGCGTGCGCCCATCGCGGTAAAAGTGACGCACTGGCTGCCGCCGTTGAGGCAGGCTGTGGCCGTGGTGACCTGACCTTCGGCCAGTGGGCCTACGGTGAGGGTCTGCGTCGCCATGCCGGAGGTGTTGGTGCTTTGCGCGTAAGAAGACGGAATCGAGATACCGGAGCCGGGAGACCAGATGACGGTTTGGCCGCTGACCGGCGCGCCGCCGCTTAGAACCAGAGCTTGCACCGGCCAGTTGACGGTGGCTCCGGCAGCGACGGAAAGCATGGGGGTGATGGCGGTGACGGATGGTGGTGTGCCTCCGGCAAACTGCGCCTGCAGGCTGGCCTTGTTGGTCAACGAGACGGTGACGATGGACCATGTACTGCCGGTTGCTGTGACGCTCATCGTGGCGCGGCCATCGCCCGTGGCCGTGACCGGGCAGCTTGATTGGCCGCAGCCCAGGACTGCGTCGCCGCTGGTGACGGAGTAGATCACCGTGACGCCGCCGGCGGGCTTCATATTCGCGCCCAGCGCGATGACCGAGAAAGGCTGCGGAACGCCGATGGGCACGGTATTCATTGGCGCGGTGAGCAGGGTGAGCGCATCGCCAGCGGCGGAGTCATAACTGACGCCGCCTGAGATGATCGCCGAGGCATAGTAACCCGGCGCGTCGTCCACTTCCACATCCACCGGGCCGGAGACGCCGGAGATTGCCGCGGGAACAATGGCGGTGATTGAGTTGGTAGTGATGCTGGTGATGGTGGCCGGCTGTCCGCCGACGAGAACCGTGTCTGTGGCATGGAAGCCCATGCCGCGAATCACGATGGTTCCGCCGGAAGCGGGCAAGCGCTGGGGTTGAACGGTATCTGCGTAGAGAACCCAGCCTTTATAGGCGTAGTCAGGGCGGCCGTCGCCGCGCAGGTCGGCTACCGCCAGGCGGACGATATCGTTTCCGCTGCTGCTGACTTCAAGCCGGACCTCGCCGTTGACGCCTCCGTTCAAGCCCCCGGCAGCCGCTGCGGGAGTTGAGCCGGTGGGGTCGGCGGCGCTCCAGACACCGCTTACGGGAATGGCCTTTACCGAGGAGGGTTTGCCGGTCTCGTCCAGCGCCAGGGTGACGATAGTGAATGTGGCGCCGCCGCGAACTGGGAAGCTGAGCCAGTCGGTCTGGCCTACTTTGCTCAGGCGGCCTGCCCACATGCCGCTTGCGGGCATCGCGCGCGGCGCGTTCTGGCTGCCGATGGCGTTGTTGCCGCCCTGGGCCGAGGTGGTTACGTTGACCGTGAGCGTCTGGGCGCTGCCCGCGGACATCGACGGAACCGAGATCGATTGCAGTGTGCCAGAGGGGTTGGGCGAGCCGTCGATATACGGGCCGACCGAGGAATCGAGCATGTACATGGGATTGACGGCTTCAAAAGTGACCTGGTAGTTTGCGGTTCTTACACCCGGCGGCAGCGGCATATCGCTCAAGTCAAAGAAGCCCTGTAGCGCGGCCTGATTCGATCCCCACATAGAAAGCGGATTGTTGTTCTCATCGGTAAAGCCGGTAACGGCGCTGCCGTGTTTGCCGCTGAAATATCCGCCGGAGACGAAGGTGACTGTGTACTGATAGAGTGGGTTGCCGTTCGAGTCGAGCGGGCGGGCGACTACATTCACGCCCTGCATGCCCACGCCTGAAGCAAAGTTGATTGTCCCTTGAATGGAAACGGTGTTGGTTGCAGTGATCTCTTTGCCGGGGAAGCTGGAGAGGTTCGCTGTGGTGATGGGGTAAATGCGGTTGAGCGCGGCGATATCGTCCACGCGCAGCACCGAGGGGTTGGGGATGCAGATGCCGCCGGTAGAGCCGCAGGTGCCGCTCTGCGGCTGCATCACCGGCCAGCCCATTGTGCCGCCTGCCTCGCCATTTTGCAACGCGCCTGGATTCACCTGCGCAAAGTCGAGGCCGAGGATGCGGCCAAAGGCCCGCTCCAGTTCAAAGCTCATCATCGCCAGTAGGTTGGCGCTGGTAGCACAGCGGCCGTTGAGAAGAATGATGCCGTGGGCGATGGTTGTATCGGCATTTATATTGTCCATCCAGACATAAACGCTGTTGTACTGGCAGGCGGAGGGCGTGCTGGTTCCTGTACCGAAGATCGCGTCAATCACCGAGCCGTTTGCGTCGAAGATCACGCCCACCGGGTAGCCGGTGGCCTGAGGAGTTACATCATAGGGACTCGCGATCTGGCCATTTGAGGCCTCGATGCTGGAGAGGCTGACATCTTCGTTGAGTGAACCCATGTCAGTCAGCGTGACGCCGGCTGTTGGCACCGCGGACCAGACCGCCGCCGCCGCATCCACCATTGCCTTGGCCTGCTGATTGCTGACGGAGCTGCTCAACGCGCCTTGATCGACAAAATAATGCAACTGCCCGCCGGCCCAGTGAATGGGCTGGCCTAAAACGCCGGGATTGAAGTAGCTGGATCCTGCAACGTACTTCGGACCGCCCGCCCACGCGGCTACTGAGGCGAGGAGGGTGAGAAGGAAGAGTAGCGCAGGGTTGGCGTTGATTTTCTTGCAAGAGGCGAATCGGGTGGTGTTGATCTGCGGCACGGTGTTGACTCCAGACCGGCCTACATTGGAAGCTTCTAAGAATTCCTCTAAGAGTCTCCCAAGATTGGCCACGTTTCCTTCATCGGCGGGCGCATGAAAGACAAGAAATCTCTAAGTAACAAGAGAACTTAATGAAGTTTTTCCAATAATGGGCGGAATGGCCAGAAGTGGTTCAGGTTAGGAGCAGAATGCAAGGTCGAGATCAGGGTGTTGATGAGTTATCTCTAATTACTTTCTGCTCGCCGCGCGGCGAAAACGCACGCCAGACGTGCTGGACAGCGCATTTTTCAAGCGCCCGCAGTGTCCACCCCGCCCGTTGGGCCAGGATGCATCGTTTTTGCGCACCTCTGCATCTGACAGAAGCGCTGGTTCGGGGTGTTGGATTGCGCGGCGCTTCCGCGGAGAGATCGGTGGGCAGGGCGCGGCATTCCGGCCAGCGAAAGGGGAAAAATCATGTTGCAGATTCGGCGTTCAGAGGAGCGGGGCCACGCCAACCACGGCTGGCTCGACACCTACCACACTTTCAGCTTCAATACGTACTACGATCCGAAGTTTATGGGCTTCCGCGCGTTGCGGGTCATCAATGAAGACAAGATCGCCGGCGGCGCAGGCTTTGGAACCCATCCCCATAACGATATGGAGATCGTGACCTATGTGCTGGAGGGGGCGCTGGCGCACAAGGACTCGATTGGCGCGGGCGGCGTGGGCAACTCCGGCATAATCAAGCCCGGCGAGTTGCAGCACATGTCGGCCGGTACGGGGGTTCGGCACTCGGAGTTCAACGCGTCGGAGAAGGAATCGGCGCACCTGCTGCAGATTTGGGTAATGCCGTCGAAGAATGGAATTCCTCCGAGCTATGGGCAGAAGAGCTTCCCTATCGCCGAGGAGTTGGACAAGCTGCACCTGCTGGCTTCGCCGGGTGAACGGGAAGGCAGCCTGAAGTGGGTGACGGATGCCGAGCTTTACGGCGGGCGGCTGAAGCCGGGCAGCGCAGTGGAGCATAATTTCACTACGCGGAAATACGGCTGGGTGCAGATGGCGCGCGGCGCGGCGACGGTAAACGGCGCGGAACTGAAGCAGGGCGACGGGCTGGCGCTGAGTGACGAAGCTACTGTGAAGATCACCGCTGGGACAGAAGGCGCTGAGGTGTTGCTCTTCGATCTGGCGTAATGCTGAACCGAACCGGGGAACTGGGGCCGGGCCTTTAAGATAAAAGTCTTGAAGGATTCCGGTCCACTTCCGCAACCGAATCTGCCGTCGAGGAGCGCTTTGCTGAATGCGCTCCCGGCTGCGGCTATTTTTCTCTTTGTCGTGGGCGCTGCGCTGAGCCTGCTGCGCACTTCTCTGGGGTTAGGAGTCGCGCTGCGCTGGGCGGGGATCGGTCTTTTCATTCCCTTCGCGCTCAAGCGGCGGTCCCTGCTGCTGTGGACCTTCTTCGCGATGCTGGCCGGCGCGGAGCTGGGCATGGATGCGCCGAAGGTGGCAGCGCAGACGCATTTCGTCGGTGAGATATTTTTACGCCTGATTCGCATGATCGTTGCGCCGCTGATCTTTGGCGGCATTGTTACCGGGATTGCCGGGCATAGCGAATTGAAGAGCGTGGGCCGCGTTGCGATCAAGTCGATTGTTTTTTTTGAAGTAGTCACAACCATCGGCTTGATCCTCGGCGCTGTGGCCATCAACATCTCGCAGGCCGGGGTGGGGGTGGTGCTTCCAGCGCTTGCCGAGAGCGCAGCTCCTACCGGCCACCCCGCAGGATGGCAGCAGATGCTGCTCAATATCTTTCCTGAAAATATTGCCCAGGCGGTCGCGCAGAATCAGATTTTGCAAGTGGCCGTTTTCGCGCTGCTCTTTGGCGCGGCGCTGGCCACGCTGCCTGAGACGAAACGCGCGCCGCTGCTCTCTGTGCTGCAATCGTTGACGGAGACGATGTTCCGGCTGACGCGCTTCATCATGGTTGTTGCTCCGGTGGCGGCGGGTGCGGCGCTGGCCTACACCGTGGGCAGCATGGGGATGAGCACTCTGGTCCCGCTGCTCAAGCTCATAGCCACGGGTTATGCGGCGCTAGCCGTTTTTGTGCTGCTGGTGCTTTGTCCGGTTCTGCTGTTGGCGCGCATTCCGCTGCGGCGTTTTGTTGCCGCGGTTGCGGAACCCGCTGCGCTGGGCTTTGCGACTACATCTTCAGAGGCCGCGCTGCCTTTGGCGATGGAGCGCATGGAGGAGTTCGGCGTACCGCGCTGGATGGTCTCGTTTGTGATTCCTACGGGGTACAGCTTCAACCTCACTGGGTCCACGATCTACCTGTCGGTGGCCGCGATTTTTGCCGCGCAGGCCGCGGGGCTGCATTTCACGCTGGGCCAGCAGGTCGTACTGCTGGCGACGCTGGCGCTGACCAGCAAAGGGATTGCCGGTGTGCCGCGCGCAGTGCTGGTGGTGCTGATGGCAATTGCCGGGTCGTTCCAGATTCCGGCGGCGGCGGTGTTGATGCTGCTGGGCGTTGACACGATCATGGACATGGGACGAACCGGCCTCAACGTCGTCGGCAACTGCATGGCCGCCGCTGTCGTCGCGCGGTGGGAAAGAGAATTGCAGACGACGACAGACGTCACATCCGGAAGTGCTTAACGGCCAAAATACGGCTCTTGGATAGTCGCCAGACTAACGCGTGTTTAATTATTCCTATTCGTGCAGATCGATTTGTACAACGTGAATTCCATCGAGTCCGGCAACGGCGAAGCGATTGTTCTCCGCGTCCAATGCGAGTGGAGGAATTTCGACGCCGCTTAGGATACTACTTGCCTGGTTGCCTGTGTCGAGGTCTTCCCACTGCGCAACAATCTCCCCCGTTTCTAGCGAAACCAGTTTTGGGTGTTTGTAGAAACAAGCCACATAGGTTTCGCCAACAGGCATCATGGTTCCGGGAGGTTCCGTCAGAGCAAAGGATTTTATGTAGGCCTTTGCCGCGACATCGTAGATTGCCAACCCTTTAGTCCGCAATGAAAGTTCATCCGCTTGACGGTTTTTCTCAACCTCTGGAAATGCCGGATCAGAGACTCCACCTAGCAGAATATAATCGGCAGACTGCCAGCAGGCGGAGCCGACTTCAGCCATTCCGAGATCACCTATTTTCTCCGCAGCACTGTCACGTTGATCCAAATGAGCAGGATTCTGGAGCGCCTCTGCGACGCCGAAATAGGTAACGCCGTCAAATGGATGCCAAATCCAGCCAGCACTCAATAATCGTGTGCCATTCGAATTCACCATGAGCCGTGAATGAAAAAAGTCATCCGGCTTGCGTACTGCGGACGTGAGCCGCTGTCCCGTCTCAGCATCCTCAATTTCAATCTGGTTGTATTCATCAGGGCAATGAGCGATGAGAGTTCGACCGTCCGGTGCGTTCCAAATGCTTACCGGGTACTCATAGGTCTCAGCGAAATAGTAGCTGCGATTGAGTTCTCGCAAAATCTTGCCATTGTGGAGCAGCAGAGCCTTGGTTCCCAATCGCTTATAGAGAACAGCGTATCGCCCATTCGGCGTTGCTTGAACAGCATCAAAATCAAACCCCCAGAAGAGTCGGTTCGGCTCAATCTTGCCGTCCAAATGAAAGACTGTTATGCCGCCAGCCCAATCCACGAGTTGGTCACCGTACCAGGTGAGCGATTTAACGCCCTTTGTCTCAATGAACGTTCGCGTGGATTTCATCTCTTTGTGTTAACACCCTTTGTCTACTGTCAAGCGATTCTTTTCCGAGGCAATAGCGATTCAGCGTGAGCAAATTCTATCGTGCTACCACTGCCGCAGGTCAAAGACGCCCCGGAACGCTATCCTAGAGTCAGAGAAAAAATGCCGCTCCTTGATCCCATTCCGTTTCCTGTTGAACACGCCGATTTTGCCGCATTGGAGTGGGAGGGATTGCTCGCGCTTGTCGCCGGCTTCTCTGCGTCGCCCGTCGGTCGCCACGCCATCCTTGATCTCAAACCCTCAACCGACGAAGAGTGGATTCGCCGCCAGCACCAACTCACCAACGAGGTCCGCCTGATCCTCGGCGAATCCATCTCCATTCCTCTCGGCGGACTCTTCGACCCCACGCAGCACGCGGCCAAGGCGCAGATTCCCGGCGCGGCGCTCGAAGCAGCTGAACTGCAAGCCGTCGCACGCCTCGCCAACGATGTGGCGGCCTGGCAATCGTTGCTGCGCGAGCCTCCGGTGCGGCTGGTGGGCAAGATGCCGGGGCTGTCTGAGATTTCGTCGGCGCTGACGACGAGTTTGCGTCCGCTGGCCGAGTCCATCGAGAGAAAGATTCAGCCAGATGGATCACTGGCTGACGATGCCTCGCCGGAGCTGGGGCGTATCCGGCGGGAGCAGGAGCGGCAGCAGCGCCAGATTGAGGAGAGCCTGCGCGCGGCGCTGCGCAAGCTTTCTAGCGACGGGGCGACCCAGGATGATTTGATTACGATTCGCGGCGACCGTTTTGTGATTCCGGTGCGCTCCGAGCTCAAACGCCGTGTCAGCGGCGTGGTCCATGGAGCCAGCTCATCAGGGCAGACGGTTTATGTGGAGCCGCTCGAAACCATCGAGCAGAACAACGAGCTGGTGCGCCTGCTCGAAGAAGAGCAGGCCGAGATCCATCGCATCTTTGTGGCCCTCACCCGCCTGGTGGGCGGCTATGCCCATGGCCTCGTCGAAGGCGCGCGCGTCCTTGCGCTGGTTGACAGCCTGCAGGCCCGCGCCCGCTTTGCCCGCGATTACGACTGCGCGGCCCCGTCGATCGCCCCCGATCTTCTGCGCCTCGAAGGGGCTCGCCATCCGCTGCTGGAAAAGCGCCTTCGCGCGACCGGCGTCCGCCCCAATACGGGTGTGGTTCCGCTCACGCTGGAGCTGACCTCAGAGGCGCGGCAAATGATCGTCAGCGGCCCCAACACCGGCGGCAAGACCGTGGCGCTCAAGACCACCGCGCTGCTGGCCATGATGGCGCAGGCGGGATTGCCTGTCCCCGCCGCGGCCGCTTGCTTTCCGGTCTTCACTGCGTTCCTGGCCGACATCGGCGACGCGCAATCCATCGAGGCCGCGCTCTCCAGTTTTTCCGCGCATATCACCAACCTCGACCGCCTCTCGCGGCTGGCCGATGCGCGCTCCCTGGTGCTGCTCGACGAACTCGGCTCCTCCACCGAACCCGAAGAAGGCTCGGCGCTGGCCGTGGCCATTGCCAGCCACTTCCTCACGGCGGGCGCGTGGTCGCTCATCTCCACCCATCACACTTCGCTCAAGGTCTACGCCGCCAACACGCCCGGCGTGGTCAACGCCGCCGCCGGCGTGGACGAGGTTACGCTCGCGCCAAACTACCAGCTTCGCCTCGGCGTTCCTGGCGCGTCAGCCGGCATCCAGACCGCCGAGCGGCTGGGCCTGAACTCCAGCATCGTCGCCGCCGCCCGCCAGCGCCTGGGCTCACAGCAGGTGGATATCGCCCGCTTTCTCGACAAATTGCATAACGAGCTCGCCACCCTTGAAGTCGAGAGAAAAAACGCACGCGCCGAACAGTACGCGCTCAACCAGGAGCGTTCCAGGCTCGCGCGCGAGGGCGACGTCGAACTGCGAAACCGCACCCGCGACCTGGAAACCAAGCTGGCCTCGCTGCTCAAGGACTTCGAGTTCCAGATGCGCGAGACGGTCCGCGCCATCGAAGATCGCGCCGCGCAGCAGAAGCTCTCCAAGGAGGCCGAGCGCCGCATTCTGCGCCTGCGCCGCGAGTTTCAGGAGAGCTTCAACCAGACCGTCGTCGCCCACCGCACCGGCGCGGATCAGGGCGATG
>CAZHKN010000181.1:0-10418 GCA_964532725.1 uncultured Occallatibacter sp.
CATTCGTAATCAACCCGACTGAGGATAATTTAGAGCGGATTCTAGAGCAAACGAGCGCCGGAACTGATTTTAGAACACTCGTTGATGTTTTGGACAATGGTCCGCGAACTCGTGGAACAGAGCGTAAGACTTATCGATTCCTTGATGGTGGCGAGGGTGACGTTTATACTGTGATTCTCAAAGCAGTGGCTGCCGATCCTCCTCAACTCTCATTTTCTTATGACGAAATCCTGAAACGAGCCGCGCAAGTTTGTGAGGGAGAATCACCAGCTGGATCAAGCGTAATAACAACTTGCGCACAGATGGCAAAAATAGCGCTGGAAAAATTCCCTAAGGAGAGAACTATTGATTGGGATGAAAGCAAATTCGTCTTTGACCTCCCAGATCCGTATTTGATGTTCTACCTTCGGTGGTCGGGCAGACTGAGGAATACTGAATAATATTTCTCCCTGCATAGTGCCCAGCATCTAATTCACCACTGCTGGTCTTTGAGAGTTGCTTTGCCCCGTATGCGCAGGTTATCGAGAAGAATTAATGGTCGAAAAGTGGGGAAAGCGACGAAAGGCAACCGCAGGTCCTTCGCTTCGCTCAGGATGACAGCAGTTGGGGTTGGGAGGCGCAGTATCCCACCCTAGCGACAAAACAAGAACGTCGCGAGGATGGGGCACCCGGCATGGAGCAGCCCTCCATCCGGAGTTCAGCTCCATAGATCGATGCCGCAACATTACTTTTTGCGCAGCATCCAGGTAATTACCGATCCGGCGGCGATGCCTGCTGCGAAGATGGCCGCGCCTGTCCGGAGCGGATGCCGGCGCAGGTGTTTTCTGGTGTCATCAATCAGCTCTGTTGCCGCATCGCCGCTGTGTCTTGCCACGCTGCGCGCTGCTCCTACGCCGTCTTCAAATGCATCTGCTACCGCGGAAGCAGCCCGTGAAGTGCTGCGCGCCGCCTCAGAAAACTGTTCGCCCGCATGTTCCAAAATTGATTGCGCCATTGTCTTTTCCCTCTCTTGACTGGTGTTAGAGCCGGTTTCAGCGATGCCTGGAGGCCGTCTTCGGTGATCTCGCAGGAGCTAAAAGCCGGGTTGATTTGTTTGCGGCATGAATAAAATCCTGCCGTGCTAAAACGACTGCCCGGCTGACACGCCGGAAGAGTGCCGAGGTTGCCCAAGAGAAAGTATGCCGCGCGCCGGTAGCAGAGGGCTGGTCGGAATTGCTCGCCTATTTGGACGCGGTGAATGAGAGTTGGATTTGCATTTTTTGTACCCGATTGCACAGCGCGGGTGTTTGCCGTGTGGCAGACTGCTTGGGATAGCGGGGATGATCTTGATCACCAAAGGAGAAGACCGTGCCGGAAGCAAATGATTTTCATGTAGCGGAACTCCACAGCCAAGCGGCTTACGCGCATACGGCGGCGGCCTGCTTGCACAGTTCGGGCGATCATGCGACGGCTCAGGAGCTGGCGCAGAAGGCGATGAAAACCTCAGCGGAGGCTGTCAGGCTTTCAGAAGAGATAGCGAAACGATCTCTGCAATGCACATAGAAGGCGCAGCGCCATCGGTGTGACGTAAAAATTAGTTAGCCGTCCGCTCAGCGCTTACTTGCTCTGCTCCTGCTGCTGTTTTTGCTCCTGAAGCGTGTACGGGCCGGGGAGCAGGGGGCCGGAGGGTTTCTCTTCTTCCTGCTTGGCGGCGACGTCGGTGCGCTTGGAGTAGATGCGGAAGGGTACGTAGAGATCGAGCATCACTGCAACGGGCTTGCCGTCTTTGATGGCCGGCTGAAAGCTGGCTTTCTTGATGGCGTCCACCGCGCTCTCGTCGAGACCGAAGCCGATGGGGCGGGCGACGGCGACCTCGGTAGCCTTGCCGTCCGCGCCGATGACCGCGTGGTAGAGCGCGGGGCCGGCGATGCCGCTGCCCTGCGCGAACTCATTGGACTGCGGCTCGAATTTGCCGATAATCGTGGCTTTCTGATCGACCATCCCCTGGCGCAGGATCGACGCATCCTTTGGCCGGTAGTCGGTTTTGGCTGCGGCGGCCTGGTAGTAGAGCTTCCAGAAATCGGGCATCGCGGCCATCATGCGGTCGTCGAGGCCGGGGGCAAAGATTTTGTCGAGTGCGTCGCGCAGCACCTTGGCCGCATGAGCCGGCGAGGTGGTGGTGGTGACGCTGTTGGGGTCGGCGGGGCGCTCGGCGGCGGGCGCGGCGGCCATTTCTGCCTTGGCCTGCTCGGCGTCGGTCAGCTCTTTTGCCGGAGCAGCAGCCGTGGCCGCTGCTGGGGCGGATGGCGGAGCAGGTTGTGTTGTTGCTGCCGACGGTGTTGCTGGGGCCGCCGCGGCAGGGGCGGAAGCATCAGGAGCAGGAGTTGTTGCCGGCGGAGCGGCTGGCGGCGCATTGGCCGCTGTGGTTTCGGAGGCAGCAACCGGGGCAGTTGCCACCGGAGTAGCCGCTGCATCTGGCACAGGTGTTGCCGCCGCCGCAACTGGAGCCGCTGAGGCATTCTGGGTTGCAGGCGCAGCTCCAGCGGCTGGCGTGGAATTAGTCGCTGTGGAGGGCGCTGCCGCCGGCGGGCTGCCCGGTTTAGCAGCCGCGGCCTTGCCTTTGACCTTTGCTTCCTTGACTTTCTTCGGCGTAATCACCAATTCGCGGTCGATGGTGATTTTGACGATCTTCTTCTTCGGAGTGATGCGAACGCGGTCAACGGCCTTGGTAGGGTCCTCATAGGGAAGAGCTCCCAAGAAATGCAGCCCGTAGCGCGCGCCTTCGAGCTCGACCTTGTGCTTGGTCAGGTGGACCTTCTCAATCTGAATGCCGCAGAGCGTGTACGAACCCTGAGCAGAGTGGCCGATGATCTGCCCGTTTTCGCCAAACTCGAGCGAGTTGTCCAGATAGCCGCCGCGCAGGTACAGTTCTTTGCCGACAAGGAGCTGCTTCAACTGGTCTTCGGTGATGCCGGAACCCTTCGGCTCGGCTGGTGTTGGGGATTTTCCGGCGGTGGAGGGAGTGGCATCAGTGGACTCGGCATCAGCGGGCGTGGCTGCGTCGGTTGCCGGAGCCGCTGGCGTGGCTTGCGCTGCCGGAGCTGTTTGATCCGCGGCTGGAGCAGGCGGGGTTGCATCGCTGCTGGCCGGAACTGGGGCCGGAGCCGCTGGGACTGCAGGCGCGGCATCACCCGTTGCCGGGGCTTTGGTTTCTGCCGGCGCTGGTGCTGGCGGTTGCTGCGCTGCATCCCCCGCGGTTGCGGCCGGTGCTGGAGCCGTCGGTGCTGCCGATGGAGCATCGCCAGCCGCCGGGGCTTTGGTGGCATCCGGCGCTGGCGCCGCCGGTTGCTGTGCCGCATCTCCCGGATTTGCAGCCGGCGCCGCGGTTGCCGGTTGTTGCGGCGTGGCGGCAGCCTGCCCCGGGTCCGTCGCAGGCTGCTGCGCGGCCAAACTTACACTCAGCCCAAGAACCGCCGCAACGCAAAAGGCCGCAAAGCCCCGCCGCCGCGCCAACCATTCGCGCCCAGCAAGGCAAACCCCAAATTCACTTCTGAAAATCGACATCATTGAGCACCTTGTTTGCCAAAACTTTATCAGGATTCAGGCTCCCAGCGCCAAACAATATCACTTGCTTGGCGCGCCGCGCCGCAAAGCCCAGAGAATTCGCCGGAAGAGTCCCAGAATACGCCGCACCTCGCGCTCGCGCAGCCCCAGCTTTCTGAGCAGCAGGCGGAGGTCGTGGCGGTTGGCCTCGCGCATTCCCTCGGGCGAGTAGCGCGCCGCCTCCATTGTCTCTTCAATTATCCCAGCCAGCAGTTCGAGGGAGGCCGATGCGGCCCCCGGCAGACCTGGAATGGCAGGGCCGCTGTCTACGCCGCGCCCCGCCAGCTCATATAAACAGACTGCCACAGCCTGCCCCAGATTCATCGACGGCTGGCGGTCATCGGTGGGGATCACCGCCATGGCGTGGCAGAGCGAGAGTTCTTCGCGGCTGAGGCCATGATTTTCTGGGCCGAAGACGAGGGCGACGCGGCCACCGCGATTGAGTTCCTGGCTGACCAATGGAGCCAACTGGGGAAGAACAACCAACGGTTGCTCGGGCTTGCGATATTCCAGGCTTCCGGTTCCCACTACCAGCGTACAATCGGCCACTGCCTCCGCCAGACGCTCCGCGCTTTTAGCGTTCTGTAGAACTTCTGGCGCGCCAACGGCGGAGCGCGCCTCGCGCCATCCCTCGGCAAAGGGAGTGACAACAGAAAGCCGCGTGAGGCCGAAGTTGGCCATGGCCCGCGCCGCCGCGCCGATGTTGAGGGGATTGCGCGGGGAGACGAGGACGACGTCAAAGGATGCGGCGAGTTGGGAGGGAGATGCCAAGAGATGATTCTAGAGTGCAGAGGCGCGACTGATCCACAAACATCAGGCCACCGGAATCATTGACGACTTCTAGTTGTGAGCGAAATAAAAAAAGCGAAATAAAAAAAATTGTAAGATAACGATTCTAAACAGCGACTGATATTATTTACCGATTAGATTTGGAGAAGCTTGCAGTGCTGACGAACAGCTTGATCGCTGTATGCTTCAGGCATTATTCATCTTGCTTTCATCTCGATCGGCCAAAGAGAGAATTGCATGCATGTTGGCAAGGCCACACCGGCTCGGACAAAGAGTGCGCAGAGTTCGGCAACATGGCTTGCGCTTTCCGGCGCGGTTCCCGCCGACGGGCAGCTTATTCGCACGCCGGAGCAAGAGAACGGACGGATGCAAGACCGGGCGGCAGGGTGGCGCCCATCTCGGGATTTTAGCGGTATCCCCGTCTTTCCGCCGGATGACAACAACCGGCCTCTCGCGTCCTTCCCGCCCGTTGCGCCGGCGTGGCCCAATGGAGTGCAGCGAACGTTGGCGACCGGTGTGAACAACGCTCCGCCAGAGTTGAATCTGAGCCAGAAGTTCAGCCAATTGCCGAAGGATGTTCATCCTCCAGGGATTCTTGATGTGGCCCGGCGCGGCATCAGCGGCAGCGGCGGGCCGCTGCCTTATCTTGACGCGATTCAGCGGTTGTTTGGGCGGCACGACATCCGCAAAGTGATTGCGCACCAGGACTCCCGCGCGGCAGCTGTGGCGCGATCCATCGGCGCGCGCGCCTATACCACCGGCGAACACATTGCCTTCGCCGGTTCAGCCGATCTTCATACCGCGGCGCATGAGGCGGCGCACGTGGTGCAGCAGCGGGCCGGTGTTCATCTGAAAGGGGAAGTTGGCGAAGTGGGCGACGCCTATGAGCGCCATGCCGATGCGGTCGCCGACCGGGTAGCAAGCGGACGCTCTGCCGAGGCGTTGCTCGACCAGATGGCTCCAGCAGGGTCAAGATCGCTCGCGATCCAGAGGCAGGTCGTGCAGCGCGATCCTGTTCAAACGAACTATGGAGTTTTTGACACGACCAAATATGAACCGCTCGGCCCTCATCCCAGTGTGTACGGAGTCGAAATCGACCTGAAGTTCACTCCGAATAAGCACAAAGTGGACGCCTCGAAGATCGCACTTGTTCAGACTGCTCGTATGCAGCTCTCTCGCCCGGCCGTCGCATTTGACCCAACTTCGCGCAATCGTATGGTTCCGAGAGGGAATACTGGTGAGGGGAGGGTGATCGATCAGAATACTACCGACATGCTGCCCGAACCTCCTCACGAAGCACACGGAAATCCGCTTTATGCGGCGGGTATTGCGCGCTTGGGGGAAAGATTGGGTGACACTGCGCCCGAAGTGGGTATGGGAACATATGGAGCTTGCCACGGCAACCGGTCTGGTTCGAACTACGCAATCGCGACGCTGCATGACACACCGCACTTACAAGAACCAGGGAACAACTCGGAACAGACCTTTGAGACTGCGGCATTGGCGGTTGAAGGAGTTCAGCATGGAAGGTATTTGGGATCGGTGTCCTGGGGCTGGAGCATAGATGGTTCGGGAACATTCAGCAAGCATCCACTTGCCTTTGTATCGAAGGGTGATCCGAGCCCCGAGTTTGTGGCGGCGGCTAGGGAGTGGAACAGGTCGAAGACCATTGGCACCATTGTTACGACTCCCCGCATGGCAAATGTCTATATTCATGACTTTGACAGCCACACTTTTTCGCCCGTGTTTTCCGTTCCTAGAGGCACCGAAGTCAGAGTACTCAATTCGGTTTCACAAAACGATCAGGTATACGTTAATGTGATAATCCGTAATGCGATAATCCGTGACATTAGATACCCGGTCTACCCGGGCGTGATGCGCGTGGATGACCTGCGGGATGAGGGTAACGGTAATCCAACCATCCCGTTACCGATTCCCGGTGAGCCATATCATGACAGACAGCCCGAAACTCGATAGCGATCAGCTCGAAGAGGGCGGCCTCTTCACGCATTCCGCGCTTAGCGCATATGCCGAGCGGATCAATCGCATGGAAGCCTTTCTCTACGGCCTTGCCGATGCGCTGATGGATGGCGGACAGGTCACCGAGGAACAGCTTCGTACTCGAACCGAGAGCGTTGCCAAAGAGCTGCGGCAAAAGGGCGAGGCGCTGTCGGCAGGCGTGGTTTTGCGCGTGGACCCCGAACCGCCGCCTGCCGCCGCCACGGTCGATTGCGCCTCCCGGATGCACGTCTGCAAGGCCGTCTGCTGCCGGCTCAGCTTTCCCCTCTCCGCGCCGGAGATTGAGAGTGGAAAGATCAAGTGGGAGTTGGGCAAGCCGTACTATGCCCGCAAGGATTCGACCGGCGCTTGCGTGCATCTGAACGAGAGTTGCGGTTGCGGCGTCTATGCGGACCGGCCCTGGGTTTGCCACTGTTATTCCTGCGCCAATGACAAACGCATCTGGAAAGACTTTGAGCAGATGATCCTTAACCAGGAATGGATTGATCAGGCCCTCCGGCCAGAGCGTCCGAAGTTGATCGCGATCCGCATGGACCGTCTGTCCTGATCAGTCTTCTGCATAACAGAAAAGCTGAAGAGTCAAGCAATCGGCGGATTTTCTCTGACAACTCCTGGCCGGGTGCAGTAGAGTTGAGGTGAATGGAAACGAACCCATCCGGCACTCTGGAAGAACAGATTGGCGAGTTGAGGGCGCGGGTCCGGCAGTTGGAAGAAGCACTGACCAGCCGCGGAATCCCTCTGCAACGCGCGACGGCTCCGCCGCCTCCGCTCTACCGGCCGGCTGCTGCTGCAATTCCGCCGCTGCCGCCTTACCCCAGTCAGTCAATCGCGCGGCCGCTGCCTCCGCAGCCTCAAGCAACAGCCCAGACGCCATTCACGCGGCCGATTTTCACGTCGCCCCATACCTCATCACCGGAAGATGCGCGTTCGCTCGAAAGCCAGATTGGCTCGCAGTGGTTCAATCGCATCGGCATTGTCGCCATTCTGATTGCGGCGGCCTGGTTCCTGAAGATGGCCATCGACAATCAGTGGATTGGCCCGCTGGGACGGGTGATGATCGGGCTGCTTACCGGCGCGGGGTTCATCGGCTGGAGCGAGCGCTTCCGCAGCCGCGGGTATGCGGTCTTCTCCTACTCACTGAAGGCGGTGGGCAGCGGCACTCTTTATCTTTCGCTGTGGGCGGCCTTCTCGCTGTACCACTTGATTCCAGGTCCTGCGGCTTTTGTCCTGATGATTGCCGTGACGGCCTTCAACGGCTACATGGCCTGGGCGCAGGAGGCGGAGCTGCTGGCGCTTTATGCCATCGCCGGCGGCATCAGTACGCCGCTGCTGGTTTCTACCGGCGAGAACCACGAGGTTGCGCTCTTCAGCTACCTGCTGCTGCTGGACATTGCTGTTCTCGTGCTGGTTGCGTTGCGGCCCTGGTCGCGGTTGCTCTTCGGCGCCTTTGTGGGCACAGTGCTGCTGTATGCTGGCTGGAGCGCGGATTATTACTCGGAGGCTCAAGCCGGGCGCACGGCCTTCTTTCTCGCCTGCTTCTTTCTGATTTTTGCCTTCGCTCCGCGGCTCGTCCAACTGGATTCAGGCGAGCGCGGGCAGCTTTCCGCGTGGGATTCGCTGGTGCTTTTGGTCTTGCCGGTGGCGACTGCCGCGCTGGGGTTCCTGGGCTTTTACGCGATTCTGAACTGGGTGATGAATGAGTGGGCCGGAGCCTGGCTGGCTGTCGGTTTTGCCGCCTTCTATCTGCTGCTGCTGCGCTTGCCTGCGTACGGAAGATTACGCTCCAGCCCCGGTGCGCTCTCTGACTTGCATCTGACCTCGGCGATCGTCTTTCTCACGCTGGCGATTCCTCTCAAGGCGCAGGGACGATGGATCACTACAGGCTGGCTTGTGGAAGGAGCGGCGCTGCTTTGGATTTCTGTCCGCCGGAATCGGGCGCTGCTGCGCGTGCTCGCATTCTTGTGCCTGGCCCTCGGGCTGGGCGCGTTGCTGACCGTGAATCCACCCGCATCCACAACGCCGCTCTTCAATGAGAGATTCGGAATTTACTGCCTGGCCATTGCAACCTTTGCCTTCACCGCGTGGCTGGCGATCCGCGCCAGGCCTGAAGACGCGGCAGAATCCACGAGTTGGCCGGTCGTCGCTGCTGCTTCTGTTCTGACTGTCAACGGACTTATTCTCATAGCCGTTGGCCTTGAGATCGACAACTACTGGTGGCGCTTTCTGCACAGTCTCGACTGGCATTCACAGCATGAGATTGAAATCTTCGCTCAATTTACTTACTCGGCCTGGTTCATGCTTTTCGGCGCGGTTCTGCTGGCTGTGGGCTTTGCCCGGCGATCGGCCTTTCTGCGCTGGCAGGCGCTGGCGCTGGTTACGGTGACGATTGCCAAGGTGTTTCTCTTCGACATGAGCACTCTGAGCCAGGGCTTCCGTGTGCTCAGCTTCCTCGGCCTGGGCGCGCTGTTGATGGGCGTCAGTTTTGTGTATCAGCGCGACTGGCTGAACCTGCGCGCGGCGAAGGCCGAAAAGCATGAAGAGTAGCGCGATCCTGTTGCTGTTCCTGCTGGCCGATGCCACGCCCGAGGCGCGCTATTTTCGCTATCAGCGCGCGCTTGCAAACACGCCCAGCGGCGGCGGCCAGAGCTGTCTCGCGGTTGATCCGGCGATTTTTGCCCACGCCGCGGCGGGGCTTGTCGATCTGCGCGTCTATCGCGATGGAGCGGAGACGCCGTTTGTGCTGCGCACCAACGCGCAGCAGCAGACCACCGCGCCGAACGGCACGCAATCGATTGCGCTGCTGAATCCGGGCCTGCGCGATGGGCACACTGTCTTTGACGCCAACATGCCCGACGGGCCGTACAGCGATCTGGATCTGGAGGTATCCGCGCAGAACTTTATCGCCACGGTTACTGTATCCGGTAGCCAAGCCCAGACCGGGAGCGCGGCAACCAGGATCGGCAACTTCACAATCTTTGACCTGACCAGTCAGCGGCTGGGCCGCTCCACAGTGCTGCACCTGCCGCAGTCCGACTTCCGCTATCTGCATTTCGAGGTCAATGGACCGATCACGCCGCAGAGCGTCACTGGAATCACTGTGCCGCGCCTCGTCGCGGAGCAGCCTCAGTACGTTCCGGTTGCAGCCTCCTCGCAGGTGATCAAGAAAGGCCGCGCCTCGGTGATTGAATTCACTGTCCCGGCTCATGTTCCCGTGGATCGAGTCCGTTTTGTTCTCGGCGCGACGCCGGCGCTCTTCAGCCGCAATGTTACGATTACTGCCACGGCGCTGCCGGTGAAGCCAGCCACTGATGGCGCGCCCGCTCCGCAGAGTTACTCCACGCAAGGAAATCTTCTTCGTGTGCATAGTGTCCAGAATGGCCATCGCATTGATGAAGAGCATCTGGAGATTGACACGCCCAGCGCGGATTTTGAGACCGCCGCAACCTGGACGATCACCATTGAGAACGGCGACGACGCTCCACTCAGCCTGCAATCGGCGCGCCTTGAGATGGTGGAGCGCGACCTATGCCTTGAGGCGGCGGCCAATGCGCGATATACGCTTTACTACGGCGATCCCGCGCTCCGCGCTCCGCGATACGACTATGCCACGCTCTTTGCCCTGCAACCGCACCCGGCCCAGCTTATAGCCGGAGCCGAAGCGGCGAACAGCGGTTATCAATCCCGCCCGGATGACCGGCCATTTACGGAGAGGCATCCGGCTTTGCTTTGGCTGGCCTTGATTGCGGTCATCGCTCTTTTGGCAACCGTCGCCCTGCGTACCGCCAAATCCGCTGCACAAACACCAAACTAGAAAATCCAAGGTATTCAATACATCTTGAGGAGACGTCCAAAGGCGCCTCCTCGGAGATATAGAGCTGATTATTGCGCGATCGTGAAAGCGGCTGCGCTGCTCGTGTCTGATCCTGTAGTTACGGTCAGAGAGTATGTTCCTACTGTGCGCCAGCCGAATTCGTATAGTACGTGTTGATCTTTCCCGCGCTCATATGGAACCTGGAAAAGGTTGTGCC